>JAJDOH010000254.1 GCA_022340265.1 Deltaproteobacteria bacterium | reverse complement strand
CTTGAATGGCCTCAAAAAGAAGCCGATAGTAGGCATCCATGCCGCCCAGCCCCCGTCTTCCAAAAAAATAATTGATCTCCAGAAAAAGCGGCTCGGGATCTTCCTTTAACAGAGGAAACACGAAGTCCACAGCGGCCAGATTAATCCCCGTACGCGCAATCAGAACCTGTGCCTGTTCCCTCCCCTTTGCCTGAAGATCCGGTTTCCAGTCATGGTCAACGCGGGCACCTTTGCTGATGGTGGTGATAACCTGGCCCGGCTTGGAAGGACGTTTCCAGTAAGAAAGAACCCGTTCTCCCATAATGACTGATCTCAGGACATTTCCGCCGGTGGGCACAAAATCCTGGGTGACAAAACCCACCTTTTCGCCATTTTTTTTCAGGGACAGAAAATCGACCGCTGCTTTAAAGGATTTGAGACCGGTTATCACAAAAACCCCTTCAGCTTCATGACTGGAATCATCTTTGACCACGAAGGGAAATTCGTGGGGAAGTTTTGCCATCTTCTTTAACCGATCCACCCTACTCCAGCGAAAGGTCCTGGGATGGGGGAGTTGAAACGTTTCAAAGAGACGACTCTGCCCCACCTTGCCGGGATAGGTGTGGCGCGCCTGATAATTGGGAAACATGGCCACATCCGCTTTCAGGCACTCGTGGAATATTCGGCCCACCCGTCCTTGCGGCAAGATGACTGCCTGGGCGCTGCGAATCAAATTTCGGTCCGATTCACCGAGAGAACGGTCCCCCAGAATAATCTGGTGATCGGCCGTAAAACAGGGATGAAAGGAAAGGATCATGGTCGTTTGACTTTGGCTGTTTTCGTGACTATAGTTGGTATTTATACGATATATCCAAGGAGCAAAACAATGCCAATTTATGAATTCAGGTGTGCTGAATGCGGCGAAATTTTTGAAAAGCTGTTTATGAACTCAACCGAAGAGGTTGATCTTTCCTGTCCCAAATGTTCGGCCTACACCATTGAGAAAGTGACCAGCGCCACCAATTATGCCCTTGGCGTGGGCGGCGGTGGCAGTGAACCCCGGATTTCAACCAAAGCATGTGGATCAGGCAACCAGTGCATGACCCTCGATCTTCCGGGACCGACCAAATGAACGAACATGAGCAAATCCCTTCATCAGTGAAGAAAGCGCTCGATGATGATGACAGGTCCCATATCATTGAAATTTTTCAAGGGGAAATCGCTGACCGGCTGATGCGGATGGACGCCCGCGTCGGTAATATCAGTTGTGAATTTGCCGGCCCCCAGTACAGAAACTGGGTTGTGCAGTTCAAATCGTCCCGATGGGGCCTGGAAATTGTCGATTTTGAATACGATGAAAATACCCGCAGCTTCGACCTGCCCTCACCCTTTACCATACTGGAACATCAATAGACATGTTTGATCAGAAATTTCTTGGAAGAGAACCGGTTCAAAGAGCCAAATGCCCTTTTTGCGGCCTGCCCGTTGAAAAACCAAAAGAGCTTACCACCCGAAAACCCGGTGAAATGCCTGTGGGGATGTGTTCCTGCGGTGCGGCCTATGCCTGTGATGAAACCGGACACAACCTGGGCGCTGCCTTGATTGAAGCCCTTTTGTTCGGCTGCAACATGGACTGGGATCTGGCGTGGGGGCTTGTGGCCGACGAAGACTATCAACAGGCGATTGTCGAAAACTACGATCTTAACACGCACCTTGTTGTCTCGTCGGGGACCTATGAAGGCCGAAAAACATCCGGAGCGCTCTATTTCGTCAGGTTGCACGAGGAGGTTCAGGAAGTCACGGCTGAAGGTGCCAGGGATCGGCTCAAAAGTTCTGGAGCCGTCACTCCTGAGCCGGAAATGAAAAGGACCCCCAAAAAGCGGATGTCCAAAAAGGAGGTGGAAGAAGGCGTCAAGAACTACCGGATCGCCTCCATACTGGATACGGCCCGAGACGACAAGAAGATCATTCGGTATCTCCAACGACTGCTCTATTCCGGTGACGACCTCCTTCGCGGAAGAGCCGCCGAAATCCTTGGGAAAGCCTGTGCCGTGGTGGGCGACAGCGATTCGGGAATCGTTTCCAAGCTGCTGCAGTCTCTTTTCTATTCCCTCACGGATACGGCGGCATTTCCCCTGGGCGCGTTTGAAGCCATTGGTGAAATCATAGCCCAACGACCCGATCTCTTCGGGGGATATACCTCTCAGCTCTACCAGTTTATGGGAGATAAGAACCGTAGGATCGATGCCTTGAAGGCCCTGGGCAGGATCTCAAAAACCCAAGGACCTTTCATTCGCAAGCATACCCTGTATTTCTTTGCCTTTCTCGAAGATCAGGATCCTTCCGTCCGCGGATACACCGTATGGCTCCTGGGGAACCTTGGGGCCCATGAAGCCAGAAATGACATGGAAAGAAGCCTTGGTGATTCCCACGAAATTGCGATCTATGAAGAAGGGCATATTCGAAAGATGTCTGTAGGCGATATCGCCAAAGAGGCCCTGGCCAAAATATGATGGTTTCTTACCTTTTCGCTTCTCCCGAAGGCGATATTGTCCTCAACCCTGAAGAGCTCTCAAGGCCTTTCCTTTTAAATCCCGAAAAAGCCCATCCTCATCTTACCCTTGGCGATTATTTCGACACCATTCGCAAATGTATTTTGGAAGATGAGGGGGAACTGCTCAAAGGAGCGCTAAAAAGCGTTTCAGATAAGAATTTCAACCTGCAAGATGTACTCAAAATTCAAATCCGTAGTGAAAAACACGGGGTCCTGTACCATCTGGCCAGCGTGGAAGCGATCATGGCGGAAGTTCGCGTGAAATTTACATTGAGCACCGCGATTTCCCAAGAGGGCCAGGGATGTATCCTGAAAGAGCATGATATCCTGCGCTGGTTGAACCGTCATTCTCGGTTTTCATTTTTGCCCGAAATCTACGGCATAAAGAGGATGATCTGTCATACGGCCGGCGGGAGGGCTGAAGAAATGGTCATGCTTGCAGCCCAATGGTTTGAAGATTACCACGAATGGCATGTGACCAGGGACCCCAGAGACAACAGGCAGAAAATACAAATATGGGATCTCAAGAGTGGCCCTCGATATGCTTCGGCCGAGGAATCATCCATTATTATTGAGAAATGCTCGAAAATCCTGGCCTTTTATTACGATTTTGAGAATTTCAACCAGATCAGGACATGGCATCACGCCGCAGGGGATTTTATCGTCAAATGTCGTGGTGACCAAAAACCGGCGGTGAAACTGACCACCGTTCGAAAATATGCGCCCTTGATGACTGCTTTTTCCGGAAAAGAGGTCGACCCGACAATTGCCTTCATCTACTTTTTTCTGGATACCACCATAAGGATGCGTCTGGATCGGCTGGATGGGGTGGGGAAAACGGTCTGGCTGGAAGATTTTGCGCTAGCCGCCACCGTAAAGGGTTTTTTTGATGGGCTCCGCGAACTGGAAACAAAAGGAGATGGTGCTGCGGCGGTCCGAGCGGACAGTCTTCTTTCCCTGTTGCAATCCTTTGACAAGTCGGAGTTCGCTCGTGTTTTCGATCCGCTTTTAGCCCATTACGCGGCACAGGCTTCAAATGGCATGGATCTCATAAACGCCCACATTGGCGATCACATTGGCTTTCTGCGCCAGGCCTTTCAGGAGTTTCATTGATCAGGGATATGTGCAACAATTCTAATTTTGGCCCAATTAATTTTTGAGAGGCGTATAGGCGCATTGTTTCTCATGGGGCTGAGAGAACCTGAGAGGGTTTTTCAGGGGTGTTAGGGAGTCACATTGAAAGATCAGGGATTCCTATTTGACAATCTGGCCAAATACCCTGGAGGACTGAGATATGAAGTTATTTCCCAACATATTCACCCTCCTCAAATTCCCCTTCATGTTTGGTTCCATCAGGATGGGTGTAAGTTCCTTGTCCGTTAAATTTACCGTCTTTGAATTGCCCTTCATATTTGCTGCCACTAGAAAAGGTGTAAGTTCCTTGCCCGTTGAATTTGCCGTCTATGAATTCACCTTCATATTTGCTGCCATCAGAAAGAGTCAAAATCCCATGCCCATGTTTGTCACCGTCCTTCCATTGCCCCTCATATCTTGTTCCATCAAGAAAAGTATAAGCCCCGAGTCCGTGTCTTATACGTTGGAATCTTGACCATTTATATTCACCTTCATATACTTGACCATCTGGGTATTTCTTTTTCATGTCAAATCACTCATCAGTTTCTTTCTTGAAATCATGTGAAAACGCTTCAAGAATTATTGCTATCCCTTTCTACAGCATTCATAAGTTCTTTCCTCTTTTTAAGATATGAACGTAGGTTTTTGATTACATCAATAAGGAAGAATATTAGAATAATCGCAAAAGCTGCAAAGAATATATATTTAATTGACATTTTTGAAAATCCTAAAAAGTTATTGTACGGATTTGTTTACCATTACATTTGTAATGTTATCCATTGAAAAGCGAACCGTGCCGCAATACAGATATATTCAGGATAGCCCATAGGACTGGTTTTTGTCAAAACCTCTAAAAGTCTGATCTTTTAAAAAGCATTTAGCACTGAAAAATTCTTGACATATACTATTGAGACTTTGGGACGCGGAGACAATGCGTTGGGAGCACCACCCGCACGGCTATGTCCGTGGCGGTGTGGGGACTTCGCGAATGCTACCGTCGAACCACGGCGAGCGGCTCGCCGCCTTCAAGAGCTGGAGCATCCCGGCAAGCAGGAATCGAGTTACCGCAATTTGGCAAGTCTGTTCCGAGCTTTACTCATCGATCATCGCAACGGCACGCGTCCAACCGGCTGATGCTTTTTTTATATTCACGGGAAAACAGACAATGTGGAAACCGTTCGCAGGAAGGGATTCCAGATTGTGCAGTTTTTCCAGGTGGCAGTACCCGATTTCACGACCGGCCTTGTGCCCTTCCCAGATAATATCCGGGTCATGTGTTTCTGCAAACTTTTGGGCCGTGTAAAGAAAAGGGGCGTCCCAGGACCAGGCATCTGTCCCGGTTACGTGTACGCCCTGTTCCAACAGGTACAGGGTGGCCTCCCGGCCCATGCCGCAACCTGCTACAACATAGTCATCGTGCCCAAAAGCAGAACCGGCCCGTGTATTCACCACAACAATATCGTAGGGTTCAATCTTGTGACCGATCCGGTTCAACTCCGCTTCGACATCAGCAGCGGTCGCTACGTAACCATCTTCGAAATGTCGAAAATCGAGCTTGACACCCGGGCGAAAACACCAGTCCAGGGGCACCTCATCAATTGTGATCGCTCGTTCACCGCGGTTCATAGTGGTTGCAAAGTGATAAGGGGCATCCAGGTGCGTTCCGTTATGGGTGATCAATTCGATCTTCTCAATCGCCCATCCCTCGCCGTCGGGCAGGTCTTCCGGTTTTAATCCAGGGAAAAAACTGCAAACCTGTTCAGTTGTCTTTTTGTGATCTATATACGTGATTTTCGGTCGGAAAGGTTCAGGGTCAGAGATTGTGTCGTTATCCAGAGGAATGGAAATATCGATCAGTTTTCTCGCCATGATCAGAGTCCTTTCATGTTTTGATACCATGCACATTTATTAAAAAATCGACGGGCACATCGCATCTACATTACAAGAAATATCATGTCAAACCATCTTGGGAGATAGTTCTTGCCAATATAGCCCGGAAGGTCCTGAATGGTTACTTTTAAGTATTGAACTTCTTAGCACATCCACCAATTTTATGCAAAACTGCCAGATCAATTCTTGACCTTTTGCCTGGGAATAACTTGACAAGGGTTAATGATATTGATGAGTTAAAATCGTTGTGATACGCCTGTGCCGAGGAGATTGACTGGTCGTGAATTGACGGTCCGAATCTGGCCTGCAAATATGTTGGCCCAAAAAAACCCAAAGTATCGGCACCATCAAAACCCGGTGATAAGCCTTACATATCCATAAATTAGCTTTGCGCATTGTACTTCCGGAATGGTTGGAATTCTTCAGCATACCCAGTAAAACCACTCCATCAAAATCTTGACATGGCAGATACGATAATCAAGGATGGTTTTCTGTATCAGGCCTTCTGGGATTTTCATTGACCAAATCGTCGATGGGGGTTTTGATGATTTTCGGAAGTGAAATCAAAAAAGATGCCCTTTCATCGGCAACATCATTTCCCATATTAGTGAGGAGATCCTTTGACAACTGAAACAGCTCCTTCTGGATCCCGTCCATGTTGAAGATGGGGTATTTCTGATCCTTCTTGAACCCGGTTCCGCCACAAATCCTGGGAACCCCCTGAATCATAGTGGGAATACCGTAAATGCGGCAGGTGATGGGACGATAGTCATACAAGCCACAGCTATCGTCATCGCCTAAGAGGGGACACCGGACTCTCGCTTTTGCCATGGCATACGCACCCATGCGAGAATCGTTCTTGAACTCTTCAAGGGTTCTTTCCAGGGTTTTGAGCTCATTTTCCGCCGCAATCCCCCTTTCAAGAGCCGCTTTCTTTTCCGCTTCGGCCAGTCGGTCAAAATCGCTTTTAAGAAAAATCGCTTCGATGAGGAACAGGCCGAATACCGCATGGCAACAGTCCGAACACCCGGGCTTACATTTGATGCAGTCGCCGTATTCCCCCTCCATGCGTTCAAAAGCCTGATCCGCGCGGCTGACCAATGCCTCATATGGTTCAAAAAAATAAGAAAAATCCATGATTAACGGTGTGGCTCCAGCGCTTTCAAGAACTCAGGATGGGGCTCAAACCCCAAATCCACCGCTTTGTCCAGATGTTCAATGGCTTTTTCGTAATCACCCTTGTTGTAGTAGGCGGAAGCCAGGTTGTTCTGACCGAGGGCAAACTCCGGCGCCAGCGCCACCATTTTTTCACCGGTCTCAACAGCCTTGTCCACTTCGTCATTTTGCAGGTAGGCGTTGGTTAGATTACTCCAGGCCTGAACAATCTCGGGATTCAGTTCAAGGGCTTTGTTGAGTGCTGAAATGGCTTCTTCCGTTTTAAGCATCTGAAGATAGGCGAACCCGAGATTCGCATACCCCCGTGCATACCTTGGTTCGATCTCAACGGCTTTTTTATTAGACGCAATGACCATCTCCAAGTCGCCCTTTTTAAAATAGATGTAGCCCAGATTCACATAAGCTTCAAACATTCGAGCACTGCTGCCGATTGCGTTATTAAAGGCGCCGATGGCTTCATCCAGCCTCTCCTGCTGCATAAGGGAGACGCCCAGATTATAATCCTCATTGGCACATTTTGTGTCTTCATCCCGCAGTGCTTTTTGTTCAAAAAGAAATTCTTCCGATCCCTGTGGAGTCTTCATAATACACCCCAAAATTCTTAACCGGACATGGGCTCCGAAAAAACCCATGACCGATGATTCAATCTCAAAATGCTTTATCCATATGAAGCAAAAAGGTCGCAACCCTGGCGGGACGGCGACCTCGTTACTGTCATTTCATCATGTTTGGTAAAGGAACCGATAATGATCTTCTTTAATGATCCTCGGTTTGGCCCTTCCCTTTCATACCGTACATGGTGCTGCTGCCCGTGGAAAAATAGATCAGTTTTTCTTCATTGATCAATTCAGTGGCAGCTTTCTTGATCATTCTGGCCTTGGCATCCGGAAGCACTTTCTGAACCGCTTTCTGGATGTCATTAAAGTAGAACTTGCTTTTTTTGCTATTTTCGGCAAAGTCCATAATTGCCTTTTTCATGTCTTCCATTATGGCTCCTTCGTCTCATATCCCATCCGGTGAACAGTCGCTTTCTTAAGCTTACTGCTTCACCGGAAGGAATTAATTGAGCGTTTGTGTGTTAAATACCGTTCACGGCTTTTGAAACGGCCCAAGATGCATCGGTGTATTTGAATTGCGTCGATGTCCTGTAGGTATCATACTGCAGGCGGTAATCGTCAATGAGGTGATCGGTAAAGGGAAGATCACATTTTTCAAAGAATTTTTCCCATCCGATCCTTTCAGCCCAGTCCCCGATACGTTCATATTTATTGGCACCTGCCGCATAGGCGTTGACGATCTTTTTCACGTCCTGACACACTTCCGGAAATCTCGGAAAGTTGTTGGGCAGTGCCGGCACAACCACCTTGGAGAATTTGGGGGGCGAAATACGGTTGCTGACCTTACCGCCGGCCATGATGGTCACGCAGTCCCCTTCACTGTCCGAAAGGGGCAGTGCCATACACATGGTGTAACAGTTTCCACAGAACATGCACCGTTCGTTCTTGATCTTGACCGTCTTCTTGCCAGATTCGGTCTTGCTCGGCGAAATGGCGGCTGTGGGGCATGCCGCAATGACCAGGGGAATTTCGCAGTACTGATCCAAAACTTCGTTATCAATCAAGGGCGGTTTTCGGTGATACCCCAGAAGGGCGATATCGGAACAATGGACCGCACCGCACATGTTGAGGCAGCAGGCCATGGAAATCCGCACCTGGGCCGGCAGGGTCATGCTCTGAAATTCTTCGAAAAGCTCATCCATGACGGCTTTCACCATACTGGAGGCATCTGTCGCCGGGGTATGGCAATGGATGTATCCCTGGGTATGAACGATATTGGTGATGCCTGCGCCGGTACCGCCGATGGGGAATTTGTAGCTTCCACTCACATGTTTGCGGCTCTGAAGATCCTTTTTCAAGGCTTCCATCTTGTCCTGGCTGTCCACCATGAATTCGATGTTGTTCCGGGTGGTAAACCGGACAAAACCGTCGCAGTGTTTATCGGCGATATCACAGATTTCCCGAATATTTTCAACGGTCATGAAACGGCAGCCGCCGCACCGAACGGTAAAGACCTTGTCGCCGCTCTCGGCCACATGCACCAGAACACCGGGCTCCAGGATGTCATGATAGTCCCATTTGCCGTAGTTGTTCTGAATAACGGGAGGAAAATATTGCCAGAAGTGCCGAGGACCCAAGTCCGTCAGCCTGTTTTCCATGGGTTTTTCAGGATTATACAGTCCCAGTCTTTCAGTTGATAATGCCATTATGTGTTCCTCCTATCTCGCATGTCTGGATCGGTAGTCGTTGATATCGCGGTCCCATCCACCGGGCACGTCCTCTTCCTTCCAGAAGATGTAGGGATTGCTTCTCGGCTCTTTCACCATCTGCGGCATGGGCGGAATCTCCAGGACCTCCAGCAGTTTGGCAATACCCTGACGCTGGATCAGTTCACCCAGACGTTCGCGGTTCTTGCCTTCTTCCGGCCACCATTCCCAGATCTTTTCAACCACTTCCTTGATTTCCTCATACGGTGCTTCGCATTTCATGAAAGGAATTGTCAAAACGGACATCTGGGCACCGTCCAGGATCGGGGCCTTTGCGCCGAACAGGATGCTCACACCGGTCTCGACACCCGGCTTCAGAGCTCTCGGCATGGTATTGATGCAATGCATGCAACGGGTGCATTCCTTATCGTCAATCATGAGTTTGCCGTCCTCCATCCACATGCAGTTGGTGGGGCAGAGGTTGATCACTTCCTTATCGATATCGAATTTACCCCAGTCTTTGCCCGCATGGGCGCCGGCGTTGGGAGCTATTTCACCGCCGATATAGGCCTGAACCGCTTCCTGGTTAATCCGGATGTCGTCTTTCCAGGTTCCGATAAAGCTCATGTCCGACCGGGCAATGGAGGCGACGCAACCGTTGGGGCAACCATCAAATTTGAATTTGAACTTATAAGGGAAGGCCGGACGGTGCAGCTCATCCTGGTAATAGTGCGTCAGCTCATAACAAAGGGCCTGAGTATCGATGCAGGAGTATTCACAGCGGGCCTTGCCGATACAGCAGGACGGCGTCCGCAGGTTGGAACCGGAACCTCCCAGGTCCTGCTGAAGCACGTGGCCCAGCTCATAGAAAATAGGCTCAAGCTGTTCGGTGAAGGTTCCGATGCAAACCATATCACCGGTGGATCCATGCATATTCATCATGCCGCTGCCGCGGAACTCCCAGAGGTCGCAGATGCAGCGCAGGTAATCGCTGGTGTAAAACTTGCTGGCCGGCTGGTTGATCCGCATGGTATGAAAATGCGCAATGGAAGGAAACTTTTTAGGTAAGTCCGAGTACCTGCCGATCACCCCACCGCCATAACCAAACACTCCCACGATGCCGCCATGTTTCCAATGGGTTTCCCCTTCGTCGAAGGAGACTTGAAGCTGTCCCAGCATGTCCTCGACAACGTCCCGATCAATCATCATTCGATCATCAGCCAGATTCCTGCGGTGAAGGGCCTCTCGTTTGGCATCCGCCACAAAGCTCGGCCAAGGCCCTTTTTCCAGCTCGTCCATATCAGGGATGTCGTGCTTGCATTTGAAATTCTTAAGCTCATCCTCCGTATAGTTGTTCAACTCCTCATCGGTGTAGATGCGAAGCTCATCATACTTCAATATCTTTTGTTCTTCGTTTGGTTCAAAAGCCATTAGACTTGCCTCCTTAAAATGTTATTATATAAGGTCCCTCATTAAGGAATATATCCGAAAAAATAAGTGCAGCCCTTCACCTCCTCCCTCAAAAACGCCTTATCCGTAGTCGGGATTGCGGAAATATCCGAATTATATCTTTTACCGAATCCTCAAAATCGATCCGGCCGAATCGTACTTTTACCAAATACCAATTTTTCAGTAAGTTAATAATCAAAAGGCCGGCAGGATGTCAATAAAAAAAACAGAAACATTCCAAGAGTTTTTTGTTGACAATTTCAAACGACCATGTTCCTTATTCCCAAAACTTTTTTGACCGTTAACCGTAATCACAAAAGAAGCAACATCGCTTAATCAGAGATAATTCCATGTATCCCCGAATTATAATCGCTGCGCTCAAAGGCGGTTCCGGAAAGACCATTTTATCCCTGGGCCTTGCCGCTGCATGGCGTGAAAAGTCCCTTCAGGTGGCGCCTTTCAAGAAAGGCCCGGATTTCATCGACGCAGGCTGGCTTTCCATGGCAGCGGAAGTGCCCTGTTATAACCTGGATCCGTTTTTAATGAATGAAGAACAGATCTTCAATTCCTTTTTGAACCATTCCGGGCAAGAAGGAATTTCCCTGATTGAAGGAAACCGGGGGCTTTATGACGGGCTTGATATTGATGGTTGTTGCAGCACCGCCGAACTGGGAAGACTTCTTAACGCACCGGTTCTGATTGTCTTGGATGTAACCATGACAACACGCACCATGGCCGCCCTGGTTCGAGGATGCCAGGTATTTGACCCGGAGCTGAATATCGCCGGCGTTATTTTGAATCGCGTCGCGGGACCGCGGCAAAAGAACCTGATCACCAACGCCATTTGGAAATATTGCGGCATTCCAGTGGTGGGCTCGGTCCCCAAGCTCAAAGAAAATCCCTTTCCCGAAAGACACATGGGGCTGGTGCCTCACCAGGAGCGTGATCGCGCACGAAAAGCCATATCGTGGGCCCGGAAAATCGTCCTGGACAACCTGGACCTTGAGCGCATTCAGAAAATCGCAGGTACGGCCCCGGAATTGGACCTGATCAGCCACCCCTTTGAAGCGAAAACCGTTGCGAAAAAAATGCCATTTCGCCCGAGAATCGGTTTCATAAGGGATCAGTCGCTCTGGTTCTACTACCCTGAAAATATCTCCGAACTGGAAAAAGGGGGTGCTGATCTCATTAAACTGGATGCTATTTCCGCCAATGCCCTGCCGGATCTGGATGCTCTCTATATCGGTGGTGGATTTCCTGAAACCCAGGCTCAATACCTGGCGAATAACGTTCCCTTCAGAACCGCGCTGAAAGAAGCAATCGAAAATGGTCTTCCCGTTTATGCGGAATGCGGCGGCCTCATATATCTGGGAGAGCAGATACGGTTGCCCGGCCATCATTACCCCATGGTCGGTGCACTCCCTTTGGATTTTGTTTTTCAAAAGAAACCTCAGGGGCACGGGTATACCATTCTTGAAACCTGTGGGCAAAATCCTTACTATCCGGTTGGAAAAATTTTGCGTGGACACGAATTTCACTATTCCAAAGCTATTCTGACAGCTCCCGAAGAGAGGGTACGCTTCGCGTTTAAGGTTCAGCGGGGTAACGGCATTGACAGCGGAAAAGATGGCATTTGCAGAAAAAATGTTCTGGGGACCTATACCCACGTGCATGCCGCCGGTGAACCTGATTGGGTAAAGGGCCTCATGAGAGCAGCCTTAAATTTCAAAGAAAAAAAGGGGGGCAAAACCCCTGAGAAGCTCAAAAAGAACATTTGACAATTCAGAAAATGGGAATTATACTGTTCCGATTATGTATTGTGTTCGCTGAATGAATATTCAGGTTTAGTATCTTTTTAAGGTATTTTAATTAACAAAGGGAGGTTAATTTAGGTATGGCAACAGTAGAATTTGAAGGAAAATCCTACGTTGTTGACGAAGACGGATTCATCGACGACTTCTCCAACTGGGACGAAGGATGGATGAAATATGTGAAGTCAACCGAAGGCATCGAAGAACTGACGGATGAACATAAGAAGGTCGTTGAAGTGCTGCAGGAGTACTACCGGAAAAACGGTATCGCCCCCATGGTCAGGATTCTTTCCAAAGTCACCGGCTACAAACTGAAATACATCTACGAATTGTTCCCCTCGGGACCCGGCAAAGGCGCCTGTAAAATGGCCGGACTGCCCAAACCGACCGGTTGTGTATAATTTCTGATGACAAACCGTGAAAATTTAGTGTAATTCCCGGAATTAGACAGTACCGAACCAAAAAGGCACAAGAAAACGGCAATGCCGCTTCCTCGTGCCTTTTTTTATGATTCAAATGTCGTCCCATTATGGATCATCGACGTCAGCCGCGTCCCTTACTTTCGCCAGCAGGTCCTCAATATCACAAGGTTTCATCAGATAGTCATAAGCACCGCTGGTCATACCTTCTTGGAGTGCCTGTTCGGAACCATGCCCGGTCAAAATGATAATGGGCATTTCGGGAGCCATTTTCTTGAATATCTGCAGCACCTCAATGCCCCCCATGTCTTCCATCTTGAGATCCACAACGGCGATATCAAAGTCCACCCGGCGAAGTGATTGAATGGCCTTTGCGCCGCTGGATGCCGTTTCCACTTCGATGCCACGCTTGCGCAGCCTATTTGACAGAACCTTCAAAAACTCCCTTTCGTCATCCACCAGGAGAAGCTTGATCCTCTGGTTCTGGCGAATGGTGGAATTATGAAACGGTGTTTTTCGGCCTCTACTGCCCATGTTACCTCCTAAATACCTTTAAAATGAGGCGTCTCGTTAAAGAAACGCCGGAAACCTCTTATTGTGAAAGGTTCGAAACTTTCTTTTTTTCTTCCCCATCCAGAGGAATTCTGATGATAAACCGAGCCCCCTCACCAATGGCACTTTTGACTTCAATATCGCCACCCAGTTGTTTGATAATACCGTAACATATGGAAAGCCCAAGGCCTGTTCCCTTTCCTACAGGCTTGGTCGTATAGAACGGATCGAAAATTCTAATCAAATTGGACTCCGGAATTCCCGTTCCTTCATCCGCCACCTGAATCTGGATATCCCGTCCCGCATGTCCCGGCACCGTTTTTGTGGATATGTTGATGTTTCCGCCCGCTTTATCCATGGCATCAAGGGCGTTATTGATGAGATTAAGAAAAACCTGCTGTAGCTCCGATTCCGAGACTCTTATGGTAGGAAGATTATCTTCAAAGGATTTGGTGATGACAACATTGCTGTATTTCGCCCTCTGCTCGGAGAGGGAAATCACCTCCCTCAGCAATTCATTAACCTGAACATCCTGGACCTTTGAGTCGCTTTTCCTCGCAAAACTGAGTAATTTGTGTGTTATCTCTTTGCACCTTTTTCCCTGGACATCAATCTGTTTCAGCGCTCGTCTGAATTCTTCCAGATTTTTGCTTTCTTTGATGTCTTCCTCGCTCAAAAGATCCTCAATCCAACCGGCTTCTTCAACCATAATGGCGACGGGGTTATTGATCTCGTGGGCGATACCTGCAGCAAGCTCACCGATGGATGCAAGCTTTCCCGTTTCCACAATCTGGGTGTTCATGATCTGCTTTTCCTTGTCCATCCGGACAATTCGGCTTACCATTTTCTTCGAAAGTATGTATGCCATGCTGATGATGCCGACACTGCCCAGCAAAATAATAGCAAGCGTCACGTTGAACGCATTTCGCAGGTCTGTATATGCATCCGCTGCCCTCTGTTGATAGACCAGCAGCCACTGGCCGCCTTTCAAAAAGGCAGCCACATAAATCTCATCGAGCCCGGAAGTATCTTCCCTTTCAATAAGGGTTATTTTGTCTTGCAATTTGGTTTCGTTTTTTAAAAACCCCGCATACGGCTCTTTGGTGGGAATGATGTTGTGAAGGGGCTTGGTCTGGAATTTTCCTTCGCTGTTCAGGATAAAGGCAAAACCGGTCTCACCAATGCGAATATTTTCCACGAGATCATTAAATGCCACAAAATCGATGGTCGCCCTCAATATCCAGGGTTCCCCATTCCAGTTGTCTCTCACAGCCACAATAAAATGGGGCAGGCCCCGAATTCCCAAAAAGACATCGCTCACGTATACCTTGTCGCTTCCCATGGCTTTTTTGAACCATTCAGCAGATGAATAAACCGCTTTTCCCAGGTTGAACGGTCCGGCATACGCCATTTGAACGCCTCGAGCGTTGATCACCCCAAGGTCCACAAAGGCGGGATCATACTCCTCCTGAAGCACCGCAAGCCTGTCTTTAAGGAATGACTCATCGCTCATCTCCCCAAAAGTGAATGTTTTTGCCAGCGATGCAATATCGCCCGATTTTTCTTTGAGGAAGTTGTCTACGTTTTGCTTGTGCTTTTTTACCAGCGTTTTAAGATGCGCTTCGACTTTTTCCCGATAGGATACGTTGAACTGATAAAGGATACTGATACTAACCAGGATCATCGGCGTGATTGAAACAATGATGATTGTCAGAAGGATGTTCCTTCTCAGTGAATGGTAATGACCGTTGGATTTTTTTTGAACCGGACCCATATTCGATTTCCTTTCAGTGGGAATTGGGAAGCATCATCTTTATTAACTGCGCAATCCATGCCAAAGAAAGAGATCGGCCCCGAAAAGCCATAAAAATCTATAACCATCTCAACATAATAGGTTTTTTCCCCTCATTACGATTCGATACCTACCGGCGTTAAAAAAAAGAGCATATGGGTGTGACAGGTATTTTTGCAATACGTAAAGGAACGGCGACACCCATATGGTAGCGCTGCTGTTGGGTTTCGCTTGAGCCTTGCTTATTTAACCTGCCTTATCAAATAGTTACATTATTTTCAGCCCTTACGGCATTTTTTGGAACACTTGTTGCTGTCACAGAAGAAAACCAAACTCAAAACCAGTGTTCATGGAGGGGAAATGTTCTTAAAATCAAAGTGGGTCCAGATCGGTATCGCATTTGCGCTCGGTGTCATTGTTCTGTTGCTGCCAAGACCGGAAGGAACCAAATTCAGGATAACCGGTGACAAAGCGCAGAAACTTATTCAGCATGTCAACAGCCACTTTGCCCTGTTTTCTCAAGAGGCTCAAGAATCTGAGAAAACCCCGGGATACGTTATCCAAGCAAAAAGCCCGGGGGGAAAGGAAGCAACCGCGGCCTTTTTGATAAAGACGGCCGCATCCCTTAACCTTGGAGGGGTCGAAATTGAATATATCAACGGTCTTTCACCCAAAGCCAAACGCTTCCTGGCCGTCCTGGCGGTTCTCGTCTTCCTTTTCATCGTTGAACCCATCCCCCTTGAAATCACCGCCATCTGTATCGGTGTTTTTCTGGTATTGATGGGAATCACGGATGTGAAGGAGGCCTGGGCGCCTTATATGCATCCGGTGGTGATATTCATCATGTGCTGCCTGATCTTTGCCATTTCCCTTGACAAAGCGGGGCTGACCAAAAGACTCGGTTTTTTTATTGTCAAAAAAGCCGGAAACAGCGTGGTCAAGTTCACCTTTATCATCTCCATGGGTCTCGGCCTCGCATCCTCTTTCATGCATGATGCAGCCGCGTGCGCCATAGGGATTATCACCATGCTTCCCCTCATGAGAGCCGTAGGGATAGAACCGCATACCAACACGGCAAAATTCATGATGCTGTCTCTTCCTTTCGCCTGTTCCTGCGGCGGCATGGGAAGTCTGGTGGGCGGCGGCCGATGTATGGTCTCCGCGGCCTTCCTTCATGAATTCACGGGGATGGAAATCAGTTTCTTTGACTGGATAAAGTACGCCATGCCGGCCGCCCTCCTTACTGTGCCGGCTGCTGTGCTGATCGTATATTTCGTGTTCAGGCCCGATCCCAAATTTAAACTGCCCGATTTCGACGAAGACCTAGGCCCCTGGACTTCCATGGAAAAAAAGACGCTCATTATCATAGGGCTGGCTTTTGTTTCGTGGTTGACAAAAGGCGTGCACGGCATGCACTATTCGGTAACGGGCATGGCGGCCGTAGCAGCCCTGGTGTTGATGAAAATCCTGAAATGGGAAGACATTCACGAAAATCTTGAATGGGGGACAGCCCTTTTCATATTTGGCGGGGGCATCTCTCTGGGCCTTGCCATGGGCTATTCCGGCGCTGCCACCTACTTTGCAAATATCTTTTTTCCCATGGTTCAGGGTGGCGGTTGGTTACTCCTCTTTGTGGGCGTGGGGGTTTTCGGAGCGCTGGTGACAAATGCCATGGCCAACGTGGCCGCAGCCGCCCTTATTTTGCCCATCGTAATCCCCATGGCGCAACTGGAAGGGGTTGACCCCAGGATCATTGCCCTCTGTCTCGGAACTGCCACCTCTTTCGCCATGCTTCTGGTCATCGGCTGCCCCCCCAATGCCATCGCTTACAGCTACCGATATTTCAAATCGAGTGACCTCACAAAAGTGGGGCTTGTGGCCACACCCATTTTGCTGGGTATTCTCGTGCTGGTTGCTGCAGTCTGGTGGAAATTGCTGGGGCTGGTGTAAGAACACTTTTTGATGATACTGGGATCCACATAGAATATGGAAAACATACGCGTCCTTCTCGTTGATGATGAAAATGACTTTCGGCGGACAGTCGCCAAACGCTTGACAAAACGGGGGATGGACATCAACCAGGCTTCCGGCGGAGAAGAGTGTCTGAACATTCTCATGAAAACCCCCGTGGACGTCGTTGTTCTGGACTTGAAGATGCCGGACATGGATGGCATGGAAACCCTTCACCACATCAAGAACAGATATCCCAAAGTCGAAGTCATCATGCTGACCGGTCACGCAACCACCCGGGACGGCGTGGATGGCATTAAATCCGGCGCGTTTGATTATCTGAGCAAACCCATAGAACTGGAGCATTTGGCAGGCAAAATCAGACAGGCATTTGAAAAGCGCATCAGAGAGGATGAGAAACAGAAAGAGAAAGATTTCAGGACCAAAATGGAACAGCAGATGATCGCCACCGAAAGGCTGGCATCGCTGGGCACACTGGCCGCGGGCGTCGCCCATGAAATCAACAACCCCCTGGCCATTATCAAAGAATCCGCCGGATGGATGAAGTCCATTCTTCAAAAAAAAGAACTTGCACAAATGCCCCGAAGGGGTGATTTTGAGATGGCATTGGGGAAAATCGAAAACGGTGTGGAAAGGGCCAGGCGGATTACGCATCAGCTTCTGGGATCGGTAAAGCAAACGGATGCGACCCTTTCAAAAGTGGACCTAAAAGAGCTGGTTGAAGAAACAATGGTGCTCCACCAAAAAGAGGCTACCCAAAAAGGCGTTCAACTGTTGGAAACCATTGATCCCGGAAAAAATGCCATATGGAGCGATCCTTATAAACTGCGGCAGGTCCTGATCAACATTTTGAGCAACGCGGTACATGCAACCGATGCCGGTGGAAAAATCACCCTCACAGCTGAAACATCTGAAGACCATGTGACATTCACCATAAGCGATACCGGTCGGGGGATCCCTAGGGAACACCTGGAAAAGATTTTCGAACCCTTCTTCAGCACAAAGCCCACCGGCGAAGGCACGGGCCTTGGGCTTTTTGTCACCCGCAGCATTATCCATAAACTGGGTGGCGAAATAGACGTGGAAAGCCGCGTCGGTCAGGGGACACGGTTCAGTGTAAAACTTCCAAAGCATCCGGACGTAAAATGTGATTTGAACAAAGGGTAATACAAAGGTCAGTATGGCGAATGGGTGTAAAAACAACATCGCATGACATTTCATCGTGCATGACCTCAAACAATATGAAGGAGAAATGGGCCATGGTCAGAATACCGACAAAAGTGCTGCTGGTTGATGATGAAGAAGACTTCGTAGAAATGCTTTCACTGAGGTTACGGGAAGCCGGCGAACAGGTTTCCACGGCATACAGCGGAAAGGCATGTCTTGATATCCTGGCGCAAGACCATATCGATGTGGTGATTCTGGATATCAGGATGCCCGGCATGGACGGAATGGAAACACTGGGAGAGATCAAAAAGCGGTTTCCACTTGTGGAGGTTATCATGCTGACAGGACACGGCAGTGCCGAAACCGCTGTTGAGGGAATGAAACTGGGTGCCTTTGATTACTTGATGAAACCCGCTGATTTCGAGGAACTGACGCACAAGCTGCAGGGCGCCAGAAGAAGAAAAGATGAGCAGGAAGAGCGCATCAGACAGGCTGAAGCCAGACTCCTCATGAGAAAAAGCGGCGGCACCTTTTGACCACTAATAGGTACCGGCCAAAGATGAAGCAGATGCATCAAAATGGTTGAACACCAAACCCGACAAATAGTCTCCATCAAACGACAACATTAAAAGAATGGTGCATGGAGAAATCCTTTGGAAAATAGACCTGGTTTTACAATTCTCATAGCGGACCGTAACCCCAATGTGAGAGACCTTTTAAAAAGAGAACTGGTTTCTGACGGCTACAGGGTTATTCCAGCAAAGAACAGCCGCGAAATATTGAAACAGGTCTTCAGCCAGACGCCCCTTGACCTTCTCATTCTGGACCCGGATCTTGCGAACGTTGGGGACACGGCCATATTTGAAAAACTGAATAACCGTATTCCCCAGCTCCCGCTGGTGGTACATTCGTTTCAGACAGATCACAGCCAATATCCGCTAGACGTAAAAAATGTCATTTTTGTGGAAAAAAGGGGAAACAGCATCGAACACCTTAAAAGAGTGGTGGCGAAGATATTGAACCGCAACCGGAAAGAACCTTGCGACTAACCGCATCAGGCATTTGCCTGTGTTAAAAATCTCTTGACAATATATTCGAAACGGGCTCTTGTTGCTTCATTCCAAAAAAATGGCTGGCACAATCAACCCCCTGAAGTGTTGATGATCGGCACCTAATCCATATGTTCAATTTGCGTACACGCATATATTTACTCCTGGTCGCCGTTGTGGTGGTCACCGTTACCGGCGGCCTCGTCATGGTATGGTACACCTATCGAATGGAGGGACTTTTGAGCCATATTATCTCCGAGAATATGGAAACCCTTTATGCAGCGGAAGGGCTGGAAATTGCCCTCGTTAATCAGAAAGGGTTTGTTTCCTACTATTTTCTGGATGGCGATCCCGACTGGCTGCGTCAACTGGGGGAATACCGCCAGATTTTCAAAGAACGGCTGGAAACAACAAAAGGTCTTGCCAGGACTTCACGCCAGAAGAAGACCGTTTCCGAAATCGAAGCAGCCTATGACGGCTACATAGCCATTAAGGATCAAGTGATCTCTCACTATCAACAGGGTGAGCGGGAAGCAAGCGCCAGTTTACACAAAGAGGCACGAAATCGGTTTTTCGGCATCCTGGATTTATGTGAACGTTATAAACGCATCCACCGGAACGCCATAGAACAAGCCGAAAAGAAAAGTCTCTGGCAGGCCCGAAACCTCAGGCTTGTTGCCGGTACGGCCATCCTGATTGTCATTGTGTTGGGCGTTCTGTTGGCATTCGTCCTGACAAAACAAATCCTGGTTCCCATTCGCAGACTTGCATTGGAAGCAGACAGGCGTGAGAAACCGAACGACACGGGAAACGAAGTTAATATTCTGAGCCGAAGTGTGCGCGGCCTTATTAAAGACGCGGACCATACGCAGGCGGCGCTGGAAAGAAGTCAGGAAACCCTTTTACAGGCGGAAAAGATGGCATCTGTGGGAAAACTGGCTGCGGGGATGGCCCACAGTGTCCGAAACCCACTTACTTCCGTGAAGATGCGCCTTTTTTCTCTGGACAGAACACTTGAACTCTCACCTGCCCAAAAGGATGATTTTGCGGTGATTTCCAATGAAATTCGTCACATCGATACCATTGTACAAAATTTTCTCGAATTTTCCCGTCCCCCCAAGCTTAAAACTCAAAAAATAAGTCCGTCAGAGATTGTGGATCTCGTCCTACAATTGCTGCAGCATCGTCTGGAATCCTATAACGTAACAGTAACCGTTGACCGCCGGGAGATTCTTCCGGAAATCCAGTTGGATCCGGAACAGCTGAAAGAAGCACTGATCAATCTTCTGGAGAATGCTTGTGAAGCCATGGAAGGGGGCGGGAGCATTTTTATTCATGAGGAAAAAGGTTTCCGCGAACCCCATGGACCTGTTGCCGTCATTCAAATAACCGACACCGGTCCGGGCATTCAGAAACCGATACAGGACAAGGTCTTTCAGCCTTTTTTCACCAGCAAAGAAGAAGGGACAGGCCTCGGTTTAAGTATCACATCCAGAATTATGGAAAGTCACGGCGGTTGCCTGGCGCTTAATTCCGAAAGTGGAAAAGGTGCCACATTTGTTCTGACACTACCATTGGAGAAGATATAGCCGTGAGTACTATTTTAATCATTGATGACGACGACCAACTGCGCGCCAGCTTCGAAAAGCTTCTGAAGGAGGAAAGCTATAGGGTTGAAACCGCCCCATCCGGTGAGACAGGCCTCAAACGGATTGAAGCTGCCCCCCCCGACCTGGTTATCCTGGATATGCGCTTGCCCGGCATCAACGGCCTTGAAACTTTCAAACGAATCAACACACTGGATCCCAAACTCCCCGTCATCATCATGACGGCCTTTGGAACCACCGAAACCGCCATCGAAGCCACAAAAATGGGGGCGTTTGATTATATTCTCAAACCCTTTGATATCCCTGAAATGCTGGATGTCATCAGGAAAGCCCTGGATGCAGCCCACTTTATGCATTCACCCGTGGAAATGGACGCCGCCCCGAACAATGTGGCACGAGAGGGCTTGGTTGGCCGCAGCAAGCCCATGCAGGACATTTACAAAGCCATTGGCAGGGTTTCCCCCACCAATGCAACGGTGCTGATACGCGGTGAATCGGGGACGGGAAAGGAACTGGTGGCCAGAGCCATATATCAACACAGTCTCAGAGCTGAGAAACCGTTTTTGGTAATTAACTGTGTTGCCATTCCCGAAAACCTTCTGGAAAGCGAACTGTTCGGATACGAAAAGGGAGCGTTTACCGGCGCAAACCACCGCCGCGTGGGAAAGATCGAACAGGCAAACAGGGGCACGGTGTTTCTGGATGAAATCGGCGACATGCCTTCCAGCATACAAGCCAAGATATTGAGGCTGCTTCAGGAAAAAAGCATCGAACGACTGGGAGGCAGGGACACAATTCCCGTGGATGTGCGCATCATTGCCGCTACCAATCGTGACCTGGAAGGGGCCCTTTCAGAAGGGCACTTCCGTGAAGATCTTTACTACCGGCTCAAAGTCGTCACCATCGCGCTCCCGCCGCTTAAAGAAAGAGACGGCGATATTCCACTCCTGTCCGAGTATTTCCTGGCCCGGGCGGCGTCGGATTTCGCCATGGACAACCCCGGCATTTCCAAAGAGGCAATTTCCGCCTTAAACGACTATTCGTGGCCGGGAAACGTACGGGAGATCAAAAACACCCTCCAAAAAGCGCTGATATTTAACCGAGGCGCTCCCGTTGGGCCTGAAGAAATCGCACAGGCTATCAGCAATGCCGATTTAACTACGGGGAAAGGCCCTGAATTTTCTGAAAAGGCGATCTACAAGTGGGCTCGGGAAGCCCTCACCACAAAAGGGACGGAAAACCTGTTCGAGTCATGCATGGACCGGTTTGCGGCTATCCTGGTGGGGGAGGCCCTTAACCTGACCGGCGGAAACCGATCCCGCGCGGCCAAACTCTTGGGCCTTTCAAGGCCGACCCTCCATGCCAAAATTGACAAATACGGTCTGAAATTCGAAACATCGGTGAGCAACCCATCGTCTAAAACGGAGATACGGTAAAATATGGTTTGCACCCTTTCCAGGCTGCAAAAAATACTGACACCCCTCTTCCCTTCTGAAACATCCCAACGCATGTGACCGGATTTTCGCTCACATTGTCAACTGGTTAAAGTTTATCGACCCCTTTTTGGTTTGGCATATTTGTTGCTGTTGAAATGATAGCAACAGCAATCAAAAGGAGGAAAAATCATGGCAATAGCAAACGTGCTTCTGGTTGATGATGAAGTCCCGTTCGTTGAAGCAATGACCCGGCGTTTGAATAAAAGAGATCTCAACATTGCGAAAGCATTCAGCGGTCCGAAGGCGCTGGAAGTTCTGGCGGAGGACAACAGTATTGAGGTGGTCGTACTCGATGTGAAGATGCCCGAGATGGACGGCATTGAAACCCTGGCAAAAATCAAAAACCAATTCCCCCTGCTGGAAGTCATCATGCTGACGGGTCATGCCACCGTTGAAACGGGCATCGAAGGAATGAAAAAAGGCGCCTTTGACTATTTGATGAAACCGTGTGACATGGACATCCTCATGGAAAAAGTGACGGAAGCCGCCGCTAAAAAAAGGCGGCATGAAGAAAAAATTGTCGAAGCAAGAATGAAGGAAATTGCCACCCGCCGCCCTTAAAAGAGAGTTCCAATCATGCATGCCAAAATGTAACCCGGCAGGCAATTTCCCCCGAATCATTGCGGAGAAGCAACCAATATTTTCAATTTACAGGTAGAGTTCCGGCCGCCTTTTGGAAAGGAAGTATTTCATTCGGTGTTGTCGGATACGCCTCAGATCATCGCCACGTAAGACCCCATGGAGGATCGCCTCTTCTGCTCCCTGAAATTCCTTTATCAACCGGCCGTCGGGACCCAGCAACAACGCTACCCCCGGAAATGAAAGACCTGCGCCGTTTTCACCCACCGGATTGCAGGCCGCCACAAAGACACCGTTATCAAAGGCCCGGGCGGGGAGATGTCGCATCCAACTTTCAAATTTTTCAGAAGGGGCGCCCCGGGGCGATGCGTGGGGAATCAACAGAACATCCGCCCCTGAAAGGGCCATTTTCGTGCTGATCTCCGGAAAATGCGCCTCATAGCAAAGTTGCACACCGAAACACCAGTGGCCATGAACGAACACATCCAACGTTTTTCCCGCGCCATAGATTCCGCCCTCCGTGGGTGAGAGGTGGGTTTTTCGGTAAACGCCCATGGGACCTTCAGGTCCTGTTACCAGTTGCGCCATGTAAGGCTTTTGATTGCCTGTATTTTCAATAAACCCGGCAATCAGAACCGTTTCCAAATCCCGACCCACTTGAATCAAACGATCCATGACGTGCGCGGTGTCCTGGACGCTGCAATACTTCCCGGGGTCTTTGAGGGCATAGCCGGTAGCGACGGACTCGGGAAAGCAAACCATGTGAGCGCCTTCCCGGACCGCCCTTTCCGCAAGCTGAAAAATCCGGTCCAGATTCCCCTCTATATCACCGAGGATAGAACGCATACAGACAACAGCAAGCTTGAGATCTGCCGTCATATGTTTCGGTTTTCCGGCCTCAAAGCGCGAACTGCCTTACCGGCCCGCCACATTTCGGATTCCCTGATTTGGCTGAGTTCCCGGTCCAGCCCTTCACGATAGTCATCCCGGCTGTTGGCCTCAAGAACAACCTGTGCTTCCCTGCCGGATTTGACGCTTTCATAGAGTTCTTCAAATACAGGCGCCACGGCAGCCTTGAACTTTACACTCCAATCCAGCGCTCCTCGCTGGGCCGTGGTACTGCAGTTTCCAAACATCCAGTCCATGCCGTTTTCAGCCACCAACCGTATCAGACTCTGGGTCAACTCTTCGACGGTTTCATTAAAGGCTTCGCTGGGACTGTGTCCGTTTTTTCGCAAAATATCGTACTGTGCTTCCATAACACCGGCGAGACATCCCATCAGTACCCCGCGTTCACCGGTTAAATCACTGAAGACCTCTTTTTCAAAAGTGGTGGGAAACAGATATCCGGAACCGATTGCCACTCCAAGGGCAAGAGTGCGCTCAAGAGCGCGACCGGTGTAATCTTGAAAAACGGCATAGCTGGAATTGATACCACTACCCGCCAGAAAATTTCTGCGGACCGTTTTTCCGGAGCCTTTTGGCGCGACCAGTATTACGTCCACATCCTCGGGCGGCACGATCCCTGTCTGGTCCTTGTAGGTGATGGCAAAACCGTGTGAAAAATAGAGTGCATCCCCGGGATTCAGACATTTCTTGACCAGGGGCCACGTGGCAACCTGTCCCGCATCACTGATCAGATACTGAATCACGGTAGCCCGTTTTGCCGCTTCCTCCAAAGGAAAAAGGGTTTCTCCCGGTACAAAGCCGTCTTCTACGGCACGGTTCCAGGATGAGCCTCCTTCGCGCTGTCCCACAATGACCCGAATGCCGTTATCCTGCATATTAAGTGCCTGACCCGGTCCCTGCACACCGTAACCCAAAACGGCAACGGTCTCATTTTCAAGAACCTTTTGCGCTTTTTCAAGACTGAATTCCTCTGATGTGATCACCTCTTCAACCACGCCGCCAAAATCAATTTTCGCCATTTTATTTACTCCTTATTTTCTCTTTTCGCGGGGCAGTGCGATCGTCCCCGTCCGCGCAATTTCTTTAATGCCCATGGGCTTCAGAAGCCCCAGAATAGCATCGATTTTTTCCAGATCCCCGGTAACTTCCAGGGTATAAAATTCCGATCCCACATCCACCACTCTTCCCCTGAAGATATCAGTGACCCTCAGGATTTCAGCCCGATGTTCGGGTTTGGCCCTGACTTTGATGAGCGCCAAGTCCCTCTGAACAAAGGGCGTGTCCATAAAATCCACCACCTTGATGACATTGATCAGTTTATTCAGCTGTTTCTTGATCTGCTCAATGACACCCATATCACCGCACGTAACCAGGGTAATCCTGGATATATCGGCTTCGGCAGTCTCGGCCACACAAAGACTTTCAATGTTGAAGCTCCTGCCGCTGAAAAGCCCTACAATACGGGAAAGCACCCCCGGTCGGTTTTCCACCATCAGGGACAGGATATGTTTTTCTCCCTTTTTCTGATCCATGCATTCTCCTCAGATTCGACAAACTGACCGCTCAACGCGTTTAAACGAGCAGCATCTCAGTAATCGGTGCACCCGCCGGCACCATGGGGTACACATTCTCCTCTTTTTCCACCTTAAATTCCATAATCACCGTTCGGGGAGTAGAAAGGCCCTCACGAAGGACCGGTTCAACCTCCTCGGGCCGGGTGGCGCGTAATCCCAGTGCATTGTAGGCTTCGGCCAGCTTCAGGAAATCAGGGGCGTGGTCCATACAGGTTCCGGCATAACATCTGTCGTAAAAGAGTTCCTGCCACTGCCGCACCATCCCCAGGTATCCGTTGTTAAGGATGACGATCTTCACGGGCAGACCGTACTGAACAGCGGTTGCCAGTTCCTGTATATTCATCTGAATACTGCCATCGCCTGCAATATCCACCACAAGGCTGTCGGGGCGGGCGATCTGGGCGCCGATGGCCGCAGGAAGACCGAACCCCATACACCCCAGCCCGCCGGACGTAATAAAACAGTTGGGCCGGTTAAAATGATAGTACTGAGCCGTCCACATCTGGTTTTGCCCCACTTCTGTGGTAATAATGGCCTCTCCCTTGGTGAGTCTGTGAAGCGTTTCAATCACATACTGCGGTTTAATCACATCTTCCTGCAGGTAATCCAGTTTTTTCGTGCTTTTCCACTCGCCTATCTGCTCAAACCAGTCATTGCGAGAACCGTTAAAAACGCCATCTACTTCGGCATTTACCAGTTCGTTCAGGATTTGCAGTGTCTCTTTACAATCCCCCACCACGGGAATCGTCACGGAAATATTCTTCCTGATACTGGTGGGATCAATGTCAATATGCACAATTTTGGCCTTTGGCGCAAATGCGTCTATTTTGCCGGTCACCCGGTCATCGAAACGAACACCTACGGCAATCATCAGATCGCAGTTTCCGGAAGCCATATTAGCGCGATAAGTACCATGCATTCCAATCATCCCAAGCCATTTAGGTGTATCCGTGGGAAACGCTCCCAGCCCCATGAGCGTTGTTGTCACAGGGGATTCTATGGCTTCGGCGAATTCTTTCAATTCTCTTGCCGCCTTTGAAAGGATCACACCGCCGCCCGCCAGGATCAGCGGCTTTTTGGCCTTTTTGATCAGATCCACCACTTTGTACAGCTGCCGCACATTGGGCTTGTAGTTGGGCCGATAGGATTTCAGCTTAACCGGTTTGGCCGCTTTAAAGTCGACTTTTGAGGACATCATGTCTTTTGGCAGATCCACCAGCACCGGCCCCGGCCGACCACTTCGGGCGATATGGAATGCCTCCCGAATGGTACCAGCAAGATCTTCAATTTTTGTAATCAGATAGTTGTGCTTGGTGCAGGGTCTTGTGATCCCAACGATATCCACCTCCTGGAAGGCATCGTTTCCAATGAGTCCGGTGGGAACCTGCCCCGTAAACACTAAAAGAGGAATCGAATCCGCATGGGCCGCGGCAATACCGCTGACCGTATTGGTGGCACCGGGTCCGGAGGTTACCAGACAGACGCCAACCTTGCCGGAAGCCCTGGCATATCCATCGGCCGCATGGACAGCACCCTGTTCATGACGGACCAGAATATGCCTGAAATCCGTTTTCACAAGCGCATGGTAAATATCGATGACCGCCGCGCCGGGGTAGCCGAAAATGGTATCCACCCCTTCCTCCTGAAGGACTTTAAGAAATATTTCTGTTCCTGTGAGTTTAATAGTAACACCCCCCAACTTTCATTAATGGCTCATTGCTCCCGCTTAATGGTTCAGAGCTTATTTGTTTTTGACTCCCCCGAACCCCGATTCGGTTTAACCCTCTTTTGAATTCACGCTCTTTTGTTTGATGTACGGCACCAGACCGCCACATTCCACCATTTTGCGCATGAATGGCGGCAATGGCATGGTCTGGACGGCCTTCCCCTTTGTTTCGTTTCGAATTTCCCCCGAAACCAGATCGACGGAGACCCGGTCGCCTTCTTCCACGAAATCGTCCGCCACGGAGGCTTCCAGGATGGGCAAACCGATATTGAACGCATTTCGATAAAAAATCCTGGCGAAACTTGCTGCGATGACACACTCGATGCCCGCTGCCTTGATGGCGATGGGCGCATGTTCCCTGGATGAACCACAACCGAAATTTTCACCGGCCACAATAATTCCCCCCGATTTGGCGTTCTTTGCAAAATCGGGTCTTGCGTCCGCAAAACAGCTTTTTGCCAATTCCTCTTTATCCGATACATTTAAGAATCTGGCGGGAATGATCAAATCCGTATCGATATGGTCCCCGAATTTCCAGACAGTGCCTTTCAGTTTCATGTTGTTATATTATCCTCCGAGCCATTTTTCGGTTATCCCATCAAAGTTCTTCCGGACCGCCGATCCGGCCCAGGATCGCGGAAGCAGCCGCCACTGCAGGACCCGCCAGATAAACATCACTCCCGCTATGGCCCATGCGGCCGATAAAATTCCGGTTGGTGGTGGACAGGGCCGTTTCCCCTTTGGCCAGAACCCCCAGATGGCCGCCCAGGCATGGCCCGCAACTGGGGGGACCGATGACCGCACCGGCGTCCAGCAATATTTCCAAAATCCCTTCCTTCATGGCCGCCTTATAGATGGCGGGAGAACCCGGAATAACGATCAGACGCGTGTTTTTCGCGGCTTTTCGCCCTTTCAAAACAGCGGCCGCCGCCCTCAGGTCTTCCATTCGACCGTTGGTGCAGGAACCGATGAAGACCTGGTTGAGGGGTACCGGATCCACGGAAGAGACGGGCGACACATTGTCGGGAGAGTGGGGGCAGGCCACCTGAGGGGCGATTTGGCTGACGTCAATTTCAACCACCTCATCGTAATGGGCATCCGGATCGCTCATCCAGTAAACCCCTTCCCGATCCGTTTTTTCTTTCAAATAGGTTCGCACGTGATCATCGGGTGCGAAAATGCCGTTTTTGGCCCCTGCCTCAACAGCCATATTGGCCATGGTAAACCGGTCATCCATGGTCAGATCCGTTACAGCACTTCCCGTAAACTCCAGGGACTTATAACGGGCCCCCTGAACCCCCAGCCGGCCGATGGTATACAGAATCAGATCCTTTCCGCCGATCCACGGACCCAGGCCACCCTCATAGACCACCTTGATGGCCTCGGGAACCTTGAGCCAGGTCTGGCCCGTGGCCATAATGGCCCCCAGATCGGTACTCCCCACTCCCGCGGAGAAGGCCCCCATGGCCCCATAGGTGCATGTATGACTGTCCGCCCCGATAACAAGATCCCCCGGAACCACCAACCCTTTCTCCGGAAGAATCACGTGCTCGATTCCCATCTCCCCCACTTTGAAATAGTGCTTGATATCATATTGACTGGCGAATTCCTCCATGATTTTAGCCTGCTCTGCCGAAGGGATGTCCTTGTTGGGAACAAAGTGGTCCGGCACAAGCGCCACTTTTTCCCGGTCAAACACCCGGGTGGCGCCCAGTTCATGGAATACCTTGATGGCCAGGGGGGCCGTAATATCGTTGGCCAAGGCCATGTCAACCCGCACCTGGACCAGGTCTCCCGGGGAAACCGCATCCCGCCCCGCATGTGCCGCAAGAATCTTTTCCGTAATGGTCATACTCATAAGGTCATTACCTCTTTCATGCTATATTAAAGGACCGATTCGTTGGGAGACAACCTGGGATTCTGCTTCATATGTTCCAGGCGGTTCAACCCGTTAACAAAAGCTTTTGCACTGGCGGTGATAATATCCGAATCAGTACCTTTGCCCAACGCCACAAATCCATTTTCCTGCAAACGTGCCGTCACTTCACCCTGCGCATCCATCCCTCCGGTAATGGCATTGACGGAAAATCGCATGAGTTTGGCAGTGCTGTTTATCATTTTCACGATGGTGTTAAAAGCCGCATCGATGGGACCGACGCCAAAACCCGCACTCTGGGCTTCTTTATCCCGAATTTTCAATTTCACAGTGGCGGTGGGTACCGCAACCGTACCACTGACCACATTCAGATAGAGCAACTCATAGATATCCGGAACTCTCAGAATTTCCTCAGCCACCAACGCTTCAATGTCCTCTTCCAAGATCTCTTTTCGTTTGTCGGCCAGCTGTTTGAATTTGATAAAGAGGGCATTTAATTCTTCCCGTTTTAATTCATACCCCATTTGGCGCAGTCTGTCCTGAAACGCGTGACGCCCTGAATGTTTCCCGATAACCATGTTGTTGCCGGCAAGCCCCACTGTTTCCGGGCTCATGATTTCATAGGTCATGGGGTTTTTCAACACACCGTCCTGGTGGATACCCGCCTCATGGGCAAAGGCATTGGCACCCACGATGGCTTTGTTGGGTTGAACCACAATGCCGGTAATCATGGAAATCAGACGGCTGGTGGGATGAATTTCCTGCGTATGAATGCCGCTGCCAAGCGCCATTTGATCCCGCCGGGTAAACAGCGTCATCACGATTTCTTCAAGGGAAGTATTCCCGGCCCGTTCACCGATACCGTTGATGGTCACCTCCGCCTGGCGCGCCCCGGCCCTTATGCCCGCCAGGGTATTGGCGGTAGCCAAACCCAGGTCGTTATGGCAGTGAACACTCATGACGGCCTTGTGAATATTGGGGGTGTGCTGCCTGACATAGCTTACCAGTTCACTAAATTCTTCAGGTACCGTGTATCCGACCGTGTCGGGCAGGTTAATGGTTGTGGCACCGGCGGCAATGACCGCTTCGAATATGCGGCAAAGAAAATCCCGGTCCGAACGGGTGCCGTCTTCCGTCGAAAATTCGACACTTTCACAGAGGCTTCTGGCATACTTGACGCTCTCCACCGCTTCACCAATGACCTCTTCACGGGTCATTTTGAGTTTGTATTTCATATGGATATCGCTGGTGGCAATGAAGGTATGAATCCTGGGTTTAGCTGCATCCCGAATCGCGCCCCACGCCTGGTCAATATCATTTTTGGCGGTCCTGGCAAGGCCTGCAATCTCCACGTTCTTTATTCTGTTGGCAATTATTTGAACCGATTCAAAATCGCCGGGTGATGATGCGGGAAAACCCGCCTCCATCACATCAACACCCAGTCTTTCCAGTTGCATGGCAATTCTCAGTTTTTCGGCACTGTTCATGCTGGCACCGGGAGACTGCTCTCCATCCCTCAAAGTGGTATCAAAAAAAATAACACGATCTTCCATTTGATGGTCTCCTTATGACAAAAAGCGGGCAAGAAAATTTGATCTTTTGATCAGAAAATAAGGTTCCTGATGTTTCCTCAACCGTCTATTTCGCCATAAGGACCCTCCACAGATTCAAGTTAACGGCTGAACCTGCGGCGAAGATCCTCCTGTTTGACCCAATGGATTTCATATTACCAGTTCCTTTTTGCTTTCCTGAGGATTCCCCGGGTCTTTCAACAGTTTGTACTGCACACTGTCAACCAGGGCCTGCCAGCTGGCCTCAATGACGTTTTCCGACACGCCGATTGTGGACCAGATCTCTTTTTCATCCCTCGTCTCAATCTGAACCCGGACCTTGGCGGCGGTGGCACCGCTCCCGTCAATGACCCGCACCTTAAAATCCACTAGAGCCATCTCGTTGATCTGAGGGAAGAATTTGGAAAGCGCCTTTCTGAGGGCATTGTCGAGGGCGTTTACGGGACCGTCCCCTTCGGCTGCCGTAATTTCGTATTCATCTCCCACTGCAATTTTAATGGTCGCTTGGGATGAGCCGGGCCGGTCACGATTTTTTTCAGTGGTCACCCGCAAGGACTCCAGGAAAAAAGGTTCCTTAAACTGACCCGTCACCTTTTTGATCAGCAGTTCCAGGGATCCTTCAGCCGCATCAAACTGATAGCCCTCATCCTCCAGCCGTTTGATTTCTTGAACAATTTTTCCACTGTCATATCCGTTGCCACCCAGTTTGATACCCATTTCCTCGGACTTGAATTGGATATTGCTTTTACCTGACAGATCCGATACCAAAACACGGCGACGGTTGCCCACCTGTTCGGGAGATATATGCTCATAGGCTTTCGGAAACTTCAACACGGCACTCACGTGTACGCCGCCCTTGTGTGCAAAGGCACTCTTACCCACAAATGGACGTTGCTTCTGAGGGGGGACATTGGCAATTTCGCTTACAAACCGTGATAATTCGGTCAACTGCCCCACGCTTTTTTCGGAAACACAGGGGTAGTCCAATTTGAAATGAAGATTCCCGATAACGCTGATAAGATCCGCATTGCCACAACGTTCACCATAGCCGTTAATGGTTCCCTGCACCATGCGCGCCCCTTCATGAACCGATACCAAGACATTTGCGAGCGCAAGACCGCAATCATTGTGGGTATGGATTCCCAATGTGGTTTGATGCAGACGTCTCACCTTTTTCACGATGTCACTGACTTCGTCGGGCATGGTGCCCCCATTGGTATCGCACAGCACGATAAAATCGGCTCCTCCCGTTTCAGCGGCTTGAATCGCTCTAAGCGCATAATCGGAATTGTGTTTATACCCGTCAAAAAAATGTTCCGCATCGAAAATAACCTGGCGATCCTGCTTTTTCAGGTAGGTTACCGTGTCTTCGATCATAAACAGGTTTTCGTCCAAAGAAACATCCAGAATCCGTGTAGCGTGAAGGTCCCATGCTTTTCCAAAGATGGTTACCGTTTCCGTTTCAGTTCCGAGAAGGGCACGAATATTATCATCTTCTTCCGGTCGTTTCCCGGCGTGGCGAGTGCTGCTGAAAGCCGTTAAGCGGGACTTTTTAAAGTCCACCTGCTTTGCCAATTCGAAAAAACGTTCATCTTTCGGATTGCTTCCCGGCCACCCACCTTCAATATAATGGATTCCGAAATCGTCTAGTTTTCTGGCTATTCTCACCTTATCTTCTGCTGAAAGGCTTACTTCTTCACCCTGAGTGCCATCTCGGAGGGTGGTATCGTAAATGAAGATTTTTTCCGCCATTGTCTTACTCCATTATTAATTCCGGATCCGAAAACATTTTTTCATTTTCACACAAAAAAAAACCGTTACCAGGATGACCTGATAACGGTTGGAAGAAAATCTGTTTGGGTTGCTATGTCATTATCAGGTCATGGCTCTTGGTCGTCCCGACCAGAAGCAGGCTAAGAAGCAACAAGGATACGACGATCCCTGCTGCGTTGATAATGACGATGGTGTTGTTGGGTGTTGCAACCATTTTGCGTACGGAGTTCAATAAAACAAGCAATTAATTTTTCTATGACGTTACTCTTAAAGCAATGCTCTTCGTTTGTCAAGCAATTTTGTTTGTTTAAAACACATACCAAAACCTTTTTGACAAAACCTTTCAGATTTTATAGGGGTAAGATGGTTTTCTTCAAGGTATAACCTTTGAGATTACAGACATCATAGATCCTTCATCATGTTCGAGTGTTGATATTTCAGAAGCGCCTGCCAACCTAAATTTTGGAACCTGAAAAATGAAAATTTCACTTATATATCCTCCGTTTCTGGAAGCGAGGATCCACGAAGAAGAGGTTAATGTTCCACCGTTGGGCCTTTATTATGTGGGAGCGTTACTGAAAGAACGAGGCTACGATGTGGAAATCTTAAACTGGGCCCATTTGGATCATATTCCTGAGGCCGTTACCCGACTGATCAACAAAACAAGCCCGGATATCATTGGGTTGTCAGTCCTTCAGGCCAATCGATGGGGTGCACTGGAAATCGCAAAAACGGCAAAGTCCATTGCGCCTGAAATCACTGTGGCTTTCGGCGGTATCGGGGCCACTTTTCTGTGGAAACATTTTTTGACTCATTTCGAAGCGGTTGATTTCTGTGTTCTGGGAGAAGGGGAATATCCTTTTCTTGAGCTGGTTAAGGCCATTGAAGCTGGGAATCGAAAAAGAATTAAGTCCATAAAGGGAATCGCCTTCAGATCCAACGGCCGCCCCATCAAGACAGGCCAATCACTTCCTATCAAGAACTTGGATAGCCTGCCCATTCCGTCAAAGTATTTTGACTATCAGCATGTGGCTTTCACACGTGGCTGCCCAGCCCAATGCACTTTTTGCGGATCCCCAAGATTCTGGGGCCGGAGGGTAAGGTTTCATTCGGCCACCTATTTTGTAAAACAGTTGACATACCTTTATAAAAGAGGCATTCGATTTTTCTATTTCTCAGATGATACATTCCTGATCAACAAAGGACGGGTCATTGACATCTGCAGGGAGATTATCGAAAAGAATATCACAATATCATGGTTTGCCATTTCCAGGGTGGACCTTGTGGACGAGGAGGTACTTCGTTGGATGAGACTGGCCGGGTGTACGCAGTTAAGTTACGGTGTGGAGAGCGGTTCTGAAAAAATTAGAGACTTCCTGAACAAAAACATCCGATCAGACGATATCAAGAAAGCGTTTCAGTTGACCACCCGGTACGGCATTTTGGCGCGGGCCTATTTCATTTACGGATCACCTGGTGAAACCATGCATACCATACAGGAAACCATCGACCTGATTTGTGAAATCAAACCGCTGGGGGCTATTTTCTATATTTTGGATATTTTTCCCGGAACAATCCTTTATGACATGTTTTTGAAGCAATCGGGTCAGACCGACGACATATGGCTTCAAAAGATTGAAGACATCCTCTATTTTGAAACAGACCCCCGTTTAACTGAAGAAATGATATTTGCCTTTGGCAGGAAATTGAGATTGGCTTTTTACGAGGCACTGCCCGGTTTTGCAGACGCCATTGAATTGACCGATGGAAAGGCTTTTCGCGAATCAAATGCTGATTTTCTTTCCCGACTGGCCATGACCTTCAGCCATGGGGATTATTCGAAAATTGATGCAATCCCTCGAAAAGACGAAACAGCGGCACGGCTATACATAAGATCCCTTGAATATGCACCAAACGATCGCGCCTACCTGGGGTTGGGCATGCTGAAACAGCGAGACAGGGCATTCAATGAATCAGTTGCTGTTCTTGATAAAGGGCTGATGTTTTTTCCTGACAATGATCAACTGAAACTCTGCAAAGGAATCAGTCTCATGAACCTGAGGGAGTTTAAAAGAGCGCTTTCCTGTTTTGAGAGCATCGGAAATTTGGAAGTTGCAAAACCTTATGTAAATGAGTGCCGTAAAACGCTTTCATCAATGACCTGAAACCTGGGCGCTTTTTTGCGACACTCGAAAGCGGATTTTCAAATTAGATTTTTTCGAGCCTATACCGTAGCGATCGCAGGTTAATGCCCAGAAGCTCCGCCGCCCTCTGTTTTGACCCTTTGGCCGTTTCCATAGCCTGCATCACATAGTTTTTTTCAATTTCCGCCATCACCTCGTCCAGTTGAATTCCATTGGGATCCAGAGGCTTTTTCTGCCACGCTTCGGCAACTTCATCCTTCATGCGCAGGTTCGATAGCGCCAGACTTTCCGGTAGAACTATATTTGAAGTCTCCAGCGCCACACTTCGCTCCACAATGTTTTCCAACTCCCTGACGTTTCCGGGAAATGAATATTCATTCAGGATAGACATGGCATATGCGGAAATCTTTCCAATATCCTTTTCCATTTCAATGGAATATTTTTCCAAAAAATGCTGCGCTAACAAAGGGATGTCGCCATCTCTTTCCCGTAACGGCGGAATATCAATGGTAATCACATTTAAGCGAAAATAGAGATCCTCCCTGAAATTCCCGTAAATCACTTCTGTTTCAAGATTCTTGTTGGTGGCCGCGATAAAGCGGACATCCACCGTTTTCGCATCGGTGCCGCCGACGGCCGTAAATGTACGGTCTTGGATGACCCGCAATAACTTCACCTGGATCACCTGTGAAAATTCCCCGATCTCATCCAAAAAAACCGTCCCCCCGTCCGCGACGCCAAACAACCCCTCCTTGTCGGTCGTGGCACCGGTAAAAGCCCCTTTTTTGAAACCGAAAAGTTCGCTCTCTATAAGATTTTCCGGAATCCCCGCGCAATTGATGACCACGATGGGCCGATCCCTGCGATCACTCAGTTTATGAACAGCCCTTGCCACCAGTTCCTTGCCGGTGCCGCTTTCACCGGTGATCAATATGTTGGTTCGGGTTCCTGAAACGCGCTGAATAAGATCATAGATTTTCCGCATCTGCGGGCTTTCACCGATGAGAGATCCAAAATGAAGTTTTTCTTTTATGGACGATGCATCAGCCTGAACGGCCGATCGGGAAGATTCCAAAGCCTCAGCAATAATACGTTTGAAATCGTGGACTTTGAATGGTTTGGGAATATAATCGTAGGCACCCTCTTTCATGGCCTCAACAGCGGTTTGGGCTGTGGCAAAAGCGGAAATCAAAACAACCACCGTTGAAGGGCTCACAGCCTTTGCTTTCCTCAACACTCCCAACCCATCGACGCTTTTCATTCGAATATCCGTAATGACCAGGTCAAAGCGATCATTTTCCAGAATCCGAATCGCTTCTTCACCATCGCTGGCGGAAACAACATGATAGTTTTCCTTGGCCAGCATGATTTCCAGGAACTCCCGCATGCTTTTCTCATCATCAACTACGAGAATCTTAGACGTTCCGCTGGTAGACAATCTTCCCTCCAACCATTGTCAAGTCACACCGTCCCTTCATCATTCTTCCCAGAAAGGGCGAATTTCTGCTTTTAGAAAGGATATCTTTTTCTTTAAAACAATATTCACTTTCCATGTCGATAATAGCCACATCCGCATTTTCACCTTCTTTGAGCTCACCCCCGGGAACACCCAGAATAGCCGCGCCATTGCTTGAAAGTTTTGAAATAGCATCGGGCAGGGTCATAAACCCTTCCCTAACCAGATCCAATGTCAACGAAAGGGCCGTTTGAAGCCCTATCATACCGAATGCCGCTTTGTCGAATTCCACCTCCTTTTCAAGGCTGTCATGTGGCGCATGGTCCGTGGCAATCACATCAATAACACCCTCTGCAAGCCCTTTCCTGATTTGAGACACGTCCTTGGGCGTTCTCAGCGGCGGATTGACTTTATATCGCGTATCATACTCCGCCAGCAATCCATGATCTAAGGTGAAGTAGTGGGGCGCGGTTTCCGCAGTCACGGGAAGGCCCTCTTCTTTGGCACGACGAATCAATTCGACGGAAACACCGGTGCTGACATGGGCAATATGCACTGGACATCCGGTCAGGCGTGCAAGTGAAATTTCTCGGTAAACAAAAATATCTTCACTCGCCCCTGATACCCCCGGCAAGCCGATCCGGGTTGAAATTTCACCCTCATGCATTACGCCGCCCTTTGACAGATTCGGATCTTCGCAATGTGAGATAACGGCCAGCCCGCAATAGCGGGCATATTCAAGCGCCCGACGCATGAGTTCGCTGTTGACCACGGGAAACCCGTCATCGGAAACGCCCACAGCCCCAGCAGCCGCCAATTCACAAAAATCAACCAGCGATTCTCCTTTCTGTCCTTTTGATATGGTGGCAATGGGATAAACCCTTGCTCTGCCTGCTCTTTTGCTCTGTTCAATGATGAATTCGGTAACGGATCGGCAATCATTGGGAGGTGAGGTGTTCGGCATACAGGCGATCGCTGAATAACCCCCGGCGACCGCAGCCATTGCGCCGCTGGCAATGGTTTCTTTATATTCGTGTCCAGGCTCCCTTAAATGGGTATGGATATCCACCAGACCGGGAACAATGACTTTTCCTGCTGCATCAATGGTCTTCGAAACTTCTGACGCCTCCCCCGATTCCCCTTTGGACAAAAGGCGAGAAACCATGCCGTTTTCGATTAACAGATCTTTTTTTTCTACCGTACCCAAACGGGGGTTGACCACCTCACCCCCTTTAATCAATGTTATCACTCTTCGCGCCTCCAATCAAAAGGTAGAGCACCGCCATCCGCACCGCCACACCATTGGTCACCTGATCTAAGATAACGGAATAGGGACCATCTGCAACACCATTGGAGATCTCAACGCCCCGATTCAAGGGACCTGGATGCATTACAATCACGTCTTCTTTGGCACCTTTCAACATATTTTCGTTGAAACAGAAAAAGGAGCTGTACTCTCGGAGACTGGGAAAAAGAAGCCTGCTTTGTCGCTCCAGTTGAACCCGCAACAGCATGACCACATCGCAACCTTTCACGGCAATTGCCGGATCATTGGAAACAGAAACGCCCATTGCCTCTATCTCTTTGGGAATCAGGGTCGGAGGTCCTGAAACCGACACATGGGCGCCCAGTTTGAGTAAACCGATGATGTTGGATCTCGCTACCCGGCTGTGAGCAATATCGCCGATGATTGCAACTTTCAATCCTTTAAAGACACCCTTTTTCTCCCGAATGGTATAAAGATCGAGAAGGGCCTGGGTCGGATGCTCATTGATACCGTCACCCGCATTAATCACAGAAGCCTTAAGTTTTTTCGCAAATACGTGAGGTGCACCGCTTGAAGAATGACGAAGAATAATAACATCCGGATTCATTGCCTGCAGATTCCTGGCCGTATCCAGAAGCGTCTCGCCCTTCACCATACTGCTTGTTGAAGCCGAAAGGCTGAAAGTGTCCGCACTCAGTCTTTTTGCCGCAATTTCAAATGAAGATTTTGTTCTGGTGCTCGGTTCGTAAAAAAAATTGACCACGCTCTTGCCTCTGAGCGTTGGCGCTTTTTTGATATCCCTAAAAGAAATGGACTTCAGGGAATCGGCGGTGTCCAGAATCAATCCAATGTCAGCAACAGACAACGCCGCCATGCCAAGAAGGTCCTTATGTTCAAAAGTACTCACAGTCAGCCCCCGAAAAAAACCCTCTTGCCCGAATCGGACAAGAGGGTTTCAATTGTTTCTCCCGCTTGGTTCCATAACCTGTTTTTTAGCTTGACGGCGGATTTCTGCCAGTTGACATGATACCGGCGCCACTTCAATATAAAAACAAAATACTGCAGAAAGATTATGTTATGATATCAGAAATCTTCGCGGCGGTCAATTTTTTGCAGCGGCCTTCCCATCGTCGCCTGACAGCAGCTGTACAACGGAAATAGAAGCGCCATCCCCTTTTCGAAAACCCTTCTTGACGATCCTGAGATATCCACCTTCCCGGTTTGAATAACGATCCTTCAATTCATCAAAGAGTCTGTGAGTGACCTCTTTATCCTGCATATAACTGAGTGCTTGACGTCGAGCATGTAAATCGCCTCTTTTGGCAAGCGTTATCATTTTTTCTGCTATCGGTCTGATTGCCTTGGCTTTTGCGTCCGTGGTTTCGATCTTTTCATACTTGAAAAGTGCTGTAACCATGTTTCTCAGCATCGCCCTGCGGTGACTCGTATTCCGCCCTAACTGATTTCCAGCCTTCCTGTGCCTCATCGGTCTTTCCCCTATTCCTGATCCTTTGTGTCACCCTCTTCTGTCTCTTTCTCTTGCTCGTCAGTAGAATTGTCATCTTCTGTCTCTACTAGCGGAGCAGCGGTTTTCTCCGTTACGGTAGAAGTCTCTAACCCCTCGAGCGAATCTGTTTCTTCCCCTTCATCATCCGATTCCTGGGTAGGTGGAAAAAAATCGAGTTTCATTCCCAGGCTTAAACCCATGTCTGACAGAATTGCCTTTATCTCATTCAAGGATTTCCGTCCAAAATTTTTGGTCTTGAGCATTTCCGCATCTGTCTTCTGAACCAACTCGCCAATCAGATTGATTTTGGCATTCTGAAGACAATTGGCAGAACGAACAGACAATTCAAGATCAGAAACAGGGCGGAAAAGATTTTCGTTGATCTCCTGGTCTTCTCTGACTTCTTCTTCCTCTACCGGCTCAATTTCCTCTTCAAAATTAATAAACGGGTTCATCTGTTCCTTGAGAATCTTGGCCGCAAAGGCTACCGCGTCTTCAGGGAAAACGCTGCCATCCGTCCAGACCTCCAGGGTAAGTTTGTCATAATCCGTGACCTGCCCGACTCTCGAATTGGTGACGACATAATTGACTTTCTTTACACATGAAAATGCCGCATCAATGGCAATAACACCGATGGGAGTATTTTCGTCCTTCAGCCTCTCTGCAGGGACATATCCTTTTCCCATCTTGACCACCATTTCCATGTTCAGCTTGCCTTCTTTATTCAAAGTGGCAATATGCTGTTTAGGTTCAAGAACCTCGACAGAACCGTCCGTCTCAATATCCCCTGCTGTGACGATTCCCTCACCTTCTCGATTAATTTGAATGACGGCCTCTTCCACATCAAGGGTCTTTAGTTTAATCTCCTTCAGATTGAGAATTATGTCGGTAACATCCTCCAATACACCCGGCATACTGGAGAACTCGTGAACAACATCATCAAACTTGACGGAAACGATCGCCGCTCCCTGAAGGGATGATAGCAGAATTCGCCTCAACGTATTGCCGATCGTAATCCCAAAACCCCTCTCAAGCGGCTCGCACACAAACTTTCCATAGGTACTTGTATTGGTTTCCTGATCGATTTCAATCCGTTTCGGCTTAATCAATTCCCGCCAATTTCTGCTTTTTAGATCTGCCAAAAAAGCCTCCCCATTGATTCATTCAAGATTTGAAATGCTCTCTCTGCAGTGTTTCAGACTGACAGCACTACTTCGAGTACAATTCCACAATAAGCTGTTCCTGAATCGGCATCGTGAGATCTTCTCGGTTCGGAAGTCCTTTCATCGTCCCTTTGAAAGCTTCCTTTTCTACTTCCATCCAGCCCGGAACACCCCGCCTGACCACCGTCTCCATTGCCTCGATAACCTGGGAAACTTCTCGGCTCTTTTCCTTTGCCTCAACGACATCACCCACTTTTACCTGACAGGAAGGAATATTAACTTTCTTCTGATTCACCAGGAAGTGGTTATGTCTGATCAGCTGACGAGCTTGTGTTCTTGATGCTGCAAATCCCATCTTGTACACAACATTATCCAAACGACTTTCAAGCAATAAAAGCAGATTCGTCCCAGTAATCCCCTTTTGCCTTTCTGCCCTGTAATAATAGCCCTTGAACTGTTTTTCTAAAATGCCGTAAATCCTTTTGACTTTCTGTTTTTCTCTGAGCTGCTGGCTGTAGTCAGAGAGCTTTCCCCCTCTTCTCTGACCATGTTGCCCGGGCGCATAGGCCCGTCTTTCAAAAGCACATTTATCCCCGTAGCAACGATCTCCCTTAAGAAAAAGTTTCAAGTTCTCACGTCGGCACAACCTGCATGAAGAATCCCTATATCTGGCCAAGCTAGCCCCTCCTACCTTCCATCCTTATGTTCGATGTTCGTCTTTATGAACATGTTTATTTTAATTAATGACAATAAACAGATGACAAATTAAACTCTTCGCCTTTTCGGAGGCCGACAACCGTTATGGGGTATGGGCGTAACATCCCGGATCATCGTGACCGTGAATCCCTCTACCTGCAGCGACCGAAGAGCGGCTTCACGACCAACGCCAGGTCCTTTCACACGAACTTCCGCCACACGCATTCCCTGTTCCATGGCTTTTTTCAGCGCGTCCCGGCCGGCAATCTGCGCCGCAAATGGGGTGCTTTTCCGCGAACCTTTTACACCCCCTCGACCTGCACTCGACTGGGCAATCACATTACCACTGGTATCCGTAACGGTGATGATGGTATTATTGAAAGTGGACTGGATATGAACGATCCCCGTCGGGACATTCTTCTTCTCCCGCTTGGACCGACTTTTCTTTTTCTCGGTTCTCGCCATTCTATTTCCTCATTTCTCTGTTACTTCCGTTTGCCCACCACAGCTCTTCTGGGGCCTTTTCTCGTCCTGGCATTGGTGCTGGTGCGCTGCCCTCGGACCGGTAACCCGCGTCTGTGCCTTAAACCTCTATAGAGGCCCAGGTCCATGAGCCTCTTGATATTCATGGACACTTCTCGCCTGAGATCACCCTCAACGGTATGCTTTTCGTCGATGATTTTTCGAATACTGGCGATCTGTTCAGAGGTCAACTCATCCGATTTGGTATCCCAACCGATACCTGCTTCGGTAAGCATTTTCTGGGAAGAAGTCCTCCCAATGCCGTATATGTATGTCAGAGCGATCTCTATCCTCTTTCCTTTTGGTAAATCGACGCCTGCGATCCTTGCCAATCTTTAGCTCCTCTATCACACCTTTTGTTCTAGCAACAGTTCACACAAAAATCTTTTTGTTATGGAACTGCGCCAAGATGAAAAAACTATCCCTGCCGCTGTTTATGACGAGGGTTTTCACATATCACCCGAGTAATACCATGTCTTCGAATGATCTTGCACTTCTTACACATCTTTTTAACCGATGGTCTTACTTTCATAGCCGCACCCGTATTTTGAAATTCAATATCCACCCAACAAAAACTTTTACGAAGACGCTCTGCATACGATGCGTCCCAGGTTCAAATCGTCGGGAGACAAAACAATAGTCACCACATCACCAGGTAGAATCGTGACAAACTTGTGCTTCATCTCCTCTGAAATGCGCCCCAAAAGCCGATGTCCATTTTTCAGTTCAACGTTGAATTCTGCATTGGGCAACGTCTCAATCACGACACCTTGAACTTCAATGGATTCATCTTCGCCCATGATCGTAGCCCTGGGGGTTGAATGTGCAGCTTCCAATGCACATGAAATACATTTACAGAGCACCGAAGTATCCAATCAAACTCTCGGGGCCCAAAAAACACTATCTCGACTTGCCAAAGCCTTTCTTCATGAAGCCTTCATAATGGCGTGTCAACATGTGGGACTCAATCTGGTTTGTGGTATCCATTGCTACACCCACCACAATCAGAAGGGCGGTACCGCCAAAATAGAAAGGCACATTTAGATGATAAATCAAGATAGTCGGCAATACACAAATGGCCGAAACATATAAGGCGCCTGAAAACGTCAACCGTGTCAGTACACGGTCTATATATTCAGCTGTATTTTTACCAGGCCTGATACCTGGAATGAACCCACCGGAACGTTTCATATTATCCGCTACATCCACCGGATTAAAGTGAACCGCCGTATAAAAATAGCAGAAAAAGAAAATGAACGTCACGTAAATGATTGTATACACAACATGCCCGGGCGCCAATGAACTGACAACGCTTTGCAACCAGGGATATTTCTCAGTTCCCAAGAAGTTGGCAATAGTCGCCGGGAACATGATGATGGAAGAAGCAAATATCGGCGGAATAACCCCTGCAGTATTGACTTTCAAAGGAAGATGCGTTGTCTGCCCCCCATACATTTTACGACCCACTACCCGTTTAGCATATTGAACAGGAATCCTTCGCTGCCCTCTTTCCACAAAAACGATCACGCCGACAACAACAATCATGAGAGCCACAATGAGCGCCATAAAAAATGGCGTCAATTCACCAGTACCCATGAGCCTGAAGGTGTTCATCACCGCAACAGGAAACCTCGCTACAATACCTGAAAAGATGATTAGCGAGATACCGTTACCGATCCCTCTTTCAGTGATCTGTTCGCCTAGCCACATGAGGAAAGATGTCCCTGCCGTCAACGTGACGACGGTTAAAATGCGGAACCCCCATCCGCCCACAGGCACCACCATCACACCCCCGGGGCTACTCATGTTTTCAAGGCCCACCGCGATACCAAACCCCTGGATCACACTTAAAATAACGGTTCCGTAACGCGTATACTGTGTAATCTTTTTTCGTCCCTGCTCCCCTTCCTTTTTTAACTTTTCCAGATAGGGGACAACCACGGTCATCAGTTCAAGAATAATGGAGGCGCTAATGTAGGGCATGATCCCAAGTGCCATCACCGACATTCGACTCAGCGCACCACCGGAAAACATGTCAAACAGTCCAAAAAGCGTTCCCTGCCTAGCACCAAAAAAGGCCGCCAAGGCTGCCCCGTTAACTCCAGGCGTTGGGATGTGACACCCGACGCGATAAACAGCCAGCATCATCAGAGTAAACAGTATCTTTTTCTTCAACTCCGGAATTTTGGGAATATTCTGCAGGCCACCAATCATTCAATCATCTCGCGATATAGTTTTGTAAGGGAACCATCTGGGTCAGGCAAAGAAATTACAGAATCTCAACCTTACCTCCGGCACTCTCAATTTTCTCTCTTGCCGATTGACTTACTTTATGAATTCGCACTACCAAAGGATGAGAAATTTCTCCATCCCCAAGCAATTTTACGCCGTCCAGCATCTTCCACACCAGCCCAGCTTCCTTCAATGCATCCGGATCAAGTTGGGTGTTGGGCTCAAAGCGACTCAAATCACCCACATTCACAACACTGTATTCTTTTCGAAAAGGATTCTTGAATCCGCGCTTTGGCAGCCGCCGGTGTATGGGCATCTGACCCCCTTCAAAACCCGGACGGACCTTCCCGCCTGAACGGGATTTTTGCCCTTTATGTCCGCGACAGCTGGTTTTACCATGTCCTGAACCTGGGCCTCTGCCAACTCTTTTTCGTCCACGTTTTGACCCTTCAGCAGGTGAAAGCTCATTAATTTTCATTACCTTCTCCCATCCTTATTCAACCAACTTGCACCAGGAAGGAGACTTTCTGGATCATGCCTCTGATTGCTGGCGTGTTTTTCAACTCAACAGTTTTTCTCATTTTGGTCAGGCCGAGCCCTCTCAAGGTATCTCGAATTTTCTTATTCCGACCAATGCCACTCTTAACAAGGGTCACTTTAATTGTATCTTCCATAATTTCAGGCTCACTTACAAAAGCATTGGAAACAAATTCAATTGTTAACCCATTTCCATTATTCAAATTTATTGAACCGTCGCATCCTCGGGCCCATCGCTCCCGGTTTCTAAAACCTTGCCCCGTCGGGCCATGATTTCCACCGGATCCCGTAGCGACCTTAATCCCTTTATGGTTGCTTTTACGATATTATGTGCGTTATGGGAACCCAGACATTTTGTAAGAATGTTCTGTACGCCTGCCGCCTCTAGGACTGCACGGACCCCACCGCCGGCAATCAGTCCCGTACCAGGCCCTGCCGGCTTTAGAAGAACACGACCCGCACCCCATTTTCCAACAATCTCATAGGGGATGGAGGACTCATGCAAACTGACGGGGGTCATATCTTTTCTCGCCCTTTCAATACCTTTTCTGATCGCTTCAGGTACCTGATTTGCTTTTCCAAGTCCAAACCCAACCGCCCCATTGCCATCACCTACTACAACAATGGCACTGAAACTGAACCGCCGGCCACCTTTTACAACCTTTGCCACTCGGTTGATGTGTACCACCTTTTCAATTAGCTGAACTTCATCATCTCCTTCAAACAATGGAATTCTCCCCTACCTTTTGTCAGTAACCGCATTTATGTCCCGCATATCCATTTTTTCAAAGTGAATGAGGAACCCCAAAACCCTTTCTTGCATCTGTCTCCAGACCGGCCGCATCAGAAGTGAAGACCACTTTCCCTCGCTGCTTTTGACAGAGATTCCACACGTCCATGATACAAAAAGCCATTTCGATCAAACGAAATTTTCTTTATCCCTTTCGCAAGGGCAGCAGCCCCAATGGCCTTGCCCACGACAGCGGCGCCTTTTTTGTTGCCACCGTTCCCGCCAATATCAGACGCCAGATCCTTTGACAAAGAAGAAACTGCAACCAGCGTTCGACTTGTCGTATCATCAATCAATTGCGCATAGATATGCTTTGCGCTCCTGAAAACACATAACCGAGGCCTCTCCGAGCTACCTTTGACGCGTTTTCTAACACGCATTTTACGTTTAATTCTTCTATTTCCACTACTTTCGGCACCCATTTCGGCAACCCTTTCACTCTTGTTCGTGCGATCTTTATTATTTGGCAGCTCCAGCCTTGCCCGCTTTTCTCCGAATCATTTCATCCACATATTTCACCCCTTTACCTTTGTAAGGCTCAGGTTTTCGCAAACTTCGGATTTTGGCTGCTGTTCTGCCCAATAACTCTTTATCAATCCCCGACAACATAACCTTATTCTTATCGATACTTGCATCGATGCCGTCTGGGAGTTCGAAATGAATGGGATTCGAATATCCCAGGTTAAATATGGCTGTTCTACCGTTAACTTCAGCCCGGTATCCAACGCCCACGATTTCCAAGGCCTTTTCAAACCCTTTGGTCACACCGGTGACCATGTTCAAAATAAGCGCACCATAAAGGCCGTGAAGCGCCCGCGTTTCTCTGTGGTCGTCGTTCGGCGAAAGCAGGAGATTATCATCATTAATCTCGATACTGACCTTATCATGTATGCGGCGCTGAAGAACGCCTTTCGGCCCTTTTACGGTCACCGTATCGCCATCCAATTTGACTTCAACATCCTTTGTTATGGGGATGGGCCGTTTACCTATGCGTGACATCAAAAACCTCCGGACTTTTGCATTTTATGATATCTGTGGGAACTACCAAACAGCGCAGAGAATTTCCCCACCCACTTTTTGTTTCCGCGCTTCTCGATCCGTCATGATCCCTTTAGAGGTGGACACGATGTTCACGCCGTACCCGTTCAACACTTCCGGGATTTTATCATAACCCGCATAAACACGGCAACTTGGCTTGCTAATCCGCTTCAGTCCTTCAATAACGGGAACGCCGTTCTTGTCAAATTTCAAAAATAGCCTGATGTATCGGTGCTGGCCATCTGAAATGATTCGGAGATTCTTGATATACCCCTCCGCCTTGAGAACATTGGCCAAATTGATTTTCAACGTGGAACTTGGAATATTAACAATTTCATGTGCTGCCCGCAACGCGTTTCGAATACGCGTCAGCATATCAGCAACCGGATCCGTCATACTCATTATTCACTTCGCCCCCTGATTATCATGACCCGGACCGAAAGATGCCGGGCTGCAAAATTACAAAATCTACCAACTCGATTTAACCACCCCAGGGAGTTCTCCTCTTGAGGCCATGCTCCTGAAACAGATTCGGCAAAGCCCAAATTTCCTTAAATAGGCCCTTCGCCGTCCACATATCGGACAACGATTGTACTGACGACTGGAAAACTTTGGTTTCCTTTGGGCTTTTACAATCAGCGACTTCCTAGCCAAAATAACCCCCTCATTCAATAAAACAGCTTTAGTTCCGGAAAGGCATCCCCAAAAGCTTCAGCATAAACCGACTCTCTTCATCCGTTTCAGCCGTGGTGACAATACTAATGTTCAAGCCTTTCATCTTATCAACCTTGTCGTAGTCGATCTCAGGAAAAACAATAAATTCCTTTATGCCGATGCTGCAATTCCCTCTGCCATCAAAAACTTTTCCTTTGATTCCCCGAAAATCGCGCACACGTGCCAGTGAAGCATTAAAAAGTTTATCCAGAAAATCATACATGCGACCCCGCCTCAGGGTTACCATACATCCGATGGGCATCCCTTCTCTCAGTTTGAAACCGGCGATAGATTTTCTGGCTTTGGTCACAACCGCCTTTTGACCGGCAATTAGACCCAGTTCATTGACCCCGGCATCAAGGACTTTTATGTTCTGGATCGCCTCACCCAGCCCCATGTTCAGCACGACTTTTTGAATTCGAGGTACCGCCATTCTGCTTGAATATTTAAACTCATTTATCAAAGCCGGCACCACTTCAGAATTGTATTTTTCCTTCAATCGAGACAACGATTAACCCTCCAAGGTTTCAGGCTCAGTTTTTTCGAACCCTGAGAAAATTCGGTTGAATCTCAGCACCGAAGAAGAGATTCAAGGCAACGCCCACGTAACGCAATCCCCCGCCTACTTATCCAAAGGCTCTCCGCATTTTTTGCAGACGCGCACTCTCGACCCGTCCTCCAGGACACTTTTTCCGATTCGCGACGGTTCAGCGCATTTGTCACAGACAAGCATCACGTTTGAAATCTTAAGAGGTGCTTCCTTTTCAACAATGCCACCTTGTCCCATCTGCGGGTTCGGCTTGGAATGCCGTTTGATCATGTTGACTTTTTCAACAATCAATCTTTCCTTATCAACATCTACCCTCAAAACCGTGCCGATCTTCCCTTTTTCTTTTCCAACAAGCACAATGACCTTGTCATTTTTCTTTATTCTAGGATGTTTTTTCCGCACGCCAATTACTCCTGCAAAATAATTCCGAGTCCCGCAAAAAAGAAATCTTCCAACTTTTAAAGAACCTCCGGAGCAAGAGAAATAATTTTCATAAAATTCTTACCCCTTAATTCTCTTGCAACCGGTCCGAAAATTCTCGTGCCGATCGGTTCACTCTGCTGGTTGATCAAGACTGCGGAGTTATCGTCAAATTTAATATGAGATCCATCAGACCTTCTGATCTCCTTCGCCGTTCTGACGATTACAGCTTTTACCACGTCGCCTTTCTTCACTTTGGAATTGGGCATTGCCTCTTTAACAGCCACGACGATGATATCTCCGACATATGCATACCGCCTTTTGGATCCACCCAAAACCTTTATACAGGAGACAACCTTGGCTCCGGAATTATCAGCAATTCTTAATCTTGTTTCAGTCTGTATCATCTGCTCAGCTCCGATGGATCAATATCGCGAAATACTAAACCGCAATATTCCCCTTCTCGATAATATCCGCTACAGCCCACCTTTTGCGTTTGCTGATGGGACGGCTTTCAACGATTCTTACTTTATCACCAATATCACAACTGTTTTGGGGGTCATGGGCCATATATTTGGACCGCTTGCGAATGTACTTTCCATAGGTCATATGTTTCGTCAGCCGCTCAACCATTACCAAAACGGTTTTGTCTGCTTGATTACTTGTAACCGTGCCAACCAGTTTTTTTTGCTGCCCTCGCTCTGCCATCACACCCTCACGTTATTTGCTAGCACCAGTAATTTCCATTTGCCTGATCACCGTCTTTACACGCGCCAAATTTTTCTTGGTCTTCTGTATCATGGCCGTGTTACCCAGCTGTCCGGTGGCCTTTTGAAACCGCAGGTTAAAGATTTCCTGCCCCGTTTCTTTTTCCCGCTCTTTAAGCTCTTCAAGGCTCAGTTCTCTAAGTTCCGTGGCCTTCATGATTTATCCTCTCCTGCTGACGAATCTGGTGGCAAAAGGGAGTTTGTGTCCAGCAAGGCGAAAGGCTTCATCAGCCACTTCCTTTGAGACACCTTCGAGTTCGTACAGAATGCGACCTGGCTTGACAACGGCAACCCAGCCATCCGGTGCACCTTTTCCTTTTCCCATCCTGGTTTCAAGTGGTTTTTTCCCAACCGGTTTGTCTGGGAAAATCCTGATCCACACTTTGCCACCACGCTTCACATGCCGGGTTACCGCGATCCTGGCAGATTCGATCTGCTGAGCAGACATCAGGCCACACTCCGTCGCCTGCAATCCAAACTCGCCGAAATCAAGTGTACCACCCCGCATCGCCTTTCCTTTGGTGCGGCCCTTCTGCCTTTTTCGATACTTGACTTTTTTTGGGCTAAGCATCAGATCTTCCTACTTTCTGTTTCTTTTCAGGCAAGATTTCGCCCTTAAAAATCGTTACTTTTACACCAATAACACCATAAGTTGTATACGCCTGCGCGAATCCGTAATCAATATCCGCCCGGATTGTGTGAAGCGGCACACGGCCTTCCCTGTACCATTCCCTTCGTGCCATCTCCGCGCCGCCCAACCTGCCGGCGCAGGCAATTTTTATACCCTGGGCACCGAAACGCAGGGCGGAAGTCACACTTTTTTTCATGGCCCGCCGAAACGCCACCCTCCGTTCCAGTTGTGTGGCAACATTTTCAGCAACCAATTGGGCATCGACTTCCGCTTTTCGCACTTCCTGAATATCAAGGATCACATCGCGTTTGATCAGTTTTTCGAGATCTCGTTTTGTTTTCTCGATTTCAACGCCCTTTTTTCCTATCACAATCCCAGGGCGAGCAGTATGCATGCGGATGCGCACCTTGCTTGCAGCTCTTTCGATCTCAATTTTTGACACGCCCGCCTGATAAACGCGCTTTTTCAAGAACTTTCGAATCTTAAAGTCTTCGTAGACAAAGGTGGCGTACTGACTTCCAGCATACCACCTTGAATCCCAATTCCTGATAATTCCCAATCTAAAACTGATTGGATGAACTTTTTGTCCCAATATTCACCTCCAGCGTGTTCAAGAGACCCTTTTCTACTTAAACAACATCAAGTTTACAATTTCTCATCCAAAACAACGGTTAAATGGCTGGTCCTTTTCAGTATTTTCGTAGCGCGCCCTAATGCCCTGGGACGCCATCTCTTATGGGTTGGACCTTCATCTGCATAAATCTTTGAAATGTAGAGACTGTCCACATCCATATCCGAATTTTCCTGCGCGTTTGCAACCGCAGAATCGACCAGTTTTTTGAGGATTTTGGCGCCTTTTTGTGGTGCAAAGGATAACAACCCCAATGCATCTTCAACCTTCTCTCCCCTAATTTGCGACATAATCAAACGGATTTTTTGTGGAGAGATCCTCACAAACCTTGCAACTGCCTTGATTTCCATATTCAATCTCACAAATCTTTCAATCAACTGAAATCAGGTTTTTGGTCTTCCTGGTTTCATAACGCTAAAATCAAATTTTCTGGCCCATGCTCAGAAATGCCTTTACCCCTTCAGCTTGCTTTTTCTGTCTCCTGCATGGCTGTAAAAGGTGCGTGTTGGCGCAAATTCTCCCAATTTGTGGCCAACCATGTCCTCTGAAACAAATACGGGCAGAAATTTCTTGCCATTGTGCACCGCAAAAGTCAGGCCCACAAATTCTGGAAGCACTGTAGACCTGCGAGACCAGGTTTTTATGATCTTACGACTCATTGTTTCCCTTGCTTGCTCGGCCTTTTTCAGCAAATGCTCATCAACAAACGGCCCTTTTTTGAGAGATCTTGGCAAAGCATCTCCTCCTCTTCCCAATTATCTACTAAAAGTGTCCCAATAAAAAATTTTTACAAACCAACCAAACTTATCTGGAACGGCGCTTAACAATAAATCTGTCACTACTTTTGCGGACTCTTGTCTTGTATCCTTTGGTGGGAACTCCCCAGGGAGTTACCGGGTGTCGACCACCGGAGGACTTTCCTTCTCCGCCACCATGGGGATGGTCGACCGGGTTCATGGCGACGCCCCTCACATGAGGTCTTTTTCCCAGCCATCTTTTCCTGCCGGCTTTTCCAATGGATATATTTTCATGCTCCAGATTACCCACTTGACCAATGGTGGCTTTACACGCCAGTGGAATCAGTCGAACTTCACCGGACGGAAGTTTGACCTGTGCGTATCTTCCCTCTTTTGCCATTAACTGACAATAGCTGCCGGCACCTCTTGCCATTTGCCCGCCGTGTCCAATGTTCAATTCTATATTGTGAATATGAGTTCCCAAAGGAATTATTTCAAGCGGAAGTGCATTGCCGATACGAATTTCGGACTTTTCCCCGGACATCAGCATATCCCCCACAGAAAGATTTTTGGGGGAAAGAATATACCGTTTTTCGCCATCCACATAATGCAAAAGTGCGATGTTCGCAGATCGATTGGGATCATACTCAATGGCAGCCACTTTGGCAGGAATGCCGTCCTTATCCCGTTTGAAATCAATAAGACGATAGGCCCTTTTGTGACCACCCCCTCTGTGCCGGGTAGTCATACGGCCATTCGAATTCCTGCCACCTTTTTTATTGAGCGACCTCAAAAGACTTTTTTCCGGCTCTTTCCGCGTTATTTCCTCAAAAGTGGATGTCGTTTGAAATCTCTTGCCTGGAGATGTGGGTTTGCTGGATTTAATGCCCATACTTTGCTCCGAATCCCAAATTGAAATTACCTGATATCACTTTTATCCCTGCGCCTCTTGCGATTACATGCCTTCGAAAAACTCGATATTTTCACCCGGAGCAAGCTGAACAATAGCTTTTTTCCAATTCGGCTTCCGGCCCACGTGCTTTCCCATTCGCCTGCTTTTACCACGCATGTTCATCGTCCGCACATCTAGTACTTTGGCCTTGAATAGCGTTTCAACGGCTTGACGGATTTCAATCTTATTGGCCTGCTTGTGCACCTTAAATGAGACTTGGTTCACTTCCCCTTTTTGGAGGTTGGCTTTTTCCGTGATGTGCGGCTCTTTGATCACTTGATAGATATCCACTATGAACCCAATGCCTCCTGTATCTTATCAACGGCCATCCGTTCTAGAAAAAGGGTGTCATATTTAAGAATGTCATAAACATTCAATCCTTCTGATCGCATCACCTTTATTTTCGGCACGTTTTTAGAAGATTTTTCCAGGTTCTCCGACTTTTCGTTGGTCACAATCAACGCCTTTTGGACCTCAAACTGATTCATGGCTTCAACAAAACCTTTGGTTTTGATTTCGGGAAGCGTAAAATCATCTATCACAAAAAGCTGTTCACATTTCACCTTATCTGTAAGTGCCATCCGCAAAGCGGATTTTCGAACTTTCTTAGCAACTTTTTGATCGTAACTACGCGGTGATGGACCGAAAGCCACACCACCACCTTTTCTAGTGGGGGATGAAGCTTTTCCGACCCTCGCCCTTCCGGTACCTTTCTGCCGCCAAAGTTTGGCGTTGGAACCTTTTACGGCGGCCCTGTTCTTTGATGCCGCAGTACCCGATCGATGTCCCGCCAGTTGTGCAACAACCACCTGATGGAGGACATGCTTCTTGATGGGAACCGAAAATACATCATCGTTCAGTTCCACCTCCGAAACCTTTTCTTTCTGCAAGTTATATACGTCCAAGACAGTCATTCGGTGCCCCTGCCTGCATGATTATGTTTAAAAAACTGGATTTCAACCGCATAATAACAATGAGCGGATCAGACAACCCGCCCATTTTGGTCCTTCACCTTATGAAACCTTGACAATCTCCAAAAGGTTGCCCGGCGCCCCGGGAACAGGTCCTTTCAACAGCAAAATATTCATATCCGGTCTGATATCAACCACTTTCAGATTCTTGGTCGTCACATGGGTATTTCCCATCCTTCCGGGCATCTTTCTTCCCTTGACAACCCTGGCCGGATCGGCACTACACCCGATTGATCCTGGCACTCGATGCGAACGGGATCCGTGTGTTTTCCTGCCTCCGCTAAATCCCCATCGTTTCATGACGCCCGCAAATCCCCTGCCTTTGCTTTTTCCCCGAACGTGAACCGTATCACCGATGGAAAAAATATCGGACTTGATTTCCTGTCCCAATTCAAATGCATCCACATCATCTACTCTCACCTCATTGAGATAAGAGAAGCACTTACCGCCGGACGCTTCAAAATGGCCTTTCAGGGGTTTGTTGGTTCTTTTTTCATCTTTAGGACCAAAACCGATCTGAATGGCATTGTAGCCTTCTTTCTCAATTGTCTTTTTCTGTGTCACAACACAGGGACCAATTTTCACCACCGTAACCGGCTCACTCTTTCCTCCTTCGAGGAAATACCTTGTCATCCCTATTTTCTTGCCAAAAAGCTTGTTGACCATAAGAACTAAACTCCAATATCACCGTACACGGTTTTCGCACCACTATCCTTGAACCGTTTCATAAGGATGTCTGAGGGTCCCTCAGGATGTCTTACCTAAAATTCACTACAGCTTGATCTCCACATCCACACCAGCCGCCAGATCAAGCTTCATGAGGGAATCAACGGTCTGCTGTGTCGGCTCCAATATATCCATGACCCGCTTATGGGTTCTTATTTCAAATTGCTCCCGCGACTTTTTGTTCACATGGGGTGACCTGAGAACACAATACTTGTTGATCACCGTGGGCAATGGAATCGGTCCTGCAACCCTCGCACCCGTTTCTTTGGCGGTATCGACGATTTCCAGAGCAGCGCGATCCAGCAATTTGTAATCGTATGCTTTAAGGCGAATCCGGATTTTTTGGTTGGTTAGCATACCCACATTCCCCTATTCAATAATTTCACTGATGACACCGGCGCCGACGGTTCTGCCGCCCTCGCGAATTGCAAAGCGCAATTCCTTCTCCATGGCGATGGGTGTGATCAGTACAACTTCCATGGATACATTGTCACCGGGCATCACCATTTCCACGTTCTCAGGA
>JAJDOH010000240.1 GCA_022340265.1 Deltaproteobacteria bacterium | reverse complement strand
ATGCTGGCTTCGGGCGATACCTTCCGGCGCAAACTGGTCAATATCTCCGGTCCCACCCTCAGCAAGAAAAAAATCACCCTGCGGATGCTGGATAAGATTGCCGAACAGATTCAACGCTACCTGCAGGTGCAGATCTTCACCAGCATCCTGGTGGGCGTTGCGACCTGGCTCGCGTTTCTCTGGATCGGCCTGGAACATGCGGCCGTCTGGGGGATCGCCGCCGGAGTCCTCAAAACCATGCCTATCCGATTAAGACAAATTCATCCGCTTCCATAATAATCCCTGTAGGTCCACGAATCCACTCGATCGGCAAACTTCATTACGCCAACACACCAGTACTTCTATTGTTTCAGACAAACGCAGAGCCCCAGGATTTACAGATGGGCGGCTATGGTCTGTAGCGTCATGGGCATGACGGGGGGCGGATCAAGCCCAAGGCCGCGCAGGACTTCGGCGGTAAGTTCAGGCAGGGCTGTTTCACCGCCCATCCGGGCCTGCGTGGCTTTTACAAGGGCCGTCATTCGATCCAGGTAGGCCAGACCTTCTTCCAGAGTTGATTGTATTCCATTCCCTTCGATGGGATCTGGAGAAAGGGAGGTGTAAAGGCGATGCACCCCCTTCAGATTCAGCAATTTTTCCAGTGAGGCACGGGACTGGTCCAGGTCTACGTAAAGGGGAATGCCAAGCAGCTGCGGGACGGCATCTCCCGCAATGAGGGTCTCTTCCTCCAAACAGAAAAAGCTAACGGATCCTTTGGAATGACCGGGGGTGTAAATGATTTGCAAGGTGATGTCCCCCAGATCGAGGATCTGACCATCCTGCAAAAGGTTTTTCACGCTTACCGCGCCGCCTACCATCTCATGGAAGTTGTGAACGGCCCTTTCCCGGCAGTGGGTGTCGGGATTTTCGATCCATCGTGCTGCTGCGGGGTGGGCGGCGAAGGTGGGCGATGCCAGTTCGGCCAACCGGGCGTTGCAGCCGATGTGGTCCGGATGCGCGTGGGTATGAATCACCATTTGAATTTCCGAAAGTTGTCGATCCATGCGGGCCAGGGCTCGACCCAGGTCAGCTTCGTTGGCCGCCGTGCCGGTGTCAATAAGGCAGAGATCTTTTCCCAGGACCGCGAAGGCACATACCTGGCGGGTGACTTTTTTCTCCGGGCTCACCGCCAGGTCGAAATTTAGAGGTATCGGGGTGATTCTACGCATGAACATGCCTCCGGCTATTCGGCTGATTGCAGCCGGGCCATGATCTCACTGTCAGGTAACAATTCCAGTGCTCCATATTCGCACACCTCCTTGCAGGCGCTGCAAAGGACACATTGATCCGGCGCCAGATTGGGAGATGATTTGCCGCTCGTCAGGGCTCGTGTCGGGCAAATATCCATGCAGGCATTACAACCCTGCTTGAATCGGCATTTCTCCACATCAATCACCGGCCGAAAGGCGACACGCTCCCGATAATACGATCGACTGGTGCTGCCCGTGCCCACGCCGGCCTTGTAGGCGTAACTGGCCTCGGGCGGTTCTTCCGGCTTGGGATAGCCCGGTAGGGTGGCGGCGTTTCCCTCCACCTGGATGTTCTCCAAGCGGGTCTCCCCCAGACCGAACTCCCTTGCCAGCATGAGCAGGGGGACCTGTTCCGGTTCGAATCCGATCATTCTGGCCTCCACCGTGTCCAGGGCGGCGGCGTCATCGGAGGCCAGGATCTTGTTGGCGGGATAAGTGATGGGGGATGCTGGACCGTAGCCCGCCATGGCGAGAACAGCGTCCATGATGACTAAATCGGGCGGTCTCAAACGAAACATTTCCACAAGAATACGGGCGAAACGTTCTGGGCTGACGGTGTAGTAATGATACCAGGATTTCTGAGCTCCGCTTAGAAGACCGTAATTGTTTTTGATGCCGCCGCTGGTCATGGTGAGGCCGTGGGTTTTCATTTTGGGTAGTGATATGTACACTTCCGCGTCCAGAACGTCTGCCAGAACCGCCACCTCGCGCTCAAAGGGATGCATCAGCTTCACCATGCGCAGGTTTTTGCTCATGTTGGTGTAGTAAGGCCCGGCCACCTCTTTGAAACGCACTTCGGTGCAAACCTCATCGGAGCGTCCGTAAAATTCGGTGCCCACGGAATCACCCACAAGGATTTTACGGGGCCCCAGGGTTTCGACTTTCTTGATTACGGCTTCGAGTATTTTATAATGGGTCACCATGGCGGTATCTGTGTCAGGATTGCAGGGCTTGAGGGCGTTTGGTTTGATCACGACCCGTTTCCCCGCGATCTCCAGCGGAAAGGCCGCAAAAGCCCTTTCCACCGCCTCGGCACAATTTTCATAACTGCTTTCCATCACCAAAACTTTACTCATAATGGCTCCCTCTCGATTTAATTGGGGGTTGAGGACTTGACATATTGGGCGTTGGCAGAACCCGTGCGTGGGACGAACCGGCCATCTCCGGGTTCACCGGTTGGCCGGCCGGCTTCAGCCACGATCTTTCCGCGCAGCAGGGTCTTGACCACCTTGCCCGTCAATTCCATGCCGTCAAAGGGGGACCAGCCACACTTGGAAACGATATCCTGGTTGCGTACCATCTCCCTTTTCTGAGGATCCACCAGGATCAGGTCTGCATCCGAACCGGGCATGAGGCATCCTTTCCAGGGATAGAGACCGTAGATCCGGGCCGGGGTCTCACAGAGCATGCGCACCAGGTCCGGAAGTTCGAGGACCCCCCGGTAAGCCAGATTGAGCATCAGGCGCAGGGTGGTTTCCACTCCGGGTATGCCATAGGGCGCAGCCCAGATGTCATCGGTGCCCGCGGCCTTCATTTCCTTGGGAAAGGGGCAGTGATCGGTACCGATGTAATCCACCAAACCCATCCCCAGGGCCTTGCGCATTTCGGCAACAGTCTCCGGCGGGCGGACAGCGGGGGCGAACTTCAGCCAGGGGCCTTTTTTGGCGAGATCCTCGGTGGTGGCGTAGAAATAATGGGGGCAGCTTTCGGCGTAAACATGGGCGCCCTTCAGACGGGCCTCGCTGATCAGGCCCAGACATGCGGGCTGGCTTACGTGGGCGCAGATGGCTCTGGCTCCGGTTTGACTGGCCAGATTCACCACCGTATTCACGGCCATATATTCGGCATCTTCGGAACGCCAGTCATATACGGAAAGATAATCTGTGCGTTTTGCCTGCCGCAAGATCGATTCGTTGGTTTTGAGGATGCTGTCGTCCTCAGCGTGGATCAGCGTGGTTCCATCAAAAGTGGTGAGGGTCTTGAACAGTTCACGCATGGGACCCGCCGGCATGGGTACCACTCCGTGCAGCTCACATACGAAGGTTTTGAAGGCGACGGCACCGGCATCCCACATGTCTTTCAGCTCGTCCAGATTGCCGGGGATGGCGCCTCCCATGAAAGCGAAGTCCACCACTGCTTTGGGTTCACAGTGGGCTACCTTATCCCGAAATATTTTCACGTTGTGCACCGGTGGCTCGGTCCGGTGATGCTCGATCACGGTGGTGACCCCTCCCACCGCCGCAGCGGCGGTGCCGGTGGTGAAATCTTCGCGCTCGGTGTGTCCCGGGTCCATCATGTGAACGTGCGCATCTACCATGCCGGGCATGACCACGAGGCCCCGGGCGTCGATTTCCTTAAAGGCTTTAATGTCATTCAGCTGACCCAGGGCCAATACCCTTCCGTCTCTGACGAAGATATCCGTTTCAATTACACCTGTGGGTGTGGCCAGGCGGCCACCCCTGATCGCCAGATCAATCTTCATGGCTTATCCTCCGGAATCTTTCATGGATCCGCGCGAAAGACCCTTTAAACGTGACTCGCATCTATTTTTTCCAACACCACCGTTACCATGCGGTCCAGCCCCCGTCCACGGGCAGTGTGATGCCGGTGACCATGTCGGAAGCCGAACTGGCCAGAAACACCATCGGGCCCACCAGGTCCACGGGTTCGCAAAAGCGACCGATAGGAATGCGGCTCAGCACATCCTTACGCCATTCGGGATCAGAAAACAGCTTCTCGTTCATGGGCGTGTGGACCGCCGTAGGGGCAATGGCATTAACGCAGACCCCGGATTTTGACCATTCGATGGCAAGTACTTTGGTGAGTTGAGTAACGCCTCCTTTGCTGGATGCGTAGGAGGCACGATTTTTAAAACCCACCAGTCCGAAGGTGGAGCTGATGTTGATGATCTTTCCCCTGCCCCGATTCAGCATTTGACGGCCGAAGGTCTGGGAACAGAAAAACAGCCCTTTCAGGTTGGTATTTAAGATGAGGTCCCAGCTTTCTTCGGTGACTTCCAAAGCGGATTGATTCACATTGCCTCCGGCGTTATTGACCAGGATGTCGACGGGGCCCAATTCCGTTTCCGCGGCTTTTTGCAGCGCTTCAATGCTATTCAGCTTTTGCACGTCCACCGGATGGGGAAGGCAGCGACGACCCATATGCCGGATTCTACCGGCCAGGTCTTCCAGTTCCGTAATGGTACGGCTGGCGACCACCACGTCCGCACCCGCTTGAGCAAGACCCAGGGCCAGTGTGTAACCGATGCCCCGTCCTGCTCCTACCAGCACGGCGTTCTTCCCGGCTAAACTGAAGCTCGGAAAATTCATGATTCTACTCCTCCTTTTGTTCTTTGGACTGAAGGGCGGCCAGCACCTTTTCGGGGGTTGCCGGAAGTGAACGGATGCGAACCCCCACTGCGTCATAAATAGCGTTCAGAATGGCCGGGGCTGTAGGTACCAGCGTCGGTTCACCCAGACCCTTGGCCCCGAAAGGTCCGGTGGGATCAAAGCTGTCAATGAAAGTTACATCAATTTTTGGCATATCCATGGTCGTGGGAAGCATATAATCTCTGAATCCGGGGTTCAATGGAGCACCTTCCTTGAACATCATTTGCTCGGTAAGTGCCAGACCAATCCCCATGGAAATGCCGCCTTCCACCTGACCCTCGGCCAACATGGGATTGATCGGAGTGCCGCAGTCATGGGCCGCGGCCACCCTTATTACGGTGATCTCCCCGGTCTCGTCGTCCACCTCGACCTCCGCCATCTGGGTGGCGTATACATAGGTGGCAAAGGGCTTACCCTGGCCGGTTTCAGCGTCCACCGACACGGTGGGCGGGTTCCAGTTGCCTGTTCCCATTGGCACTTCACCTCTTACTACCTGGGCGTGCCTGGCGACTGTCCCGATATCCAAACCACAAGGCGGGTAGCCGACAGCCTGGATACGACCGTCTCTTGCCTCCATCTGTTCGGGTTTGATTTTGAGCAATTCGGCCGCCGCGTCATAAAGGATTTCTTTTGTCCTGTGGGCTGCCACTCGGATGGCGTTGCCCGTTGTGTAGGTTGTTCGACTGGCTATGGGACCCGTATCCACAGGGGTTACGTCCGTGTCCCCGCTGACCACATGTACCAGATCCTGGGTTACCCCCATCTCTTCAGCGGCTATCTGGGCCAGAACCGTTAGCGAACCCTGGCCGGTTTCTACCGTACCCGTCATCAACGTGATGCTGCCGTCCTCGTTCACCCTTAATGTCACCGCACTGGGGTTGGCCGTAACCGTGAACCCGATGGGGTACCACATGGACGCCATGCCCCGTCCAAGCTTTTTCATGATTGCACCTCCTTCCAACCGAAAAGTTCCGCTGCGGCCCTCATGGTGGCCAATGCACCCACGTTATGCAGGGGTTGACCCGTAGGGCTTAGGCCCCCCTCTTTGAGTGCATTCTTCAGACGTATCTCCAGCGGATCCATTTTAAGCGCATGGGCGATTTCGTCCATATGGGATTCATAGGCAAAGCAGACTTGGGGTCCCCCGAAACCGCGCATGGCGCCGGTAGGAGTTCGGTTGGTGTAAACTGCAAAACCATCGGCGGACAGGTTTTCCATTCCATAGGGTCCGGCGCTCAAAATTGTGGCTTTGCCCAGCGTGGTCATACTCCAGGAACAGTAGGCGCCCCCTTCCGCCACCAATCGTATTTTGCGGCCCTGAATACGGCCTTCCCTGTCCACCCCGGTGGCATAGTCCAGGATAAAAGGATGGCGTGTGGTGGAGGAAACAAATTCATCTTTTCTGGAATAGACACCGCGTACAGGTCGGCCGCTTTTCTTGGACAGTATGGCCAGAATCGGTTCCAGCGTAATCTCATTCTTGCCCCCGAAATTGCCGCCCACCTGGGTGCAGGCTACCTTGATTCGGTTTAACGGTACACCCAGTACCTTGCCGATATCGGCCCGGCCCAAGGTAATACGGCCCAGTGTTGACCAGATAATCAGACGGCCGTCCACTTTCCAATAGGCCAATGAGGTGTGGGGCTCAATGGCGGCGTGCTCCACCATTTGAGTGGTGTAACGCCCTTCGATTACCAGATGAGACCTTTTCAACGCTTTTTTCACATCGCCTTTATCTATATGCCATTCAGCATATATATTGCTTCTTTCTTCGTGAATCCTGGGTGCCTCTTGATCCATGGCCTTGAGAGGATCAAAGATCCCTGGCAAAGGTTCATATTCCACTCGGATTTTCTCAAGTGCCTCTTCCGCCTGGGCTTCGCTTTCAGCGGCTACCGCAGCCACCGCATCGCCCAGATGCCGGACTTTGTCGCCTGCCATGAGAGGCTGGTCAGCAAAGGTGGGGCCGAATCGGTTCACCGGAATATCTGCAGCTGTCGCCACTGCTTTTATTCCAGGGCAGGCTTTTGCCAGGCTTGTGTCCAGGTTAAGGATTCTGGCATGGGGATGGATCGAACGGAGTATTTTCGCATAGAGCATGCCCGGCATCTTCCGGTCTTCCACATAGCGCACCTCGCCTGTAACCTGGCCGATAGTGTCTAAACGGGGGTTGCGAAGACCCACTGCAGAGCCGATGGCGGGTTCGGATTTTGGCAATCTGCTCATCGGTTTTCCTCCGAGTCGAGGGCCATATCGCGCCCCACACAGTGGACGGCTTCTACAATCTTGGTATAGCCGCTGCAGCGACAAAGGTTCCCAGCAAGCGCCGTACGGACCTGGGTTTCATTCGGTTTCGGTGTCTCTTCCAGCAGGGCTTTGGCCGACATGAGCATCCCCGCTCCACAGTAACCGCACTGCAGGGCGCCATTCTCTACAAAAGCTTTTTGAAGAGGATGCAGGCCGTTGTTTTGCATGAGGCTTTCCACAGTGTCAACATGTCGCCCCTGCAGGCGGATGACCAGGACCAGACAGGCGTTCACAGGTTTACCATCCAGAAGCACCGTGCAAGCTCCGCAATCGCCGACATCGCAACCCCGTTTTGCACCTGTAAGATCCATGCTCTCTCGCAGAAAATCCAGGAGCGTTGTCTGAGGTTCTACCTCGGCATCAATCGGTTTGCCGTTTATGGTTAATTGGATGTTGGGCAATTTAGACTCCTTTCCTGTGCCAGGGCGGCGCAGTCCCCCAGGGTTCTGCGAACCAGTACCTTAATCAACTCGCGGCGGTAGATTGCAGAGGCGCGAAAGTCATCGATGGGCTTGGCTTCTTCAGCTGCCAGTTGGCCTGCTTTCTGAAGTACTTGCGCATCCTCGGGAGATTTTCCCGCCAGATAGTCCTCTGCATTGGGGGAGCGCATCGGCGTGGGTGCGACGGCCCCCAGTGCCACAAGGGGTTCCAGTATTCGACCCGTTTTGTCCAGCCGGAAAGACGCCGCCGCGTTCACCAGGGCCAGGGAAAGGGCCTTGCGGCGGCCGAATTTATGAAAAGAGGCCGGTTTTTGAAGGCATGAAAGGGGGATAACGATCTCCTGGAGGAGTTCTCCGGGCGCAAGGGCTGTGAGTAAAGGGCCGCGGAAAAATTGGGAAAGAGGCAGTGATCGGACCCCACCTTCAGAAGCGATATGGGCTTTGGCTTCAAGGACCAAAAGGGCAGGGGCTCCGTCCATGGAAGGCACGCCGGTACAAAGGTTGCCCCCAAGAGTACCGAGATTTCGAGTTTGAACTGCCCCTACTGACCGTGATGCTTGTGCCAGCACGGGTGCGTGATCCAAAACCAGAGATGAGGATGCGATTTCAGCGTGGGTACACAGAGCCCCCAGATGTAATCCGTCCTGGCTCAGATCAAGCGCTTTGAGTTCGGACAGGCCCTGGATATCAACGAGCATTTCGGGCGACAGACTCTTCTCCTTCATTCGGACCAGCAGGTCGGTGCCGCCGGCAATGGCTCTTGCACGCTCCCCTTGCGATGTAAGCAACTTAAGGGCTTGCGACAAGGTGCTCGGTTTTTCATAGGCAAATGGTTTCAAAATAAAACTCCTGCAGCATGGGCCCATCGGTGATCCGAAGAGGAAAAATTACGGCAGCCTGCATGGGGCACACAAAATCTCCTTTTCCGACTCGGGACCAGCCGTTGCTAAAATGAAGGTGGGGTCAAAACCCAAATCACTTCTATGGATTCCCCTTCCACCGCTCTCCAGGAATGGGGGACATTGGCGGGATAATAGATACAATCCCCTTCATTCAAAAGGAATACTTTATCGCTGACGGTTACTTCCAAGACGCCTTTTAGAACCAATCCTATCTTTTCTCCCTGGAAATCAACCATGGGTTCATCACCGGAGGTTTCCCCCGGCTTTACCACCATGTATAACAACTCCATCTGGCGATTCATGTCAGGGGTCACCAGATCATAGACCACGTTGGATCCAGGAAGTGCGAACCTCTTGCGTCGGTCAGAACGGACAACTTGTATGTCTTTAATGTACTCCGGCTGATCGACTGGTTTTTCCGGAGGCGCTTGGGGATAATCCCAACCGTTGTAGGAAATGCCATTGGCACTTTTGGAAAAAAAGTTCACAACACTGAATCCGAATGTCGCGGCGATTTTCTTTAATGTGGTGATAGAAGGTTCGGTTTTTCCTCTTTCCACCTGGGATATGAGACTTCTTGAAAGCCCTGTTCTCTTCGATACCCCTTCCAGGGTAAGGCGCCGTTTGTTTCTTTCTTCTCTTATTCTGGCTCCCAGTTCACCCAGGGAAGGCTGCTTAAGTTCTTGCTGGATCTGATCGATCATTTGATATTTTCCCTTTAAAATATAGTGATGAAAGAATATCTTCCAAACAGAGTGATGTCAAGAAAATAGTACTGACACTGACAATAAGTTCATTTATCCTGTAATCCATGTTTCTCCGTTGTCAACTTGTCCTTTTGAATGGGACATCCATCGAGATGCTACAATTATGCATTGATTCTGAGATCAAGACACGTCCCTTGCCAATCGCCGAATATCTCAATTATTTATAAAGACATAGCTCTGACCATGAACTCTGATTTTCATTGAAATGTGGTTGAATTGGGTGAAGCCATAACCGGTTGCATTTGTCATTGGTTGCTGGTTTTCACAAAGAAAAAATATGGCAAATTTTTTCTCATAGTAGAATTATTTTCTTGACATTGTACTTGCCGTATTGGTAGGAAAAGAATACTTTGGTGGCCATTATCACCTGTTTATTTCAGGGATGTCTTGCGAAGACCATCAAAAGTGACACGGTAAACCATTAAGCCTTTGGATTTAAAGATAGCAGAAAGGAGTTTACAAATGGGATATGAGTTGATCACCGAATTTATTGGCAAGCCCCACGAATGGGATCCCCGGCGGCTTTACAGCCATGAAGGGGCGGACTGGCAGTATCGCGTGGACTTCGAGCGACTCCGGAAAGAGCGTCTCGCCAAAACCCGCGAGCAGATGGAAATCCATGATTTGGGCGCCATGGTGCTCTTTGCCGGCGCTAATATCCGGTATGTGACCGGTTCCTATCAGGGCAACTGGAAGTACAATATCAATATCCGATACTGTGTGCTGCCCAACGGCGGTGAGCCGGTTCTTTTTGAAACGGCCGGTTCCGACCTACAGTGTGCCCGCATTGATCTTCCCTGGATGAACGACAAGATTCGCCCGGCCATGACCTGGCAATGGGCTGAAGGGGCCGTTCCCCACATGGCAGATAAGATGGTGAACACCATCATCGAAGTATTGGAAGAAGCCGGCGTGCGCAACGAACGCATCGGCATCGACAACCTGGATATGCCATCTCTGAAAGCCTTCCAGGATGCCGGCTTGAATATCGTCAATGGCTGGCCGGCCATGTCCGGCGCTCGGGTCATCAAAACCCGGGATGAGATTGAACTCCTCAAAATGGCCTCCTCCATCGGGGATGCGGCCATGTGGAAGATCAAACACGAGTGGCTGAAGCCCGGCGTTACCGAACGCGAGATCGAATCAAAGGTTCATGCGTTCATGTTGGAACGCGGCTGTGAGATCATCTATGATATTATTGTGGCTTCCGGCGGCAATACCAGCCCATATCGTCGCTGGGCGACAGACAAAATGATCCGTCAGGGAGATCTGGTGATTATCGATATTAATGCGGTGGGACCCTCCGGTTACTTTATCGACTTTGTGCGATGTCTCAAATGCGCGGGAAAAATGAATCAGGAGGAAATCGATCTCTATCGTGAGGTTTACGATTCCATGTACGCCGGCATCGAACAATTGAAACCCGGCAATACCACCGCGGATGTGGCGAAGGCCTTTCCCTACTACGATGATGACAAATACGGTACGGTGACGCTGCAGCAGTTCGCCCATTCCATCGGTATTACCCTTTATGAGGGTATGTGGATTTCGCGGGCCTACTCCCTGGACTATCCGGCGGAGTTGAAGGAGAACATGTATTTTGCGGTGGAAACCTTTGCGGGCCATCCCAAATTGCGCCAGACCTGCCGTTTGGAGGAAAACGTCCTGGTC
>JAJDOH010000218.1 GCA_022340265.1 Deltaproteobacteria bacterium | reverse complement strand
GGAAAACCGGTTGGTGTCGCTTTTCGGCGTCAGCCGGGCCTCCATAAGGATGGCCCTGCAGAGAATGATCACCCTCGGGTTGCTCGAATCCAAAGTCGGAGACGGAACCTACGTAAAGGAATTCACTCCCCACGCCTATATTAGCGAGTTCATCCCCCTCATTTTGAAACCGGAAGATCAGCTTGAAATCATGGAATTCAGAAAAGCCCTGGAGACGGAGGCCCTCAAGCTCGCGGTAGAAAGGGCAACCGATGAAGAGCTGCGGGATTTGGAGGAGCTATATATCCGTTCAAGGAAGGCATTCAAGAACCTTGACCTGGAGATCTATTTCAAAGAAGACATGCAATTCCATATGCAAATCTTCAAGATGAGCAAAAACAGCATCTTTGTGACGACTGTCGAGACCCTGGCAGACCTCCTTTTCCCCCATTTCTATTCCATTGCAAAAGATTTCTTTGAAACCCATGGGGTTGCAAGCGACGAGGCGGATCCCCATACGGCGATACTCGAAGGCCTGAAGAACAGGGATGCCAAGACTTGCGTCAAAGCCTATACAAGGCTGATCGAGGATTTGGCCGCAATGTACCGGAAAATTCAGGGCGAAGACTCCGCCAAGGGCGGCAGGAGCGGATAATCCGTCCATAGAGAGAAGACCTGACAGCAAGAAAGGAGGTGGCCGTTTCGCCTGAGTGCCAGGCGGTTGTAAAAAGGGTATTTGACTGCAAAAACGCAAAGTAAAGGAGAAAGAAATTATGAAAAAGAGAAACCTGTGCGTTACCTTGGGACTTCTTATCGTTGCGGTGCTTTTCCTCGGCGCCTATTCATCGGAGGCCGCCGGGCCAACAAAGGAAAACCCACTTGTCTTGCGGTTTAACACGGTAAACAAGAGCGAAGGGGCCGTAGGATCCGCGGCCCAAACGGTATTCAAAAAGGAACTCGAAAGATTGACCGATGGACGCGTAAAGGTCGAATTCTACTTTGGATGGACACTGGCAAGGAGCACCGATGCGGTCATCGGTGGTCTCCAGACGGGCGGGTTTGAACTATCCGATTGGAACGTGTCGAGCTTCGCCGAGTATTCCAAGGCCTTTTTGCCAATGGACGTATTCTATCTGATCCCCAACAAGGCTGTTGCCTACGAGGTCTTGAGGGGCGAAGTGGGCCGTATGATGGCGGACCGGTTCGCAAAAGAGACCGGAATCAGGGTGATCATGATCACCGATCTCGGCTTCAGGCAAATTACCAATTCAAAAAGACCGATTATCGTCCCGGCCGACCTGAAGGGCCTCAAGATCAGAACCCAGAGCAACCCCCTTCACCTTGAAGGATTCAAGGCCTTTGGGGCATCTCCGACCCCCATGTCGTTTGCGGAACTCTTTACGGCCCTGCAGCAGGGTGTCGTGGATGGGGAGGAGAACCCCATTTTCATGATATACCTGATGAAATTCTATAAGGTGCAGAAATACCTGAGCCTGACCCGACACCTCTACTCGGTGGGCTCTTTCATTATGAACGACGAATATTACAAGGGTCTGCCCGAGGACATAAGAAACGCCATCGACAAGGCGGCCGTCGCGGCACGGGAGGCAGGCATCAGGGAAGTGGCGGCCAATGAGGAGGCATGGTTGTCCGAAATGAAGGAGAAGATCCAGATTAATGATTTGAGCGACGATCAGATTCTCGCCTTTCAGAAAATCGCTAAAGCCGAGTGGCCGAAGATGGCCAAAACGATCGGCGTAGACTATTTCAACACCATAAGGGAAAAGATCGAGAAGATTCAGAACCAACAGAAAAAATAGTCAGGGATGAGGCCTTTCCGAGGCGCCGAGAATCATGCCTCGGAAGGGGATGACGGAGGCTCATATGGACATAGTGATCAAGGCGTTCAATAACATAGAGCGATTCCTGGCGATCTTTTTTACCGTCATGATGGTATTATTGTTGTTCATGCAGGTGCTTTCCCGCTACGTATTCGAGTACTCCTTTACGTGGACGGAAGAGCTGGCGATCATATGCTTCATCCTGTCCGTTTATACAAGTGCCAGCCTCGCCATAACGAGGCGTCAGCACCTCAGAATCAAGATTCTCAACAGTATGGTAAAGCCGAAAACGGAGAAAATCCTCGATTTCGTATCGAACGTTTTCTTCGCCGTCGTGATGCTGGTCCTCGGAAAAGGGATGTTCGTCATCACGGAGAATCTGTATAAGTATCGTCCCGTCTACATCGCCTCCGGCATTCCAAAATACATGGTCTATGGTGCCATATGGCTGACCTTTTACCTCATGGTGATTCGCCTGATACAGGACAGCATCAAGTTGGTCCGGGAATACAGGCAAATGCCGTGACGCCACGTCTTGTAAGGGGGAAGAGATGGAAGGGTTGATCATCGTCGCTGTCGCGCTGGTACTGTTGTTCATCGGAGTGCCGGTCGGCATAGCATTCTGCATGGCCATGATAACGGGGGCCGTTTTCCTGGGGGTGTCCAATGTTCAATACGTGGCCCAGGGCATGTACAACGGGTTCAATAATCTGCCCATTATCGCAATTCCCTGTTTCATATTGGCCGGTCTTGTAATGGAAACGGGCGGGCTATCGAAAAGGCTCATCAACATTGCGGATCAACTGGTGGGAAATACCACCGGCGGCCTGGGAGCCGTGACCATCCTCGCCTGCCTTTTTTTCGGGGCGGTTTCCGGGTCGGCGCCGGCCACCGTGGCGGCCATCGGCGGCATCATGATCCCCGCAATGGTTCAGCGTCATTACAGGAAGGACTACGCAACGGGTTTGATCGCCTGCGCGGGGGGGCTCGGAGTCGTCGTGCCCCCGAGTATCCCTTTCATCATCTATGGGTTCGCAACCGACACATCCATTGGAGATCTCTTCATCGCTGGAGTCATCCCCGCGGTGATCATCGCTTTGTGTCTGTTGATCGTGTCCTATTTCATGAGCAAGAAGGCAGGATACGTTGGAACCGGCAAAACGTTTGAAATGAAAGCTTTTCTGAAAGCACTCCGGGAGGGAATCTGGGCACTCCTGATGCCCATCATCATACTCGGTGGGATTTACGGCGGGGTCTTCACCCCCACGGAAGCGGCGGTTGTGGCCCTGGTTTACGGCCTTTTTGTGAGCATGGTGATCTACAGGGAGCTGTCATTCCGCGGCTTATTCGAGCTCCTTGACAAGTTTGTTTCCTTCAACGGGGGGATCGTTTTGACCTTTGCCCCGGCGATCGCGCTGGGCGCCATTTTTGCGTTGCTCGGCATACCGAAAAGCATCACTTCCGGGCTCATCGCAATCTCCGCCGGAAACAAGCTGATCGCGCTTCTGTTGGTAAACGGCTTCCTGCTCGTGGTCGGGATGCTCCTGGACAGTATTACGGCCATCATCATTCTGGCACCCATGCTTTTGGCGGCGTTACAGCCTTTTGGCGTAGATCCCATTCATTTCGGAATTATCATGACACTCAATCTCGCCGTCGGGTTTGTGACACCCCCCGTGGCGGCGAATCTTTTTGTGGCTTCAGGCATGACCGGCATACCCATCGAAAAGATCGCCAGGGTGGCCCTGCCGTTTATCGCAGCGTTGTTCGTTTCACTCTTACTGATGACCTATGTCCCGGAACTGAGTCTTTTTTTGGTTCGGTAGTATTGGATGAATTCTTTAGAAGTCAAATCCCGCGTTTTCCGCCATGTTGGCAAAAGAATTCTCGTCTCTGATGTCGAACAACATTTTTAATTTTCTTAATGGAGGCCAAAATGAAATATTTTCTTGCTTTTCTGATTTCTGTAGCCGCATTGCTGAGTACGAATTCACTTTATGCCCTGGAACTCAATTCACCGGATATCCCTTTCCACTGGGAATTGCACACCTTTGTTTCTCAGACTGTCTCTGATAAGGCATTCTTGACCGGGGCGGAAGGTCAAAAAGTGACCCTGACAGGAGAACTACGTCTGCCGCCGGGAAAAGGTCCATTTCCCGCAGTGATTTTGATGCATGGATCAAGCGGAATAGGTGCCAACATAGACCCTTGGGTCCGTAAGATTACCGCCCTGGGTGCGGCGACCTTTGTGATCGATTCCGTTACGGGACGGTCATTAATAAGTCTGGGAGAAAAGCAGGGGAAACTTGGACGCTTGAATTTCATTGTGGATATTTATGGCGCTTTATCGGTTTTGGCCAATCATCCCAAGATCGATTCCAACCATATTGTTGTTATGGGATTTTCACGAGGTGGGCAGGCCGCACTTTATGCAGCGGTTGATCGCTTCAACACATTGTGGAATAAAAGTAACGTCAGATTCAGCGGATACATCGCCTTTTATCCTAATTGCCTGACCGAATATATTGAGGATACCAAAACCACCGGTGGTCCAATACGGATGTTTCTGGGTGGCAAAGACGACTATAACCCGGCTTCAAGTTGTGTGGATTACACAAAACGGCTCAAAACAGCAGGCGTCGATGTGAACACAGTCGTTTACCCCAATGCCCAACATGCTTTTGATTTGCCTACCGCAAAGGCATTCTCTTTGGAATTGAAAAATGCACAAACTGCGCGTAATTGTTCCGTAAAAGAGACCTCTCCCGGCATCCTGACCAATGAAGCAACGAAAAAGCCGTTTTCCTATAGCGACAGTTGTGTTGAGAAAGGCCCCCACATCGGCGCTGACCCTGACGCGAGAAACCAGGCATACCCGGCAGCTCTTAAGGAACTCAGGAAGATGCTGGGATTGAAATAGACTGTTTTCAATATTTCCTGAATAGAGGGTCCGTGGATCCGGCGAGGAATTACGCATTGATATCTGACGGCAAACCCAATGAAAAGATCGTCTGGTCTTTCTGCAACGTAAACTGCGGAAGCCGCTGCCCGCTGCGCCTGCACGTCAAAGACGGCAAGGTGGTGCGGGTGGAAACGGATCATACCGGCGATGCGGAATTCGGCGCCCATGAAATCCGGGCCTGCCTGAGGGGACGGGGACTGCGCAAATGGGTCTATTCTCCGGAACGATTGCTGTATCCGCTCATAAGGACCGGCAAAAGAGGCGAAGGAAAATTCGAACGTATCTCCTGGTATGAGGCCCTCGACCGTATATCGGACAAACTCGGGCAGGTGATCAACATCCACGGTAACGAGGCGGTTTTTCGCATATACGGCACCGGGAATCTGGGCGGCGTGGTCTCGGGACGGGAGCAGATCGACCGTTTGATGAACCTTTTGGGCGGACAGCTCAACCATTACAACTCCTACAGCACGGCCCAGATCACCCACGGAATGCACTACACCTACGGAACCCACGACTGCGGCAATCCCCTCACCGATATGGTCAACAGCAGGCTGGTGGTGTTTTTCGGGAACAATCCGGCCGAGACGCGAATGAGCGGCGGAGGGTCCATTCGCGATCTCGTGGTGAGCCGGCAAAAAAGCGGGGTGTGCATCATCGTGATCGATCCGCGTTATACCGATACGGCGGCAGCCTTCGCAGACGAGTGGATCCCTATACGCCCCGGGACGGACGCCGCCCTTGTCTCCGGATTGGCCTACATTCTGATCACCGAAAATCTGGTGGATCAGGATTTCCTGGATCGCTACTGTGTAGGCTATGACCGGCGCACCATGCCGGCGGGCATCCCGCCGGGGAACAGCTACAAGGACTACATCATGGGAAGCGGTCCGGACGGGACCCCCAAGACCCCTGCATGGGCCGCCGCGATCACCGGCGTTCCGGCCGAACGGATCGTGCGGCTGGCCAGAGAGATCGGCACGGCCAAACCCGCCTACATCGCCCAGGGGTGGGGGCCGCAGCGGCACGCCAATGGCGAGCAGACCGCACGGGCCATCTGCATGCTCCCCATTCTGACCGGCAACGTGGGCATTGCGGGTGGAAATTGCGGCGGCCGTGAGGCCCCCGACGGCATTCCATTCCCCCGAATTCCGGTGGGACAAAATCCGGTGACCGCCTCGATCCCCTGTTTCCTATGGACCAAAGCGATCGCCGATCATGAAAATTTTACGGATATGAGCGACGGTCTCAAAGGAAAACGACGGCTCGAAACGCCGATCAAATTTTTGTGGAGCTTCGCCAGCAACACCCTGGTGAACCAGCACTCCGATATCGGACGCACCCATCGCATTCTGGCTGACGAAGGTCTGTGCGAGATGATCGTGCTCATCGATAATGTCATGACCGCCAGCGCGCGCTATGCGGACATCGTGCTACCGGGGACGAGCTGCTTTGAAGAAAGCGATCTGGCTTACCAGGGCTATGCCGTTGAGATGGGTGTTCTGATCTTGCGGGAACAGGCCATTGAACCCCTGGGGGAATGCCGCACCCTTTATGACATATGCGCGGACATCGCTAGGCGCATGGGTGTGGCTCAGGCATTCACCGAGGGACGCACCCATGATCAGTGGGTGGAATATATGTACCAACAATGCCGCAAGGTACGCAGGGACCTCCCGAAGGACTTTGAAGAGGCCGTTCGTACCGGCCTGTTCAAGTGGAAGCGCGGGGAGCGGCCCAAAGCGGGGCTTCAGGCATTCAGGGAAGATCCTGATACATCGCAGCTAGACACCCCATCGGGCAGGATAGAGATCTTCTCCCGGCGATTGTGGGACCTGGCCCGGTCCTGGAAACTGCCCGAGGGAGACGTGATCAGCGCTCTTCCCGAATATCATGACACCTGGGGCATGCCCGCCGACCCGTGCTCGCGGGAATATCCCCTGCAACTGGTGGGGCATCACGGTAAGCAGCGGACCCATTCTTCCTACGGCAACAACCCCTGGCTGCGGGAGGCCGTTCCACAGTCACTCTGGATCAATCCCCTGGATGCAGCGGCCCGGGGTATCATTCATGGCGACATGGTGCACGTCCACAACCCCCTCGGCCGGACCGAGGTACGGGCCAAGGTCACCCCGCGAATCATGCCGGGTGTCCTGTCATTGTCCCAGGGCGCGTGGTACGTTCCGTACGCAAACGGCGTGGACAAAAACGGCTGCATCAACACCCTGACCAGTCAGCGACCCTCGCCTCTGGCCAAGGGCAACCCCCAGCATACCAACCTGGTGGAGGTGGGGAAGGTTCGGGGATGAAACGTATGTTGAAAAGGCCGGCCTTTTTCTTTGATAGACGGATTTGCACCGGCTGTATGACCTGTGCGGTGGCCTGCAAGGACAAAAACGACCTGGCGCCGGGCGTTCTGTGGCGTCGGGTGGTCGAGTACACCGGCGGCGAATGGCTGTCCATGCCCGACGGCACCTTCAGGCAGGATATCTTCGCCTATTATATATCCGTGAGCTGCAATCACTGCCCCGAACCGGTTTGCGTCGAGGTCTGTCCCACCACCGCCATGAATCAGGATGAAAATGGCATTGTGACAGTCGATCAGACCAAATGCGTGGGCTGCAGGTCTTGTGAGCGGGCCTGCCCCGTGGGTGCACCCCAGTATGAGGCCGAAAACGGTCGGATGAGCAAGTGTGATTTTTGCCGGGAAGAGCTCAAAACGGGCGGGGTTCCGGCCTGTGTGGCCGCCTGTCCCACCCGGGCCCTCACCTTCGGCGAATTGGATGGATTTTAAAACTTTATTCTTGAGAAAGGGACATTGCCATGAAGATCACGAGCGTTGATGTGATGGAGCTCAAACCGAGAAAAGACAAATACTGGCGGCCGATTGTCTGCCGCGTCAATACGGACGAAGGACTCTACGGATATGGCGAGGCCGCCATGGCTTACGGTATCGGGGCATCGGCTGCCTTCGGCATGATCAAAGACCTGTCCGGTAGTGTTATCGGCATGGATCCGCTGGAAAACGAGATCATCTGGGACCGACTGTACAGGAGGACTTTCTGGGGGCAGAATGGCGGTCCCGTGGTCTATAGCGGCATCAGCGCCATCGATATGGCCCTCTGGGACATCAAGGGGAAGTATTTCAACGTCCCGGTCCATAAGCTGTTGGGGGGGAAAATGAGGGAAAAACTCAGGTCTTATGCCAGCCAGCTGCAGTTTCGCTGGGGTGACGGCGTGGACCCCGCTTTTGCGACCGAAGATTATGCGGCGGCCGCAAAGCACGCCGTTTCCGAAGGGTATGATGCCATCAAGATAGACTTTTTCACATACGATAGAGACGGTCGGTTTTTTACGTCCGAAGATACCACACGGCTTCTCAAACCCTACTACCTCGACCTGGTGGAGGAGCGGATCGCGGCAGTGAGAGAAGCCGTCGGACCGGGGGTGGATATCATCATCGAGTGTCATTCCTTCACCGATGTTCAATCAGCCGTTCAGATCGGAAAGCGGGCGGAGAAGTACAATATTTTTTTGTACGAGGAGCCCACTACGCCGAGTCCCGAATTGACAAAACGCGTCGCAGAGAGCATCAACATCCCCATCGCGAGTGGCGAGAGGATCTACACGCGGTGGGGTTACGCGCCATATTTCGAAAACGGCTCCCTCGCCCTCATCCAGCCCGATCTGGGCACCTCGGGAGGAATCACGGAATGCAAGAAGATATGTGACATGGCCTATGCCTACGATGTGAGCGTTCAGATTCATATCTGCGCAAGCCCCCTATCCGTGGCTGCGGCCCTGCAAGTGGAGGCCGCGATTCCCAACTTCTGCATCCACGAGCACCACGTGCTCAACAAGGCCTCCTACAACAAAGAACTCTGTATCCATGATTACCAACCGGTCGACGGCTACATGTCCGTCCCGGGCCTCCCGGGAATCGGAAACGAACTCTCCGAATATGCCCTGGAAACGGCCGACATCGTAACCGTGTCGGCCCCAAAGGTTTTCAAGATGGAGAAAGGGACGTAAGCGAGAGAAGGGATGCCATATGTATGGTTGGATGGGAAAAATATTACATGTCAATCTGAGCAATGGGGACATGGATGAACTCGAAACCATGTCTTATGCCGACCGGTATCTTGGAGGGCGCGGGATCGCTTCAAGAATATACTGGGAAAAGGTTCCGCCAGGTGTGAAGGCTTTCGACCCTGAAAACTGTCTGATCTTCATGACGGGCCCCCTGGTTGCCACCTCGACCCAGGGAGCCTCACGATTATCCGTTGTCGGGAAGTCTCCCCAGACCGTTCCCGAAGGCTTCTGTTATGGAAATATTGGAGGATTTGTGGGGCCGGAACTGAAGAGGGCCGGTTATGACGGTATCGTGATTGAAGGCCGCGCGTCCAAACCGGTGTACCTTTGGATCAATGACGATAAAGCAGAAATCCGAGATGGCGCTCACTTGTGGGGGCGAGGTGTTTATCGCGTAAGAGACCTGCTCCGGGAGCGCCATGGCCAGAAGGTTCGATTTATCACCACGGGCGTGTCCGGTGAAAGAAAGGTCAGAACGGCGACGATTCTGTCTGACCATGACTCGGCTTCCAGCGCTGGATTCGGGGGCGTGATGGGGTCAAAGAATCTCAAAGCGTTGGCTATCCTGGGGAGCGACAGGCCCGAGGTGGCGGACAAGGATGGGCTCAGAGAGCTTAACCGGTACACGGTACATATCAGTAAGCGCTTTCGGCTTTCCATCCCCCCGAGCATGGCGGACACCTCTGTCGTAGAAGTGATTGGAAAAGGAAAATGCTATCAATGTGGTTTAGAGTGCATGAGGGGCTTTTACCGAGCTTCAAATGGAGAAGAAGGATATCGAAAATGCCAGTCCATGGAGGTGTATCTGCCATGGAAGTATTCTAAGAAGGATGAACCGTTGGATACCTTCTTCGATGCACCGACATTATGCAACGATTACTCCCTTTGCACTTTTGAGGTGCGAAACATCGTCAACTGGCTCTATGACTGCCAACAGTCGGGAATCCTTACTGAAGAGGATACCGGCCTGTCCCTGTCCAAGATCGGAACGAGAGAATTCCTGGAAGAGCTTCTGCATTCTATCGCTTACCGGGAAGGATTTGGCGACATCCTTGCTGAGGGACTGATACGGGCGGGTGACAAGGTGTCCGGTCAAGCGCGAGCAATGTTCACACATTCAGTTGTTCCCATTGGTGAAGGAGATGTTGCGCCTCCCAGAGCGTTTGTTGCCCACGCCATCATCAATGCGATGGAACCGAGGATCCACATGCCGTTACGTCACGAGTTGGCGTTTCCGTGGGCTCAGTGGGTCATTCATACCAGAATGCCGGAGCTTTCACCGGTGACGTGGCGGGTTTTCAGGGCTGCGGTTGAGCTGTTTTTCGGAAGCAAAGAGGCAGCGGATCTATCGACATACGAGGGTAAGGCCCTGGCGGCAAAAATGACACAGAACAGGACATATCTTAAGGACAGTCTGGGTCTTTGTGATTTTGCCTGGCCGATCATGGTCTCATTCAATACACCTGATTACCTGGGCGATCCAACCCTCGAAGGTAAAATATTCTCTGCGGTGACAGGCCGGCCGAGAGAAGAACTGGATCAATTCGCCGAGCGTATTTTCACTGTTCAGAGGGCAATCCTGACCAAGGAGGGCTGGAAGGGTGCGGAAGATGACACAATCCCTGACTATAATTTCGATGAGCCCTTCGAAACCGATTCATTGGGCCGGGAAATCACCTATCCCGGCCGGGACGGTGAGATTATCAGTACAAGGGGGAACGTACTCCATAGGAAGAAATGCTCGGAACTTTTAAGGGAGTACTACGAACTTCGCGGATGGGATCCTGAGACAGGGATGCCCTATTATCAGACCCTGAAAGACCTTGGAATAGAGGAGTTGGCACGCAGTTTTTCAATCGCGCAATAATTCGGATGATCAGGAAATGGCCGGTGAGGGGATTTAAGACGGAAGAGCTTCTCAAGATGGACTATTTGATGAATTGAATAGGGCAAAGGGTGGTGATGCGCAACAAATAAGAACAAATGGGTGTTTATGTGTCAGTATCCAGAGGAAAACCAATAAAGATTTTAGGAGGATAATCTATGCCGAAACAATATTTGGACGTATTTCTGTCAAAAGAAGATTTCATGTTGAAAGATGTGCTTCGCGGTTTTGTCGACAAAGAAATCATGCCCGTTCGTCAGCAGGTCGACGACGATAAGGAACACAAGATCGTGAACAAAATTCTTCAGGGTCTGACGGATCTGGGTCTTCAAAAGGCGCCTTTCCCAGCCGAATTCGGGGGAGGGAGCGCCGCCTCGGTAGTGACGGGCTGCATGGTTCATGAAGAGCTTTCACGCGGTGACAGCGGCATTTGTACAGCATTCAACGTCACCACCTGGGCCTGGACACCGGCGCTGGCGGCAAACAATAAAGCGGTTCTGGATCGGTTCGCACCGGATTTCTGCGGTGAAAAGCTGAGGATGGGCTGCTTTGCCATGACCGAGCCGGGGGGATCTCACGGTGGCGGCGGTTGCGATATCGAGAATCCTTCTCTGGAAGGACGCAAGATTCGGACCAAAGCCGTGCTGGATGGGGACCAATGGGTTATTAACGGGCAGAAGATGTGGGCCTCCAATTGCGGCGTTGCTGATCTCTACTGTGTGGTTTGTACCACGGATCCCGAGAAGGGCAACGAAGGCATTGCGTTGATCTACGTGCCCAAAGATGCCGAAGGTGTTTCTTTTGGCAAGGATGAAAAGAAGGCGGGCATGCGGGGGGACAAAAACCACCCCATGTATCTGGAAAATGTGAGAGTCCCTAAAGAATGGCGAGCGGCGGGTCCGGGAGCTGACGCGGATCTATTTCACAACAATTGCGTACTCGGCCGTTTGGTTACCGCTGCCATGGCGGTGGGGCAGGCCCAGGGGGTTTTCGAAACCGTTTTGAAGTACACCGGAGAAAGAATCGTCGGCAACAAACCGATCCGGCAGCATTCCATTGCCGCGGGTATGCTGGCGGATATGGCGATCGGCATCCAAACGGCCAGGATGTCCTGCCTGGCGGTGGCTCACATGTACGATCACCCGGATATTTATGGTCCCCCCATTTCGGAATTCATGTTGTCCAGAGCCAGTGCCGCCAAGGTGTATGCCTCCGACATGGCCGTGAATGTAGCCAACAGAGCGATGGAGCTGATGGGTGCCTACGGATACGTCAGGGATTACGATGTGGAAAAATACTGGCGGGACTGCAAAATCATCCAGTTGTGGGAAGGTGGTAATCAGTTAGGCCGTTTTGATGTCTGCCGGGGGTATTATGATTGCAATTTGTAAGACCGATTTATTTGAAATCATAAAGGAAACGTGTCAATCGACATAATAGAAAGGAGTATCTTTCATGTCAGAGAACGGGACAGGTAACGGCGCAGGGATAAAAGGGATTGATGACTTTTTAAAACCCATGCACCTCATATCCGATGAAACGAAAATGTTCATGAAATCCTTGAGGAAGTTCGTGGATAAGGAGATTCTCCCCCATGAGCAGGAGATCGATGACTACTGGGATTGGCCGGAACGGAAAGAGCGTACTTTTGTTCATGACCTGTGGAAGAAACTGCTTATCGATTTGGGATTGCAAAAATTCTTTCTGCCACCGGAATTGGGAGGATCCGGGGGCGCATCAACCGTGGAGATGTTGACCCTGGTTGAGGAGTTGTCCCGGGGAGACTACGGCGCCGCAACGACGGCCTTTATAACGCCCTGGTCCATTGCCGCCCTGGCGCTTCCCAAGCCAAATGAAGTCCTCCTCAAGAAATTCGCGCCCTTTTTGCTGGGAGACGAAGAGTATGTGATCTGCAGCGCCATCACCGAGCCCCATGCAGGGGGATCGGTGGAGGATGTCAACTTGAAGGGGTCTCAGATCAGAACCAGAGCGCGATTGGAGGGCGACGAGTGGGTGATCAACGGACATAAACTCTGGCCTTCAGCTTTCAGGGAAGCGAAGCTGTTCCGGGTTCTGTGTGCCGTGGAAGGACAGGAATTCCCGAACCTCGCGCAGATCTTTGTACCGCTCGGCACCCCCGGATTGGCAACGGGCAAGCCTTACCGAAAGATGGGCACGAGCATCGATACGAACGGTGACATATGGTTTGACAATGTCAGGGTGCCGAAAGAGAACCGCGCCCATGACGACCCTCAGGAGGAGTTGCTTTCCGTCATTGCAAATGTGACCATAGGCCGCCTTACTTCGGCCGCCTTCCCAATGGGCATCATGAAGCGGGCCTACGAGATTCTCAGGGACTATGTCAATAGCAGGGAGATAGCCGGTAAACCGATGAAGGATCACGGCGCTATTGTCCATGAGCTCGGGCAGATCGCCAGGGATATCATGGCAGCCGAAGCATACCTGTATTATGTTGCCGACAGAATGGACCGTCCTGAGATCTATGGTTTTCCGTGGGAACAAAGGAACGTGGCCGCTGCCAGCGCGGTTCAGAACACGGTCGGTGATCTCGGATGGAGTGTGGTGAGCCGGGCCGTGGAGTTAATGGGTTCTTATGGTTATTCACGGGAAGGAAGAATGGAAAAACTCCTCAGGGACCTTAAGATCACCCAGATTGTCGTGGGTGGTCCGATTCTCCGGCTCGTAGAGCTTTCGCGGTACTATTTCGGGACGGAGATGGTATAAACCGCGAACCCTGGATCCCCGGATTTTGAAATGCATTCCGGTCTCTTTGAGGCGTGGGTCGACCGCCCGACGGGAGACCGAAAGCCTGTCAATCTAACCAAAGGAGGATGTAGAAATGAGAAAGCTATCACTGTTTAAGATTTTGGCAGTTACAATAATGATTTTTGCGGTTTCACCATGCTTCGGCGCAGGCGACAAAACAATCAAGATAGGATCTGTCAATTCTCTAACCGGCTGGATGGCGGCCGGTGAAAATCCCACCAACGAAGGGATGCAGTTGGCCGTTGACTGGATCAATGACAACGGCGGCATTACGGTAAAAGGGGTCACATACAAACTGCAATTGATTAGTGCGGATTCAAAGAGTTCCCCTGAGGGGATGATGGCCGCCTGCACAAAGCTGGTTGAAGCTGATAAGGTGAAGTTCATTCTCGGTGGGACCAATCCGGTGATGAATATCGCGGCAAGTTCAGTTACCGAGCCCGCTGGCGTACTTCGTCTAGCAAGCTACATGTGTGCGAATCCCCAGGAGGCGGGCCCCCAGAATCCGCTCACCTTTTTTGCAAACAATGTGGTTCAGTCCATGAGACCCGTGCTCACATACCTCAAGGAAACACACCCCGAGGTGAAAAAATTGGCGCTGTCCCATCCTGGTGATGGCGGCGGGAATAACAGAAGGTTGCAACTTGAGCCCATTGCCAAAAAGCTGGGGTTTTCCATCGTCTATAGTGAGGAATGGCCTGGAGAGACGGTCGATTTCACTCCGGTTATGAAAAAACTTCTGGCTTCCAAACCCGACGCCATCGTCTTTACCGATGGATGGGCATATCACGCAGGGGCGCAGATAAAGGCGGCTCGTTCGCTGGATTTCAAAGGCCCAATCGTTGCGACAAATCCGGAGGTCGTCTCCGAGGTCCTCCCGATCACCGGTGCGGAGGCGGGTGAGGGTCATTTTGCCGCGGCTTGGGATATGCTGGATCCTGCCATGAAACCCATCATGAAAAAGGAAATCATCCCGAGGGCGTCTTCCAAAATAGGACAGCTCAACAACTGGCAGCCTTTCGGATGGAACACCGTGTGGATTCTGGCCCAAGCCATCGAATCGGCCCAAAGTCTTGACCCGAAAGTGGTGGCGGAACACCTGCGCACCATGAAAAGCGTGGATACCATTTTTGGGCCGGCGACAATAGGTGGCGAGAAAACTTTCGGAATCAAATGCCTGGTCTGTGCGCCCCAGGCGATCTTCATAGCCAAAGGTGGGAAATCAGTCTTTGTCAAGTGGGTCGATACGAACACACCCTGATTTTAATTTTCATACTCCGGCCGACCCGTGTGGATTTTCGAGGAACCATACAGGTCGGCCTTTTTCAATTATCCGGCAGCAGATAAAAGCCTTCTTAAAACATCCCGTTGGGATTGGCGGATGTTTCAGGGATCTGCTGGATCACATCCCAGTGTTCTTCGATTTTGCCGTCTTCAAGCCTGAAGATTTCAATGATCGCCCGTTCGAGATCCTTGTCCCGGATGGAATGAACATGCAGCACCACATAATCGTCTTCGGCAATCACCCGTCTAATTTCACTTCTTGCTTCCGGGAAATTTTCTTTCAGAAACCCGATAAATTCCCTTAGGCCTCCGGGGTAATCTTTTACCAGGGGGTTGTGTTGTTTATAGCGTTTTCCGATATATGGCTTTGCAGCTTCATAGTCTTTTTTATTAATGATCAGATCGTAAAAGGCCTTGACGATTTCCTTATTCTTTTCCTGGACAGAACCCATGATTCTCCTTTCTAATTGAAGATGAACACCTACGAAATTCAGGGGCATTTTTTGCAACACATGCAATTTTTGTAAGGGAAAAATGGTTTATCCCAAAATGGCGCATCGGCCGGGCCGTTTTCGTAAGGATCTTTGTCATTGACTCCGCAGTAATCTCTCTTGCTATGAATTTTCTTAACGCATAACGAAATATATCGTCTTCATACATTGATGTCATTATGATTTATTTTCCAACAATTCCTTCTTGAGATCACGCTTCAAAACTTTTCCGGCGTGGCTCTTGGGCATGTCCCCCACTGTCACGTAGGCCTTGGGAACCTTATAGGGTGCCAGTTTGGCCTTGAAAAAAGTTTTCAGTTGAGCAGCGTCAATCCGCTGATTCGGTTTGGGGACGATGACCGCCACAACCCGTTCCCCAAATTCGGCATCGGGGAGCCCCACCACGGCGCATTCCTGCACCTCCGGCCGGGTATAAAGCAATTCTTCCACTTCACGAGGATACACGTTCTCCCCTCCCGTGATAATAAGATCCTTCAAGCGATCCACGATATAGAGGTAGCCCCTGTCGTCAAAAACCCCCATATCCCCCGAACGGAACCAGTCATCCCAGAACCCCAGTGCGGTTTCATCGGGACGGTTCAAGTAAGCCCTCATGATGTTGGGCCCGCGGACGCATATTTCACCTTCTTCCTCCGGTCCCAGCACGCTTCCGTCGAGACCTCGAATCTGTACCTCCACCAGATTCGCCGGTGTTCCAACAGACCCCACCACATGCTGATAGTAATGGTTGAAGGTGACCATGGAAGCACTCTCCGTCATACCGTAGGCCTCATGAATATCCAAATCCATGTGCGACTTCCACTCTCGCACCAGTTCCGCCGCCATACTGGCCGCCGCTGAAAAGCAGTAACGAACACTTTCGAGCCGTTCCCTGAGGTCTTTAATGGAAACCATACGGATATATACGGTCGGAACCGAATAGAATTTGCTCACCCCGTACCGTTTGATGGCGTCCAATACCCGATCCATATCAAAACCCGGTTGAATCACCATGGAACCGCCACTGTAAACGGTGGAACCCATGATGTGAATCTGGGCGAAGACATGGTTCAATGGAAGAAAACAGAGGCAGCGGTCTTCATGGGTTGAGCGTTCCGAAATAGAAACGTTCTGATAAGAAGCTTGAAGGTTTTCGTGAGAGAGCGGAACCCCTTTTGAAATACCCGTGGTACCGCCCGTAAAAAGAATGACCGCCGGTTCATGCCGGTCGCAATAGACAGCCTTGAAATGGCCTCCCCCATCCGCAAGGAGACTGTCCATGCTGGTTTGGGTACCGGGTGCCACCACATATTCGATGCCGGTTTCATCTTTCATGTCCTCTAACTGACCCAATCGGTCATCGGTGGCAAAAACTGCTTTGGGACGACAATCCAAGAATGTGTTAAAGATTTCGTCCCGTGTCAAAGCACTGGCCGGGGTGGCAACTCTTGCGCCCACTTTCAACGCACCAAAATAGAAAACGAGCCAATGATAAGAGTTGGGAGCGAACAGCGCCACCGTATCTCCCGGGACAATCCCCAGGTTTTTCAAACCGTTGGCCACCCGGCTCGCATCCACATTAAATTTCCCATAGGTGGTGATTTTCCCGTTTTCGATCACAGCGGTCCTATCGGGAAAATATAACGCCGTTCGTTCTAGGTTGGTTGCAATATTCATGAGAGTTTTCCTTCGGTTCTCATTCGTTCAAAGCCCGCACAATAAAGCCGCAAAGGCAATCGTTTGCTCCACTTAAAAATGAGAATACCACAAAAATGGATGCACCTGTTTTCAATTCGGAGCCATCAAAATTTGAAAAGCCTGTTAAAAGTACAACGCAATCCTTTCTTTCACGCCGGCCTTATCCACCCAAATAGGCTTTTTTGACAGCTTCGCTGTCTCTGAGTTCATCTTTGGTCTTTCCTTCTTGAATGATTTTACCCAAATGGATCACATAGCCCTTGTCAGCGACTTTCAACACCAGAGGAACGTTTTGCTCCACTAAAATGACCCCCACACCCAGGGAGTTGATGTTTTTAATCACCGGAGCCAGCTCATCAACAATGATGGGCGCAAGCCCAAGCGACGGCTCGTCCATGAGAAGCAGCTTGGGTTTTCCCATGAGTGCCCTGCCGATGGCAAGCATCTGCTGTTCTCCACCACTCAGCGTCCCCGCTCTTTGAAACCGTCTCTCTTTCAGACGGGGAAATTGCTGGAATACACCCTCCATGTCCCTTGTAATGGCTGCCTTGTCTTTACGAAGGTACGCACCCAGATTCAGATTCGAAAAGACCGTCAGATCAGGGAACAGCCTCCTTCCTTCAGGAACATGGATCAGACCCCGTTTCACGATTTTGTGGATATGCATTCCGTCAATTCTCTGTTCCCTGAACCGGATTTCTCCGGAACTAAGCGGATGGAGACCCGACAAGGCTTTCAGGATGGTGCTTTTACCGGCACCGTTGCTTCCGATGATGGCCACCAGCGAGCCCTCGGGCACCTGGATGGAGACATTGTTCACGGCCATGGCCTTTGCGTAATGCACCGTTATATCTTTTGTTTCAAGCAGCATATTCACCACCGAAGTAGGCTCGAATAACATTCGGATCGGCCCTGACTTCTTCGGGTAATCCTTCGGCAATCTTTTTGCCGTAATTGATCACCACGATATGGTTGCACAGCCCCATGACAATTGAGACATTATGTTCCACCAACAGGATGGTCGTACCCTGTTCATGCACTTTCTTGATGGCGTTGAGCGCCAGGTCCGTCTCCTCCCGGCTCATTCCGCCGATGGGCTCGTCAAGTAGAAGAAATTTGGGGTTGATGGCAAGGGCTGCAGCCAGATCAAGGACCTTTTGATGACCGTGCGACAGGTTTCCGGCAAGCTCGTCTCTTACTTTTTCCAGACCGACGAATTTCATATTCTTTTCAGCCAATTCCTGTACCTTCGCCTCTTTATGGCGATATTTTTGCGTTTTGAACAAAGAGCCCCAAAAACTTCTGTCCGCGGAGAGATAGTAGGATGCCACGATGTTTTCGAAAGTGGTGAACTCGCCGAAAAAGGGCGTGACCTGAAAGGTCCGGCCCATGCCCATTCTCGCATGGTGGTGCGGTTTTTTATCCGTAACGTTTACACCGTCGAAGATGATGCTTCCCTTTGAAGGACGTAGGAAGCCGCTGACGAGATTGATTAAGGTCGTTTTACCCGCCCCGTTAGGCCCGATGAGACCCACTATTTGGCCTTTTTTTATGGAAAGATCGACCTCACTGACCGCCCTAAGCCCTCCGAAGTTCTTGGTTAATGATTTGGTCTGAAGCAACATAACGGGTCAATCCCCTATCTTTTCAGTGTTGTTTCCGAATCCTGGATCTTATTTGAACTGGCAGACTGATCATGCCCTCCGGTATGAAGAACACAACGGCGATGAGTGCAGCAGCCTGAAAAAAGGGGGCATAACCCTGAAATCCCCCCATAATGTAGGGAATCAGATAAAGAATCGCCGTACCGATAATGGGTCCCGCAAAGTTTCCTTTACCGCCCGCAAGCAGGTAAACCACAAGCAGAATGCTGGGCATCATTCCGAAAGTGGCCGGCGCAATAAACCCCGCATAATGGGCATATCCGGCGCCTGCAATCCCTCCGAAAAAGGATCCGATGGTGATAGCCAGTATCCTGATGCCCGCTTCATTGATGCCCCTGCTGGATGCCGCTAGGTAAGATTGGGATACGCTCTTAAAAGTCAGTCCGATGCGGGAATTTTCGATACGGTACAGGATCAGAAGTGAAACGACGGTCAGGATCAGGAAAAAATAGTAGTAGGGCACCTTACTGTAACCGAACAATTTTGGAATCCCGTAAAGGCCTGTATAGCTTCCGGTGAGTTTCGGCACCAGGCCCACGGAGCTTGTCACCATGATTCCGAAAAACAGACTGGCCATGGAAAAGTAGATGGCGCGAAGTCTGGAGAAAGGGAAACCGATTCCGGCGCCGATGAGCGCCGCAGCCACCCCCCCGAGGGGAATGGTGATCCAGGGGGTCAGTGACAGATTTTTCGCCAAGATGGCAGAGGTATAAGCGCCAATGGCCATAAAGGCAGCATGTCCTAAAGACATTTGCCCCGAGATGTATATGGTGCGCAGACTGCTGGTGAGGATAATAGAGATAAACGTCAGCAGAGCCAAATGAAGATAGTAGTTTCCTACGAATAAAGGTCCGAGAAATAGAATCAGGAGCAGTCCCCCGATACAGACCATCTTGATCCGTTTATCCGTCATTAAAACTCCCTTGCGACAGAGTTTTTTGCATATTATTATGCTTCCTGCCCGAAAAAACCCTGTGGTCTGATAACGAGTATCAAAACAACCAGGGCCAGGCCCAGAGGGTCCGAAACAACGTTCGGAAGGAAATAGGGTCCTAGCGCATCCAAGGCCCCCATGGCCAGTCCACCAGCCCACACACCGCCGATACTGCCGATTCCCGCAAGAATGATGACGCCGATCACCTTCACCAACATGGTGTCTCCTATGGAGACATGCAGAACCAGCACTGATCCCACCAGACCGCCGGCAAGCCCGGCAAGTCCACATCCCATGGCACAAACAAACCCGGAAATACGGTCCGTATTAATTCCCATCAACGCTGCTCCGTCAGGATCCTGGGCGATGGCAAGCATCGCCTGTCCAAAACGGGTCTTCTTTACAAACAACATCAGCACCGTCAGCAGGATACAGGCGATCAAAAGCACCATCAGCCTATCGGCCCCGAACGTGACGGAACCAAGATGAATATTGCCCGAAACGAGAGGTGGCATGCTTTTGCCATGAGGACCAACGGTCAAGTCCGCCCCTGTCTTGAGTATAATCACGAGGGCGATGGCCATGATGGTCGCTTTTTCGAAATCCTTTCGGAACGGGCGAAAGCAGAACTTTTCAAGCACAAGCCCGAACAGCCCGGTTGCCACCATCGTAAGAGGGAGCGCCACCCACGGCCCCAGCCCCAAGGGAATCCAGAAGCTGTAGCACACAAAACCGCCGATCATATAGATGGCACCGTGAGCGAAATTCATGATCCGCATAACGCTGAACACCAGTGCGAAACCCAGCGCCACCAGGACATAGATGGACGACACCATCAGCACGTTGATGACGTGTGACATCACTTCTGAAAGCAAGGTCTCTTCTCCCTAATTGTACTTCAGGTCATTTCCAAGACTGAAACGAAATGACCTGAAGGAATTATCAGAGTATCCGTATATGAACGGAAGTTCTTACTTATGGGGTCTCGGCTTTAACCCATTTCACGAAAACGGGTTTCCCGCCCTTGGCAACGAAAATGGCCTGTTGCGTGCTCACGGCGGCTCTGATGCCCAATGATTTTTCTCCGGATACAAAGGCAGGTCCGAAAAGTGTTTTCAGATTTTTCGCGTCTTTGTGAAGATATTCAGCCACCTTGACAGGATCCAAGCTTTGGGCGCCCTCGATGGCCTGGGCCAATATCCACATGTTGTTCCAGCCCCACGCCAACCAGGCATTGGTGTTGCCGCTTTCTTCGACATATTTAAGGAAATCCTTTTTGAAAACAGGCTTCATGTCAGGACTTGCCATCTCCCAGGAGGCTGCAGCATACCCTTCTGTCAGCTCAGGCCCTGAAACCGCGATAACTTCCGAAACAATTTCAGAATCCGTGGAAAAAATGGGGCCTTTGAAACCAAGACCTTTAAGAGCCTTTATTTGGGCACCCACATGATACGCCCAGGCATCGGTACACACGTACGCGTCGGGATGGGTGGCCAACGCCTTTTTTGCAAAAGGTGTAAAATCCACGGTCTCTCCGGGCCATTCACCACAAAAGACGACTGTTAACCCCAGATCGTTGGCAATGGGCTCCAGATGTTTTCTGCGATTTTCGCCGCCGCCGTCTCCGGGGCTCGAAAGGGCCAGTTTCTTCACGTTCGGGTAATTCTTTTTAATATACGCGAACATGGCACGTGCACCCTGCATATTGCTGTTCATAAAAAATGTCAGGGGAAATTTCTCGCCGGATTCATCCGGTGTGGCGCAAGTGTAGTTGGAAAGCCTCATTACGCCGGCCGGCTCAGTGATGGAGCTGGCTGCCGTATTCATGACAGGGTTAACACCACCGATAATAAACTTGACGCCCTCTTTCTCCACCAGTTTCGTGACGGCCGAGGCCATGCCCTCGGGAGCACTTTTGGCATCTTCCGTGATAAGCTCGATCTTATAATTGACACCCTTTACGGTGATGCCGCCTTTGTCGTTAATCCACTTTGCAGCCAGCTTCGCGCCATCGTTGGTGGGTTGTTCACCTGCCGCCATCCATCCGGTGAGAGAATCAACCGCACCGATCTTTAAGACTTTAGATTCCGCCGCAAAGCCTGACTGAACCGAAACTCCGAAAACCATGAAAAACAGTCCCAATAACATATGCGAAATTCGTTTCATTCCATTATCCTCCTTCGAAAAAGTTTCCAGCCTAAATTCAGGCGCAATTTGGGCAAATTCTATCCCCCGTGAATCGGCTGCATAATGTTGAAGCACATCCCTTCCCGGACAATTTCATCCGCTTTTAGGATCCTGCCGTTTTGGATAACCACCGCACCCAATCCTTTGGAAATCCCCAACGTCGACAATATGTCCTTTGCCAAAGCCCCAGTCGGGAGTTCCACATCAAGACCCTTGTGGTGCTGATAATCTTTAAAGCGGTCTCTGAATGTTCCGTAAAGAAAAATACTAACTTTCATAAACCGAGTCCTTAAAAATCGGAAATTCTCAGATTCATTTCAAGAAATTAAAGGTGCTGTCCACCTCTTCGTCGGATATATCAAAAACCGTATTATGGGGGGGAAGCGGCTCATTGTAGAAGAACGCCGGCAACCGGTCATCCTCTTTCGTAAACCCCGCCCGACGGTTAAAATCGAGCTCGGCCGTGAGCACGCGAATTCCCAAGACTCCCACATCTTCCGGACCCAATTGGGCACCGGTTTTAGCGTTAATGGCGTTAAGAAGCGCCTCTGCCCCCGCTCCCTCCACCAGGGCCACAGCCGCCATGAAACACATCCCGGTACAGTCTATGGCCGCAACACCGATCTGGATGTTCCGGGACGTCTCTACCTGCCCCTCCGTCTTCAAGGGGTCAAGGATCTGCATCAAATACTCTCCCACAAGATTTCCCGCAGTGTGGTCAGCGCCCATGGGACACGTGGCATAGGTGACCCCGTTCCCTTTCATGGCCCTTGGATCATAGGCGGCAATGCTTTGCCCCTTAACTGCCGCCACACGCGGATTTCCGAAATGCTTTCCGACGGCCACGGGTCCGCTTCCCAGTATTCTTCCGAATGTTGTGCCCTGGGCAATTTCTTCGACCATGTCGATAATCGCCTGCCCATCACCGAATTGTCCGTGGCCGGAATCCATGGCCACTGCCACGGCTACCCCGGTATTCATGGTGTCAACACCGATGTCGTCGCAAAGAAAGTCCAACCGGGCAATGATGTCCAGATCAGCCACGCCGGTCATTCCACCCATGGCCCAGATGGTTTCGTATTCGAGGGAACTGGTGACATATTTCCCCTGCTCATCCACAAACTCGTTGGAGCAATGGACAATACACTGAGAACAACCCATGTGGCTGGGGTTCCCGCCCCGTTTCTGCAGAATTTCCGCCAGGGATTCACCGCTGATTTTCTCCCAACCTTCCAAAACGCCTTTTCGAGCGTTGTAGGAAGGAAAGGCGCCCATGGAATTGACCGGCGCGACCAGCCCGGCCGTACCCAGGGCCGGCATCATTCCGCCACTCATGGGGTTGGCTTTTACGGCCTCGACCACCGCTTTGACCGCTTCCTTAAAGGCTTCAGGATCTGCGACGGCATCAGGGGTTTTTCCTCCCTGGGCCACCACCAGCGCTTTGAGTCCTTTGGATCCCATGAGAGCACCCATCCCGCCGCGACCCGCCGCTCGGCAGGGACGTCCGTCCACATCCGTGACCTGGATGGAAGCACTGGCCAATTCAAACTCACCGGCCGGCCCGATGCAGACCACGGCCTGTTTTACACCGTAATCTGCATGAATTTTTTCTGCCAGCGCATAAGTGCGCATCCCCTTATATTCATTGGCCGATACCAGTTCCGCCTCGCCTTCCTTGTCGATTTTAAGAATATAGAGCTCGCCTTTGGGTGCCTGGCCTTCGACCACGATAGCGGTAATGCCCAGACGACCCAGATCGGCCGCCACTGTTCCTCCGGCATTGCTTTCCTTGATGGTGCCGGTCAATGGGCTTTTCCCGCCGATTGAAACCCGGCTGGTATTGACCAGGGATGTGCCGCTCAAGAGGCCGGGAGCGATAATCAATTTATTTTCAGGCCCCAACGCGTCACAGGTGGGTGGGACTTCGCTATTGATGAAAATGGAAGTCAAACCTCTGCCGCCCAATCCCACGTATTCAGGAGGAACCCCTTCCACCCGAATGCTCTTTTGTGTCATATCAACCCATATAAATTTCATATTCGTCTCCTCCTCTTCTTGAACTGGTCTTCATTCTGCCGCCGTCAACTTTTCATGGGTGCGGCGGAATCCGTATCACGTGCGCAGAACCGGTTTGATCACACGCCCCTTTTCCATATCCTCCACCGCCTTTTCGATATCCGCGAAGGGGTAGAAGGTGATCATTTTGTCAAAGGGGAAGCGTCCCTGCCGGTAGAGTTGGATCAGCCTGGGAATGAACAGATCGGGAATGGCGTCCCCTTCGATAATTCCCCGGACCGTCCTTCCGTTCATGATCTTGTCCATATCCAGGGCCACCTCGGTGCCGGGGGGGACCACCCCCAACAGTCCGCAGACACCCAGGAGCGGCAGGCAATCCACCGCCTGGCGCAACACCGCCGGGTTCCCCACGCATTCCAGGGAAAACTCGGGGCCGCCACCCGTGATATCCAAAATGGTCGCCACCGGATCCTCTTTGGAGGCATTGACCGTATGGGTTGCTCCCAATTCGATTGCCTTTTCGAGACGCCCTTCATGGATATCCACCGCGATAACGGTGGTGCAGCCGCAGACGAGGGCCGCCAGCACCGCGCTGATGCCCACCGGGCCGATTCCGAAGACGGCAATGGCACTCCCCGGTCTCGGGCGGAGCGAATTCATGACCGCGCCGGCGCCGGTCTGGATACCGCACCCCAAGGGCCCCAATATCTCCAAAGGAATATCCCCAGGCACCTTCACCACGTTCCGTTCATCGGCCAGGGCCAATTCCGCAAAAGAAGACTGGCCGAAAAAGTTGCCGTGGATCACCTGATCGCCCTTTTTCAGGGTGGTACTCCCGTCGGGGCGGGCGCCGCCGAAGTTCAGCGGCAGAAAGCTTTCGCAATAGGGATCGTTGCCCGATTTGCACGATGGACAGGTGCCGCAGCATGTCCAGCTCAGGGCCACGTGATCCCCCGGCGCCACCTTGGTCACCCGCGGCCCCACCTTTTCCACCACACCGGCCCCTTCGTGGCCGAAAACGCTGGGAAGCGGGACCGGAATGTGTTGGTCCCGCCCGGCCAGGTCCGTGTGGCAGATCCCCGTGGCCACGATGCGCACCAGCACCTCCGTGTCACGGGGGTCGTCTATGGTCAGTTTCTCAATATTGAATTTTCCCGATGGTTCATAAATTACCGCGCCTTGCATTTCCATTTTCTATCTCCTTTGCTTCCATTTCGATTGATACATTTTTTCTGGTTCAAAAAGGGGTCATCACAGGGGCTGCTTTTCTTCCGGGTAGAAGGTAACGGAGAGTTTCCGGATCAAAGCGCCCGCGGGGGTATTGGCGATGGCCCCGTCTTCGCCGATGGCGAAGAATTTTCCCGTCTCTTTCATCTGATCCCAGTTGTGGAAGAATACCGTACAAACCGGCAGGCCGAACTCGCGCCAGGAAAAAACATACTGGTTCACATCGAACTTGTAGGTGATGTGCAGTTCCACATCCGATTCCCCCTTCAGCGGTCCCACGACGCAATGCCAGGCATACCGTTCCCCGTTGAGATAAATATGCTCGAAACATTGGTTCGGATTGTAGGTATAAAGGGCCCTGAGCCCGATCAAATCACGGGTCGGCCCGGGCTTCATGCCCGTTGGCGGGATGGACGGATCGCCAAGCACGCCAGGAACGAAATCCTGAACCGCACGGGGTTCCTTGCCCACATCACCCTCGCGCATGAGGGTATCAATGGAGAGGACCCGGCGAGAATCGGTGTTGACGAAAAAGGTGCGGCATTCCCGGGGTGTTTGAGCGAAGGTCATATCGATATAGTAGGTGTTGGGTGCCACAAGAATGGCCTCATACCAATCGGTCCCCCCCTTTGAACCGCTTTTCCAGTCCACCTCGCTGGCCTTTGCGAATTGCAGATCGAAGACCTCCCCCGAATCGAGGGTCAGTTTCATTTCCTGATTCACCAGCGCATCCGTTGTGGGCAGCCGATGATAGGCCATATCCTCTGCATAATCCTCATATTTGTAATTGGTTTCACCTTCTTTTTGCGGCATTATCAGCCTCCTTCATTGTGTAATTGGCGCTGCTAAATTAACGGTCCTGACAGTTTCTCAAAGACCCAGATAGGCCTTTCGAATCGATTCCTTGGAAAGAAGCTCTTTACTCCCCCCGCTGAGGACCACGCTTCCGTTTTCGATGACATAAGCTCGATCGGCCACCTCCAGGGTGCTGGGCACGTTCTGTTCCACCAGGAAGACCGCAAGACCCTGTTCCCTCAGGCTCACGATGATTTCAAAAATCTCATCCACCATCACCGGTGCCAGGCCTGAAGATGGTTCATCGATGAGGCAGAGCTTGGGAGAGGACATGAGACCGCGGCCCATGGCCACCATCTGCTGTTCCCCGCCGCTCAAGGTCCCGGCCGATTGGTTTTGCCTGACCTTCAACAGGGGCAGCAACCCGTAGACCCTCTCAAGGGTTTTCTCCCTTTGCTTCCATGTGCGGTTGCAATAAGCGCCCATCTCAAGGTTCTCGAGGACGCTCATGTTGGGAAAGAGCCTTCTCCCCTCAGGGATATGGGCGATGCCCATATCAACAATGGCATGGGAAGGGTGCCCCGTGATGTCTCGCCCTTCAAAAAAGACGCTCCCCGAGGCAGGACGCAGAAGACCGGATATGGTCTTCAAAAGAGTTGATTTCCCCGCACCGTTGGATCCCACCAAAGCCACAATTTCAGATGCCTCGACGTTTAGGGACACGCGGAAAAGGGCCTGGGATTTACCGTAAAAGGTTTCGAGATGCTTAACTTCCAGCATTGGCCTTTGCTCCAAAATAGACTTCGATAACCGTTTTGTCGGCGGATACCTGGCTTGGCGTCCCCTCCGCAATCTTTG
>JAJDOH010000196.1 GCA_022340265.1 Deltaproteobacteria bacterium | reverse complement strand
CTTAAGCGAAAAAGCGCACATGATCATGCCCTATCACAAAGCGTTGGATCTGGCGAGGGAGAAGGCGAAGGGGAAAGACAAGATCGGCACCACCGGCCGCGGTATCGGCCCCTGCTATGAAGACAAAGTCACCAGAACAGGCATTCGCGCCATTGATCTGACCGAACCGGACGTTCTGGAAGAGAAGATTCGAGCAAACCTCAAAGAGAAGAATTTTCTTCTGGAAAAATTTCTGGGGGCGCCCCCTTTGAAAGCACGGCCGATCCTTGACCAGTATCTGGTGATGGGGCAAAAATTGGCGCCTTATATCTCAGATGTTTCCGTTGAGCTGGATCAGGCGGCAAAATCAGGGAGAGCCATTTTGTTTGAAGGCGCTCAGGGAACCCACCTGGACATTGACCATGGGACTTATCCTTTCGTCACCTCCTCAAATCCCGTTGCCAGTACCGCCTGTTCGGGTTCGGGGGTGGGACCCAGGCAGATTCATCATGTTCTGGGAATTGTGAAAGCCTACACCACAAGGGTGGGCGCGGGCCCCTTCGTCACCGAGCTGGATGATGAAACCGGGAATTTCATTCAGGAAAAGGGAAAAGAATTCGGGGCTACCACCGGCAGACGGCGGCGCTGCGGCTGGCTCGATCTGGTGATTGTTGGCGATTCCGTCAGACTGAACAGCCTGGACAGTATGGCCGTTACAAAACTGGATGTGCTGACGGGTCTCGACACGCTCAAGATCTGCGTGGGATATGAAATCGATGGCAGAATTTTTCATCAAAGGCCGGCAAGCCTGAGAAAAACCGCACTGTGTAAACCGGTCTACAAAGAAATGGCCGGATGGAAGGAAGATATCAGCACCGTCAGGGAGAAAAAAGATCTTCCCAAAGCGACCCTCGACTACCTTTCAGCCATCGAGGAAATTACCGGAGTTCCCATTTCCGTTATTTCCGTGGGGCCTGGCCGTGATGATACCATTGTCGTTAAAAAACCAGGGGCGTAACATTATGATATGGTGCCGCAAACGCCTTGATAATCAGCCTGCTTTGTGAACATTGAAATGAAGTTTCATCATGAGCACCTGTGACAAACAATACGATGTCATCGTGGTGGGTGCAGGTCACGCCGGCTGTGAAGCCGCCCTCGCCGCCGCAAGAATGGGACATCCTACCCTTCTTTTAACCATCAACCTGGATCACGTGGCCGCCATGAGCTGCAACCCGGCCATTGGGGGTTTGGCCAAAGGGCATCTGGTCAAGGAGATCGATGCCCTGGGTGGTGAGATGGCCAAGAATGCCGACCGGACGGGCATTCAATTCCGGCGGCTCAACACGCGAAAAGGCCTGGCGGTTCAGGGATCCCGTTCCCAGAATGACCGTGATCTGTACCGAAAACGCATGAAGCACGTGGTGGAAAGTACCCCGAACCTGGATATCCGTCAGGCCATGGTGGACCGACTGCTGGTGAAAGGGGGAATGGTTTATGGCGTCGAAACACAGATTCACGAAAAGGTTTTGGGCCGGACGGTCATCCTGACCAGCGGTACTTTTCTACGGGGACTGGTGCACATCGGTCTGGATCATTTTGAAGCGGGCCGAATGGGAGATCCCGCATCCGTCCGACTTTCCGAGCAACTGGCGGCTTTGGGTTTTGAAATGGGGCGATTAAAGACCGGCACCACCCCACGGCTGAATGGCAGAACCATCGACTACGATGGTCTGGTGGTGCAGCCGGGGGATGAGAACCCCAAACCCTTTTCCTTTACCACCACCAAAATTCCGCTGCCTCAGGTCCCCTGTCATATGACCTACACCAATTCAAAAACCCACGGCATTATCCGTGAAGGCTTGGACCGCTCACCGCTTTTCAGCGGCATCATTGAAGGAACCGGTGCCCGTTACTGTCCTTCCATTGAAGATAAGGTGGTACGTTTTGCGGAAAAAGAACGGCATCAGGTTTTTCTGGAACCGGAAGGACTCGATACCTTTGAAGTCTATCCCAATGGACTTCCCACAAGTTTACCCCTTGATATTCAGATCAGGATGGTGCGGTCCATTCCCGGGCTCGAAAAGGCCGAAATCCTGCGCCCCGGTTATGCCATTGAGTATGACTATATCAATCCGCTGGAGCTTTTACCGAACCAGGAGACCAAACGGGTGGCGGGCCTGTTTCATGCGGGTCAGATCAACGGCACTTCGGGGTATGAGGAAGCTGCGGCCCAGGGACTTCTGGCGGGGATCAACGCAGTCAGAAAAGTTCGCGGTGAGACTCCGGTCATCCTGTCTCGCGCTGAAGCATACGTGGGTGTGTTGATTGACGATCTGGTGACCAAAGGGACCCGCGAGCCTTACCGCATGTTCACTTCGAGGGCGGAATTCCGTCTGCTGTTACGGGAAGACAATGCCGATTTCAGGTTGCGGGACCTGGGTTATGAACTGGGCCTGGTTTCAAGGGAGGTTTATGCCGATTTCCGCGGAAAAAGGGAACAGGTTCAGAACCTGCTGCAACGATTAAAAACAGTGCAGTTAAAACCGCGTCCAGGAATTCTGGACCAGCTGAAAACACTAAAAACAGCGCCAATCAAAAAAGCAACCACCCTTGAGCAGCTTCTGAAACGAAGCGAAATCCTTTTTGAACACCTTCACCGCTTCGATCCGGCGCTTGCTGGCGAAAATGAAGCCATCAGCACGGAAGTGGAAACGCAAATAAAGTACGATGGGTATATAGAGCGCCAAAAGCGGCAGGTCGAAAAACTAAAACACTTCGAGTCAAAAAAAATTCCCCAGGGAATTGATTACGAAACCGTTCACGGTTTGTCCAACGAGGTCAGGGAGAAACTGGGGAAGATCCGGCCGCTTTCCCTGGGACAGGCGGCCAGAATATCAGGGGTCACCCCTGCGGCCATTTCAGCCATTCAAGTGCACCTTAAACGATGGTAAGGGGCGACATGATCAGATCTTTTTGTTTTGGAATGTGCCTTCTTTTCGTTTTAACGGGATGCGGCGATGAGACCGTTGCTTCCAAGGAAAACCGGCAGGCCCGTGAAGGGACTACCGGGAAAAAGGAGCACCTTGTCAATGTGAAATTGGTCAATACACAGCCACCCAGCGGTGAGATTGAGGTTGTGGGTGCGCTTGTGGCTTATCTCAAGGTCAAAATCTCCAATGAGATCGGCGGAATGGTCGAGCAGCTCAATTTTGAGAAGGGGGAGCGTGTCAAAAAGGGCGACCTTCTGGCTGAAATCGGCAGCAGCAGCCTTCGACTACAGATTCAGGAAGCCACGGCAGCAAGGGATGCGGCAAAGAGCAATCTGAGCAAAATGGAGAGGGGAAGCCGGCCCCAGGAAATTCAGATTGCCACCGCTGCTGTGGCGGAGGCGGAAGCAGCCCTTTCAGAAGCAGAGAAGAATTTTAAGCGGATTGACCGGCTTCATGAAATTCGTGCGGTATCCAACAGCGCCTACGACGCGGCGGAGCGCCAGATGAGCACGGCCAAAGCCAGAATGGCATCCGCGAAACAGCGGCTGGAACTGGCGAAGAAGGGACCCCGCATTGAGGATGTGAACGCGGCCAGGGCTCAGTCCGGACAGGCGGAGGCAGCTCTGGCCCTGGCTGAGGACCGTTATCGAAAGTCGATCATCCGGACCCCCATCACCGGAACCATCGCCTATCGGGATGTGGAAGTGGGGGAGGTCATCCCGGCGGGAACCCCCATTACCTCGGTGATTGGCTTGGACCGTCTCAAAATAAAACTTTCTCTCAACGAAAGAGACCTTCACATCCTCTCAAACAAAAAGAATTTTGATTTTACGGTGGATGCAATTCCCGATGAGACCTTTAGAGCGCAGGTCTTTTTCGTCTCCCCCACGGCTGAAAAAGACACGCGGTTTTTCCCCATGGAAATGGTGGTGGAAAATCCCGACCCCCGCATGGCAGACGGAATGACGGCGAGAGTCAAACTTCCCATCATAAGCAAAAAAAAATCCATCAAAATTCCCTCAAACTGGCTGGCCGAACAAAACGGAAAGGTGGGTCTTTTTGTGGTTGACAACGGCAAAGCCCTGTTCAAGCCGGTTCGCCTGGGATCCTACTATGATAACCGGGTTGAAATCCTTTCAGGACTTGAAGACAGGGAGCAGGTTGTGACCAATCCCGCAGGACTCAGAAATGGGGATCCCGTGGACACAACAGCCCGTTAATCCATTTTTTTTTAAAAGGTTTTTTCAAAAAGAGCACCACTAACTATTCTTTCATCCTCTCCATCATTTTTTCTTGGGAATCCAGGTATTCTTGAAAACAATCCAGATAAAACGAGAGGGCTTTGGAAAAATGCTTTCCCAGTAATCCCTCAACAATCAGCAAACTGATCCTCTTTTGCTGTGACAGAATTTGTTGAGATCCCAGGACAATCCTCTGTTCTTCACGGGTAAGTGATTTTATGATCAACTCCCACGCACTTCTGGCACGGGGCTGATACATCCAGAAATAAAGAAGATCCAGTGAAAATATGATCAGAATTTTGCCCAGATCCCTTATTTCACTGCTTTTTGCCGTGCTTAGCCTTCCGGGAGATTTTAAGATTTCCAGCGTATTGGTTTCGGGAAACAGCAGCTCGACCCTGGCATAGGTTTCAAAGATCTGTTCCATCTTCGTGCGGTAGTCCCTGAGACGGGTTTGAATGTTCTGGTAACGATCCGCCAGACCTTCAATCAATCCGGCCACCAGATCGGATGCCCCCTTTGAAATAACCGCCGCCCACTTCTGAAGGATGCTGTCAACACCCGGAACATGAAAAGCCGTCAGCACACCCGCTGCAGCCCAGTTGAACAAGAGGGCTACCGGGATGCTTAAAACACTTCTGAACAGGTTACCGTAGATGGCACCTTTCGGGAGACCCCTGAAAATATTGTGACTGCAAAGATACAGGCCGTTGGTTAAGGCCATGAAGCTGTAGAGGGCCACAGGGTTGGATGCGGTGGTGATCCCGAACAGTTCTTTTAAGACGAGGGTCTTGGCCACATAATCGAGAAGTGGAACGGAAAATCCTGTAAAGAGCAGTGAATCCGCCAGGCGTTCCCACTTCACATAATCGTTCCACCTGAGCAGGGGGGAACGTTTGATACCGCCACCCCCCAATACGGATTGAACAATGTTTCGTAAGCCGGTGATACCAAACCAGATAAAAGCGCCGAAATAGGCCAGGAACCACCAGTCCTTGGTCAGGGCAAAAGTGGCAAAGGCCGGTATGAAACCGACAAGGATTTTCAGGAAATTTTTGAACCCGGTGTTAAGATAGCGCCAGGAGAGTCTGTGGGCTCTCTCCCTTAACGCCCTGGGCGTAAGTGTAAAACCGTTGTCCGCATGTTTCTGAACTCCGCCCAGAGTGATCACGTTGCCAGCATCGGTAGTAAAACGTGTGGATTCCTGTTCAATGAGCCAGTCATGGGTCTTTCGGCTTCCAATGGATTCCATTCCGGGCATCCGGCGAATAAAACGGTAAAAAGCTTTTGTAAAAGGCGTGGGTCCTTTTTTCGGACGCACGGTTCGGCGTTTCAAGACTTCGATGGCGATGGGGATGCGATCGCGCGGAGATTCAGCGCGACCGACCGCGCGCAGGGCCCGGCGTGGCAGCGTGTCCAAGATGGCCAGTCCCATGCCGTGCACCCGAGGACTTCGGCCAGTGGAATCGCTTCCGATTCTTGCTTTCAAAGGAGATGCTTTATAGAAATCCCGCAGTGTGGCAATGTCGTGAAGAATGTCGGAGAGCTTCTCGATTCGATCCTTTTGCGGATCATTTTCAGGGGAAGCCAGCCTGCCAATGATATCGCGTGTCAACTTTTTCAGCTGGATCACGTTACCCAGGTTGATGGCCTGTTGAAGCCGGCAGATCCCAGGGACCTGATCCGTTTTTCCGGCTGCATAATCTTTCAGATTGAAAATTTCAAGGCGGTTGATGGACCCTTCACAATCATAGAGCAATTCCAACACGTCTTCCACTTGAAGACCGCTGAGATTTAACGTTATCCGGTAGCCTTGGCGAAGTTTCGACAACCGCGAGATGATTTCTTTCGGCGAAAGTTTCAGCAGGCCGGGAGCTCCGGATTCTGGCTGCGGTTTGTTGGGATCGGGAATCTGCGGGTTTTTTTCAGGCAGGAGGTATTGCTCCAGGATGCTGTCCGAATCCATCTGATTCATGGTCTGGACCAGGTGCACAATTTTAAGGCGTTCTTCGTGTGAGCCTTTTGGATAGCTGTCCCGAAGAGCTCTGACCCGCTCCGCCATAGGGGGCAGCATTTTGGCGTGTGCGAACTCCGCCAGATGAATAAGTGAAGGCTGCCCCGTTCGCACAAAAGAGAGGAATTCCGGAACGCTTAAAAATGGCACTTCGAACCCCAGCGATTTCTGAATGGCAGGCCCGTGGTTACGGTTAAACGCATCCAGCATGGAAAGGACGTATTTTTTCTGGTAGCTGCAGACGCTCTTCCCTTCTGCCATCAACTCCTTGACGGAAGATTCTTCCAGAAACCACAAAAAGTCCTGAGCATCGGAAAAGCCTCTGGGGACCCAGATGAGCTGTATATAACGGTCGCGGAAGGTGGCATAAAACTCTATGCCGATTCGAATGTCGATACCCATGATTCGGGCAGCTTCCAGAATCTCTACCGCAAACCTGGCCTCCAGACAATTGTAATAGACGACTCTCAAACGGCGAATTCCCTTGATCCAGGCATCCATGATGAGGTGGCTGGAAGATTTTCGACCCTTGGTATTGGCGTCATGCACATGATCGTCAAAGGAGAGCTGGTTCCACTCCTCCGGCATTTCCAGCAGATGATATTTTCGAAGCTGTCCTCGAATCACACGGGGGTTCCCGGATACGCATGCCCTGAAATCATGGGCCAATTGAAGCTGGCGATGTTCACTTCCATGGGCCCTCACCAGTTCCTTCATGATCTGAAGCAGAACCCGAGCCGTGTTTTTGGGAATGGGGCCGGCGGCGGTTAGGAGGACTTCGTCTCTCAGAGACCGAAGGGCATTTAGCCGGTCATTTAGACCCCCCCCTTCCATGGATTCCAGCAGATGGATGATGGCAAAGGCGATGCGGAGTCCCTTGGATTCGGAAAGTTCTTTGATGCCCCGGGGATGGAGGTAGGGATAGACCATTTCTCGTCGGTATTGACGGGTCGGGTCTTTAGCGAGCACCTCGTTGACGATGTTCAGAAGTTGTCGGTCCCGCTGGTCAAAAAGCAACATGGACATCCCTTGGCGGTAAATGGTTAAGTTAAGATACGCCAATAATCCGGTCTATTCAAGTCAAATGGTTTGAAACATTCCTTTTGCACACTGCTGCTGCCGGAAAGGATGTAGACCCACCATTACATTTCATTCCATAAGCGGATTTGATTTTCTCCATGGCTTTGGCATGTCGGGAGATTTTACAGTTTGTAAAATTTGTAATGCTTTGCACGGTAAAATTCCTGAAGTGACCCGATTCTTCTTTCAGAATTAACCCGAGTTTAAGAAATTCCAGAAGTAAAATTCCGGATTTTTCCATATGAGCTGATTAAATTGGCAGGTATTGACGCTGAAATAGGCCTTTTCCTGTGGCATCCTCAACCTTCACTCTCCTGGCATGTTTAATGCTTGACAAACATTCATGAGAGGTTAATGGGTCAACCCGCTTTTCGGTGAGAGATTATCTCTGGGATGCGTCAGCCATAAACTGAACCTTTCTGCAAAGCGTCATACGGTCCTGGTTGTGGATCAAATGGATATACTTTTCAGCTTTGCCGGCGCTTCCGAGCGGGTCCAAGTGAGACTTTCCAATGCCGAATGACAACCGATGCATAAC
>JAJDOH010000135.1 GCA_022340265.1 Deltaproteobacteria bacterium | reverse complement strand
GTTATGGTAGAGATTGTTGCGAAGAAGAAAGGGTGCATGATGTGTGATCTCGCATTAGCCATTCTGGAGGAAATCGCACCGGAATTCGAGCCGGGAATTCTGGCGTGGGAGGTGGTCGATGTAGGGTCTCGCGATGGCGTTGTGCGCCATGCTGAACTGGGTAAAATTTGCGGACGTATGCCCGCTGTGCCTTCAATTGTAATCAATGAATCCATTGCCTTTGACAACATTCCGGATATGGAATCCCTGTCGGAGGCGGTGCGAGAAGCAAGCCATTAGAAAAACTGAAGCGGATTTTAAGATAGATTAGGTTGAGGACTCCGCCGGCAAGTGGGAAGAAAATAGAGAAATGTTAACACATTATTAAAAGGGAGGTTGTCATGGGAGAAATTGAAGAAAAAGAAGTGTTGCTGGACATTCCAAACTTAAACTGACCGTCTTGAGAGGCGCTTGTCGCGGCGGCCCTGGACGGGATCGCAGGTATTATGAGTTACGAAGTCACCGCTTTGAGACGCGAGGCAAAGGTGAAATACGATGCCGGCAAACTGGACGAGAAAGCGTTAATGGAATTACTGAAAAAAAAGACCCGATATCGAAGCATGTCCATAAAGACATGACCGTCAAATAATCAGCGAATTGGAACTCTGCGATCCATTTGACAGGGGTTGAAGGAGGAGAATATGGCCAATTTCATCTACACACTCAGCAAAACCGATGTGAATTCAGCGGCTAGATGTTTTCAGCTTGCCAAAATCACCCATGAAAAGGGTCACAACGTACATGTCTTCTTTCTGGACGATGGGACCCTCTGGGCCGACAAAACCCGGGATTTTTCCGAAAAGACCGTCACTGGCGACTGTCCCGGCGACTACTTTCCATATTTGGAAGAAAATGAGGTTCCCATTGGGGTCTGACCTCCGTGCGCGAACGCTCGTCAGGTTGACGAGTCGAAATTTTTCTCCAATATGATGCTGGATGGTGCGCCCCATCTCATCGATCTGGTTGCCGAGGGAAAGGTGTTTAATTTTTAAGCATTGTATCAGGAACGCTGAATAGGAAAGGCGGGTGTGATGACTTCTCAGCTGAGTGCTCGAGATCTGGAACAGATCGATGCTGGAATTCGGGATAAATACAAAAAGGTCGCCAAAACCCCCGAGGGCCATTTTAAGTACCCTACAGGGCGGGATGGGCTCAAAAAGCTTCAATATGACGGTCAACTCGTCGAGTCATTGCCGGATGCGGTGGCCGATTCCTATTGCGGTGTCGGCAATCCATTTTCACTGGGAGAAATTCCTTCGGGAGCGCATGTCCTTGATATTGGTTGCGGCGCGGGTGTGGATGCCCTTTTGGCGGGAGAATTGGCGGGTGCCGCTGGCAAAGTACTGGGCCTTGATCTGACTGCGGAGATGATTCAGAAAGCCAATTCCAACAAAGCGATGATGCAAGCCGAAAATGTTGATTTTCAGATAGGAGATGTGCAAAGCCTGAAAGGCATGGACGGTTGGTTTGATGTGATTATTTCTAACGGCGTTTTTAACCTCATCCCCGAAAAAGCGACAGCCGTTCAGTATGCTTACAAGCTTTTAAAACCGGGGGGAAAGCTATTTTTGGCGGATCAGTTCGCCTCCCAGGCTGTTTCCAAAGATCTCAAAGAACGGGTTGAGACCTGGTTTCAGTGAGAGGGTGGCGCCGTACCGGAAATGGAATTTCTGGCAGGATTAAATGAAGCTGGGTTCGTGGATGTTGAGCGGGTTTCTGAGACGGGTTTCAAAAGCTCGCCCAAAACAAAGGGCGTGCTCATAAGAGCGCGTAAACCTGAAACGGAGGACATGAATTCGCAGATGCTGAAACAATTCGACATATCTCGCATGCAGCCTGAAAGCAGCAACCCGCCCGCACAAAAGACCGTGACGATTGACGATATGGCATCACTTGCCCTTGAAATGGGAGCCAAAAAGTCCAAGGTCATCGACACAGACTCCATCGTGGTGGAAAAATGGGTGAAGTGGAAATGTGTTTATGGTTGTCCCATGTATGGTAAAGACGGGTATCATCCACCCGAGACGCCTGATATCGATGAGGTCAAAGAAGTGATGGTGGAATACTCCCGGGCAATTCTGCTCTGTGGAGAGGATGGGCAGATGTTGACCGAAATCGCTTGCCGTCTGGAAGGTGAGGCGTATCAGAACGGGTTTTACAAAGCTTTCGCATTGACGGCGCTTTCAGCGGGGGGCGGACCAAGCGGGGGGACCAGTAGCTTCGGGGGCACATGACCCACGGGGAAAAACGAGGCTCCGTGTGAGTCTTCAGAAAAGGAAGTCAAAAAAACAAGGATAAGACCGATGCTGGAAGCGTGCGGAATTGATGTTTTCAAAACAGCCCGAAGAAACGGTTTTCAGATCGATACCCGCAAAGAAACATTCGGCTCATGGCATTTTTTTGCAATGGTTTTGATGGAATAATTAGCGCCAGCACCCGGCAATACCTGCTATGTATCTGGAATAAAATCGAAGTATTCCCAACCACAATATATTGGGTCGGGTCCCAGAAGGGCAAGTAACAAAAAATGGCCTTTAACACCGAATTTTGTGTAAATTTAAAGTCAAGCATCATGATCCGATAGCGGAGTATCCCGACCTCGATTTTGTTAAAGATACCAATACCATTCCCTACTTGATTTGCCCAATCCAGGGGGTTACCATCATGCCAGTATCTATGAAAACAACTGGGTACTTAAAAAATGATTACTTATGTCCTGATTCATGGCGGCAATATCTCGACAGACACATCGAACAGAATTGCCGGAACCAAATGATACCCCGCCGGCGGCCATTTGGGGTACTCTTGCGACATCTTGGCAGATGTGCGTCATTACATGAATACATGAGGCGATTTCCCGCGACCGGATAGGCGGCAAATTTATCAACTCCAATATCTGCTTGATCTGTGCAGAACCTCAATCGGGTTTAATATTTCGCATCGAATTTTTCACTGTACAGTGTACCAACTTCTTGACTGTTAATGGAATTTCATACATTCTTGTGTGTAAAATCACCAGGTAAGGATTGTTTTTCTGGCAACAAGATCGTTTTGGCATGGATAACATTACGATCGTCCTGACAGCCGGATCCATTCATTCCGGTCATGCGTAAAATGGTAAGAGAGAATGTAAAATCATTTGGAAAGGGCAAAGAGGTGTAACCATGAACTGGCTCAGGAAACTACAGATGACTCATAATTCCGGGAAACTTGTACTCGCCGCGTTCATTATTCTTTATGCCATCGGATGCAGTTCCTCCGACTCCTCTGCACCGTCAGGGGAAGGAGAACCTGAAGCGCTTGCGCCCGATTCAGTGCACGTGGCATTTTCGGGCGGTGGTTGGCGCGCGCATACCGCCCACGCTGGCTGGACCCTGTCGCTCTTGGAAGGCGGTAGCAAAAAGCTCGAAGATGTGTTCGCAAATGTGGGCACCGTCTCCTCAAACTCTGGCGGAAGCTGGTTCAGCACGATGCTGATGTACTCGGCTGATTTCGTTACGGCGATCGAGGCTAAGAACGCCATCAACACGTGGTCGGTAGCAGGAAAGGAAGCAACCGGATGGCTTGGCCAGCAGCAATATCTGTTCGACCAGGCAGACTGCCACAGCTTGAGCGGGAACAAGTTTTCCGCGTGCGTCTTCGCATATTACACGGATGACAATGCGACCTATTGGCACAAGGTCGTCGAGGATTTGGTGTTCACGGACTACCCGATCACCGAGCAGCTGAGCGGAAAGCGACAAACGTGGGCGGAGGGGAAGCCGTTGCTGCTCGCGGCGACCATGCTGACAACGGAGGCCGTACTAGGTGAAGAAGGGGGTGACAAGCAATACTATCAGGCGTGCCTTTGGCCCTCTAAACCGGTACTGAACGGCGATAGCGGGGCGTCTTGCAGCGGGGAGAGCGGGGCCGCCCCCGATGTGACGCCGGTGACCTTCTCAAGCATGCCCAGTGGATCAACCTTCACGGCACCCCCTTTTCTCCCGGCTGCAGGGGCGGGCACGGACGGGCCCCATTTCAATCTGGGCTATACGGAAAACGCGTTTTACTCTCCGGCGACGGCTACGGCCACCATCGAAAACCCTCTGACAAACGATCACGTTCCCGTTGTGACCGCGGCTGCGGCTTCGAGCGCGGCTGCGGGTTTCGCAGCCAGTGGCGTGGTGACCGGAGATTGGGAGGAGGCGTACCTGGCTTCGGATGCAGCTCTCAACTTTCAGTTAGCGGGAAACATGAAGCATGTGGTGGCGAACGGAATGACGGTCGAAGCTTTGGCGGCGGCGAAGATCGTCCAAATCGCGGACGGCGGCCCCGTCGACAACTCGGGCGTAGCCCAGCTTGTGAGCTTCCTGCAACTGAACAATGAGGCGGACGGTTTCAATATCGTGGCTTTCGACAACGTTCAGGAAATCTACACGCCCGGCGGCTCCGCCGCGAACGTCGGGATCGACATCGCGTATCTGTTCGGCAAGGGGCTATGGCAAGGCAACCAGTTCTGCTCCGGAGCCAAAGGGAGTGGCACCTGCGTTACCGTTCCCAACCTGCAAATCTTCGAGGTCGATCCGCTAACGAGCCCACCTGAGTTAACTTGGAGTGCGGCAGCAAGCGATAACAACCCACCGGACCTGGTGCATGAGTTGATCTATACGAAGTACACGGTCACCACCACAGACAATCCGACGCTCGGCGTCGCGGCAGGAACGACCGGAACGCTTCACGCATTCACGTGTGCCTGGTCTGATGCGGACACGGCGCCCCAAAACAACACGCAGGACGGAGATTTCAAAGCCTACGCCGACATGCTCAGCTTCATCGAGGATGGGTTGCAGACCGCCAACCTGCAGGGACAGACGACGGGACTAAAGTACCTCCGTGATGCACTCGGCCTCAAATAGTGGCAGTTGCCTTTTGGTACATGTCTGTAAATTCCGCTGGGATGGTTGGTAGACAGTGGGAAGGAGAAAATACATACGCCGTTACATCTGACGGCCTGTTGCGTGGCCCGCAGGTGAACGCCACGTTTAGACCAAGAAATAGAGAGGGGGGAGTAAGTGAGCGATACAAAACAAAAACGATATTTCATGGATCATGAGCAGATGGATTTTGAAGCTCAGATTCTCCTCGGTAGTTGTCACTACGGCGCAGCCGATGCAGGGGAAATTTTAGCGACGGTTGAGCGCATCCCGTCAGGCGATTTTGAGAAATGGTATCGAGAGTGGTCTGCGACCGCAGAGCGTATACAAAGAATTGCCGAGAAGAGCGCCTCGTCGAACAATCAAGTGAGCGCGAGAAAGGCTTTTTTGCGTGCCGCCAGCTATTTTGCAGCGTCTGCCATTTTTATCGATGGTACAAAGGATCCGTCGAGAGGTGTGCATGCCTGGAAACGACACCTGAGGTCCTGGGAGCTGTTCTGTTCCTACATGAATCCACCGGCCGAGAAGGTGAATATACCGCATGAAGGAATCTCAATGCCTGGGTACTTTTTCCGACCTGACAAAGCCGAAAGGCCATGGGCCACGATCATCTTTAATAATGGCAGTGACGGCGCTACCTGCGGTATGTGGACTTTGGGTGTAGCTGCGGCGCTTGAGAGGGGATATGCTAGCCTCGTTTTTGATGGCCCCGGCCAGAATGCCATGTTGTGGCTGCAGAATGTTCCTTTCCGCCATGACTGGGAAAAAATCATAGCAACGATAGTTGATTACCTACAACCACGTGAAGACGTTGATCCGAACCGCATTGCCCTTTCGGGGATAAGCCAAGGAGGCTACTGGATTCTTCGCGCCCTTGCATTTGAACACCGTATCGCAGCCGGTATTGCGGACCCAGGCGTGATGGATGTTTCCGTTCCGTTTTTTCGCGCGCTCCCACAGGAGGTGTGTGATCTTCTTGATGCCGGGAAGGAAAAGGAGTTCAACGAGGCTATGGATGAGGGTCTCAAGAACGCCGATGACGTGGTGCGACAGAACATGGAATGGCGAATGAAACCCTATAAGGCAAAAAGTTTCTACGACCTGTACAGGAAGGTGCGCCAATACAACGTCCGGGATGTCATCAAGCAAATTCAATGCCCGTTGTTCATAGCCGACCCCGAGGACGAGCAATTCTGGCCTGGACAGTCCAAGGAGGTCTATGAAGCGCTTGTTTGTCCGAAAACAATAGTTCGGTTTACGGCTGGGGAGGGGGCCAATTGGCATTGCGAGCCTAAGGCACGCGGCCTTTACGACCAGCGCATGTTCGATTGGCTTGCCACGGTTATGCCATCGTGATGCCTGCCGAATGAATCCAAATACTCCCTGAAGGGTCTGCCCTTTGTATTTGAGCTTATGGTGGAGGCAATCATTATGAACTATATAACTACGACGATTGGGCTAATCCGGCTAATGCAGTAGATGCCGTGAAAACTGTCGACATTGCTATGCGGTCTTCTGGCAAGGTCGCTGATCAGCAATATTCAATTCAAGGATAATTATCCGATGCTCAAGTATTTGGGAGTAAATTTTCTTAGGGATACCATTTCTCTTTGAAAAGCTATTTCAGCCTTTAGCCGGTTCGGACTGATGCAAGAATGTGTAAATCGATATATCACAAGTCATCTGAATTGTTTAGATTCTCTCAATCAACCAAAAGCCGACCGGCCCTAAGGTGATCGAATCAATCTCAGCATTTTTTCAAATTTTCTGATTGATGATATCACAGCTTTTTCGATCTTTACGATATTTTGGCTTTCGGATTACGAAATGAGTTTGGGCGAGGCTATCTCATAACAATTCACATGATAAACAGATCTGTATAATCACTAGCTGGCTGGAGTAATGCCGCCCAGCTTTAATATTCAACCGAGATGAGGAGAAACATGATGATTACGTTGCGAATGCTGTTGATTGGATTATTGATGCTGCTAGTTAACTACACACCAGGAGTATGCCAAGACTTCAAACCACCGCTGGCTTCGATCACGACGCCCGACAAGCTCGAGACGCACATGGGCACTCTCGAGTTCACGGACGGCGCCCCGACCTTGGAAACCGCTCTGAAGGTTCGCGATGCCCTCGACCTCACACGCGCATTGAACGTTTACAACAACAGTTTCCGCGGCGCTTCGGCGTATGCGATCCGTCAGGGCCTTCTAAGCATCGGCGCGGAGGACAACACAGTGGTCATCTTTTCCGAACTCATGGATTCCCATTCGCTGTTCCTCACCGCTAACGCCGACACGGTCTATTACATTTCGGCCATTAACCTGACCAAAGGTCCCATGGTGCTCGAACAGCCGCCCAACGGACTGGGCACGATAAACGACATGTGGTTTTCGTGGATTATCGACATTGGCCGTCCCGGCCCCGACCGAGGCGAGGGGGGCAGGTATTTACTCGTGCCGCCTGGCTATGACGGCCCGCTGCCGGATGGCGGTTTTTTTATCGCGCGCTCCAAGACCAATCGTGTGCTTTACGCGGCACGCGCATTCCTGGTCGACGACGACCCCAAGCTGACCGTTGAAAACAGCAAGAAGAATATCAAGATCTACCCCTATACGCCCGGCGGCTATGGAACGAGCATTGCCACCGCCCTGGAAGGGGAGATAAAGCTCGGCAAGAATCCACCCATCCCCAAAACCAAGTTCGTCGAGGCGAGCGGTAAATCGTTCAACACGATCCCGCCAAGCGATTACGGGTTCTTCGAGATGATCAACGAAAACGTGCAGGAGGAGCCGGCAACCAGCTACGATGTGGAACTCGCGGGGCAACTTGCAGCCATCGGCATCGTCCACGGCAAGCCGTTCAATCCCGATGCACGGATGAAAAAGATCCTCGCCGATGCGGCAGCCATCGGCAATGCGACTGGACGCAGTTTGAATTGGCGGTTCAGCGTTTCGCATCCCGAATGGGCCTACTACCCGGACTCCATGTGGGGAAACATGTTGTTTGAGGGGGGCGCTTTCTTCGAAACGCCTCCTCCCCAATTCACCAAAGAGGGCATGTTCAAGCCGTATCCGTCGACCGGTGCGCGGACGCTCGATTCCCGGACCGCGTTCTACTACGGCTACACGCTCGATTCGCCAGCCATGATCATGCGCATCCCCGGCGTTGGCTCACAGTATCTGATGGGCTTTCTCGATTCGGACGGCACCCCTTACGACGGCGCCAAAACATACAAGTGCACACTGCCGAAGGGTATTCCCGCGGCTGCCTTTTGGTCGCTCACGCTGTATGACAACCAAACGCGGTCAATGCTACAAACTCCGCAGCGCTACCCCCGCGCTGGTAGCCAAAGTTATCCTTCGCCCGCTGCCGTGTCCGACGCGGATGGCTCCACGACCATCTATTTCGGTCCGAAACAGTCCGAAGGCGTGACGCGCGGCAACTGGATTCAAACCGATCCCAAGAAAGGCTGGTTCATTATTCTGCGACTATACAGCCCACTGGAGGCATTTTTCGACAAGTCTTGGCGGCCGACCGAGATAGAACTGGTCGAATAGACTCGGCCGAGTTGCTGGGAAACATCCCTAAACAGCGGCCGAACCCGAACAGTTTAGCTGACGGCGTGATGGCCGCTGTCTACCATAAATGCCGTGCAAGCTCGCCATTCATGTGAACCGCAACATACTTCTACGTTAAGCGACTAAAGTAAAGCCATTAAAAGAGGACAAAATGAATATTCGTGAAGAAAACTTAAAAATTGTTCATCAATTATATTCAGCTTTTTCCAAACGAGATATTAATACAATTGTTGGATTGCTCAGTGCTGATGTCGAATGGGGAGAGCCAGAAAATCCATTCAATCCAGCAGGCGGCACCCGCCATGGCCATCAAGGATTCATAGAATGGTTAAACATCGGTCAAAAAGCAGAAGACATATTAATATTGGAACCGAAAAAAATGCTGACAAATGATGACTCAGTTGCTGTGGTGGGGTACATGAAATGTCGTGCTATTCCAACAGGTAAGATGTACGAATCAGACTTTGTACACTTAGTCACAATAAAGGCCGGCAAGGTAACAAAGTTTCAGGAATTCTTTGACACATATATTGCCGGCGAAGCATTTAGAGAATAGACCGAACATAGGCGCCTAACATTTTCTTTGAGAGGGGCTTTTGCTAAGCTGCAGCTCCGCAAAAGCCCTTCAAGCATTCGTTCAACTCAAGAATGATTATCCTATTCGTAAACCGGTATCGTGACCGAAAAATTACACATACGCAATCTAAGCATGCGTGATGAAACTTCTTTTTCATCTCGGGCTTAGCGGATACTTTTGCACATCCAAAACGTACGCATGTATATGTTTTTCAAATTTATCGAAATCAATGCCGGGGAGGTATGCTATCAATCCATTAGAATCCGACCCACCAGATCGTATTCATGGGCTTCAGTGATCAACACCGGCATAATTTCACCTGCCCTCCCCTCCCCCTCATTAATCAACACACGGCTGTCCACATCGGGTGCCATGCCTGCCGTTCGCCCTTCTAGCAACAGATCGGTCTCAGAGCTTTCGCCCTCGATTAAAACAGGCAGCACCTCGCGCACTTTCGCCTGATTGAGGCTTTTTGAAATACCGGCCTGCAGATTCATCAGATGTTTTTGTCTTTCAAGAGCGATTTCATGGTCCACCGGATCAGGCAGGCGGAATGCCGATGTCCCCTCCTCCGGACTGAAAACAAACACCCCCAGATGATCAAACCGGGCCATCTTCACAAAATCGCAGAGTGATTCAAACATCTCTTCGGTCTCGCCGGGGTAACCCACCATCAGTGATGTACGGATGTAAATCCTTCGCTTGCGATTCCGAATCATGGTCATCAGATCCCACGGTGTAGTGCTTTCGGAGTCTCGTCTCATGGCTTTCAGGATCGCCGGATGGGAGTGTTGAAATGGAAGGTCCAGGTAGGGTACGATTCGCTCGTTTTCATCCATGAAATCAAGAAATGTTTCCGTTAAACGGTCGGGATGAAAATACAACAGTCGAATCCACTGAAATCCCTCAATCAAGGAAAGCCCCTCCAGCAAAGCCATGATGCGCCGTTCCCCATAAATATCTTCCCCGTAACGGCTGGTATCCTGGGCCACCAGATTGAGTTCCCTGACACCCTGGGCGGCCATCTCCGAGGCCTCCAAAAACAGCGCATCCATGGCACGGCTTCTGAAAGGCCCTCTCAGTTTGGGTATGAGACAATAGGAACACCTGTTGGCGCACCCTTCGGCAATTCTCAGGTACGCGGTGTAAAAGGGCGTCGTCCGGATCCTCGGCAGGCAATGATCCGCCGGAAAAACCGGACGGCTGATGTGCATGGGCACGGTCTCTCCGCCCGAATCCCCTTTGAGCACATCTACAATCCGATGTATTTCCGCGGTGCCAAGCCAGCCGTCCACCTCGGGGATTTCCGTTCGCAGCTTGTAGCCGTAGCGCTGCACAAAGCATCCTGCGACCACCAGCTTTTTGAGAGTTCCCCGTTCCTTGAAACGTGCCGCATCCAGAATGGTGTCGATGGCTTCCTGAACCGCTTCCTGGAGAAAGCCGCATGTGTTGATCACCACACACCCGGCCTGTTCAATTTCATCCACCGGCTCATAACCGTCACGCTTTAAAATACCCAGCATGTGCTCACTGTCCACACGGTTCTTGGCACAGCCAAGACTGATAAAAAAAAGGGTTCTGGTTTTGTTCATGTAAGCAGTTTCAGGGGATAATCGGTTGACCCCGGCTCCGTTTCGAGATATGGATATTTTTTGATCGTCCTTTCCAACGATGGCTGCTTAGATATGGTGTCCATCCGGAAAAGGTAAATTTTCCCATCGAAATTCAATCTATGCTTTCACCAGTCCATGTCAAGCAAAAGTCGAAAATCTGCTTTGCCGGAAACAGAAACACGTTTAACGGCTGAGGACCGGGAACTCTTTCAAAGCGCCTGGCAGGTTACCAGAAAACATCACGGCAAAACTCTGGATCTGTATCTTCCCGGCATGATCCGCTACGGAAATATCCGGGGCCGTTACCCGGCAGTCTCCATTACCGGTGGCAACTGTCACCTCATGTGCGAACATTGCAAAGGCCTTTTGTTGCGGCCCATGATCAAATCCGAAACCCCTGAAGATCTGGTGAGGCGTTGCAGGGCTTTTGCAAAGAAAGGGGCACATGGTGTACTGCTGACCGGCGGTTCCGACCTGCGTGGACGGCTCCCCTGGGAACGTTTCCTGCCGGCCATTACACAGATCAATGCTGAAACGGAGCTGTTTCTATCCGCCCACACGGGTTTTCCCAATCACCAAACCTGCCGCGCCCTCAAGAATGCCGGTGTAAAACAGGGGCTCATTGACGTCATGGGCGACGACGAAACGGCCGCCGCCATCTATCACCTGGATGGATTGGACCCGGTTCTAAAAGCGCTTTCAGCCATTAAGGAAAGCGGACTTCAACTGGCCCCCCATATCGTGACCGGACTTTTTCACGGCAAAATAAGAGGGGAAATGAAGGCATTGGAAATAATTCGCACCCATGCACCCCACGTACTGGTGATTGTGGTGCTGACGCCTCAAAAAGGCACACCCATGGCAGGGGTATCTGCCCCTTCCCCGCTGGAAATTGCACGCCTCGTGGCGCAGGCCCGTCTGCTGATGCCGGAAGTTCCCATCTCACTTGGATGCGAAAGGCCCCGTGATAAAACCGGACTGGAAATAGAAACGCTGGCCATTGGGGCCGGTATCACCCGCATGGCGGTCTGGTCCGATCAGGCCGTGAGGGAGGCGCAAAAGCTCGGGCTGACCATCCGTATGCAATACACTTGCTGCTCGGTGGATTTTCAGAAAAATTACGCAATGATAAAACAGCGTGTGAATAACTGACATTTTTCTTGACAGCGTAGCGGTCTGTATGGCAAGTAACAAATTTCACAAAGCACACTATTGGATCAAAAAGAATAACGGATAAATGGTCGGCACATAATTCTTTTCCCTGTTGACCGCCCCCTGTTTATCCCTAAACCATCAGCTCAAAATGCGGGAGACAATTGTTATGAGTGAAGAAAAACCCAGAGGCCCGATTATGATCATCGGAGGGGGTATTGCCGGCATTCAGGCGGCGCTTTCCCTTTCCGGCGCAGGCTATGGTGTCCACCTGGTTGAACGCGCGGCATCATTGGGCGGCATGTTACCCAGCCTTCATCGATTTTATCCTCTTTGCGCGTGCTGCAAGCTAGATCCTCGCCTTGCCGCCTGCGATCAGGATCCTAACATAGAAGTCTTGCTGGACACACAACTGGTGAACCTTTCCGGAACACTCGGCGATTTCAAGGTGACCCTGGAAAGGGGAGGAGAAAAGAAAGAGTTGACTGTCGGCGCCATTATTCTGGCGGTGGGGATTGAAACCTTTGATCCCACGGGACAGGTGACCTACCCATACGGACTAAACCCCAATGTGGTCACCAGCGTTGAATACGAACAGCTGCAAAAACCGCTGGGACCCAACAGCGGCATCCTCAAAAGGCCCTCTGACGGCAAAAAACCGCAGAAAATCGCGTGGCTCCAGTGTGTGGGTTCAAGGGACATCAACCATTGCGATGCCCCCTACTGCTCCAGCGTCTGCTGCATGTATGCCCTTAAAGAAGCGGTAAACACCAAAACCTTCGACGAAGACATTGAAACAACCATTTTTTATATGGACATGCGAACCCACGGAAAAGGGTTTGAAGACTATCTGAACGATGCCGTAGAAAAAGATGTTCGGCTCATTCGAAGTCGTGTTCATACCGTGGATGTTGAAACCGGAACCGACAATCTCATGATCGATTATGCAGATGAAAAGGGTGAAGGCCACAGTGAAGTATTTGATATGGTGGTCCTGTCCGTGGGACTCAGACCCGCAGCACAGACCCAGCAAATCGCCGACCGGATAGGCCTTAACCTGACGCCCGATCACTTCATCGGAAGCGAACCCTTCAAACCCGTTTCCACTAACATTTCCGGCATTTTTGTATGCGGTGGCGCATCAGGACCCAACGATATCGGCCAGTCCCTTATTCAGGCGGCCGCTTCCGCGTCTGAAGTGGCGGCGGTTATCCAACCCGAACCTTTTTCACCCCCGGAACAATATCCGGAACCCGCAACCGACGATGAAAAGGCGCCCGCCATTCTGTTTGCCTGGCACTTGTGCCCCGATATGGAACCCGGCATCGCGGAACAGATAGCGGCATATGCTTCAAAGGCGCCGGGTGTTGCCGCCACATTCGGCGTGAACGGGGATTTACGGATGACACTCAGCGCCAAAATCAGGGCGACCGGCACCAACCGGTTGGTCTTCGCTTCCTGCACACCGGTTATTCACGAAAACCTGCTGCAGGAAGCCCTGAAGCTCTCGGGGCTGAATCCCTACCTCTATGAAATGGTCGATTTGCGAAACATGGCTGAAAAAGACCCCGGAGGGCAGCTTCAGGATCGGATTCGCATGGGAGTCGCGCGCGCAGGGCTCCTGAGCGCCCCGGCCCTTAAGCAGGTGCCGGTCACCAAAAGCGCCCTGGTGGTGGGCGGCGGCATTTCGGGCCTTGAAAGCGCTCTGGCACTTTCCCGTAAAGGGTACCCCGTCACGGTGGTGGAAAAAGAAAAAATACTGGGCGGCAACGGCCGTCACATCGCCACGACCTGGCAGGGTTATGATGTTCAGGCACACCTGAAAGGCCTCGTGGATGCCATTGAGAAGGACGAAAACATCACGGTGATGACGGAAACCACTGTCAAGGCCAACCGGGGATTCGGAGGCAGTTTTTTAACAACCGTGAATCAGAATGGATCGGAAAAGGAAGTCCCCTGTGGTTCCGTCATCCTGGCGGCCGGTGGAACCGCCCGCGAACCCGAGGCATATTTGTACGGCCAGCATCAGAATGTGCTGCTGTGGTCCGAGCTGGAACAAAGGCTCATGGACGATCCCGCTTCACTGGAGGAGGCCGATACCGCCGTTTTTATTCAATGTGTCGGTTCCCGCGGCGATCTGGGCTGTGCCCATTGCAGCAACATCTGCTGTTCTTTTTCGGTTCGCGCGGCAATCGATCTGAAAGCCAAAAACCCGGATATGAACATTTACATCCTCTATCGCGATATGCGGACCTTTGGCGAGCGGGAGCTTATCTATCGGGAAGCCCGCGAAAAAGGTGTGATATTTATCCGCTATGAACTGGAAAAGAAGCCTGAAGTTCAGGCGGCGGGCGATAAGTTGAACGTGGTGGTGCATGATCAGGTTCTTCAGAAACCGATTCTGCTGGAAGCTGATTTTATTTCGCTTCAAACGGCCATTCTGGGAACCAGCAATGCGGAACTGGCCGATATTTTCAGCGTTGATCTGGATGAAAATGGATTCTTCGCCGAATCACCCGAGAAGCTGAGGCCCGTTGACACCACAAGAGAAGGCATTTACATGGCCGGCCTGGCAGCTTACCCCAAAGGGGTGTCTGAAAGTATTGCGCAGGGAAAAGCCGCGTCTGCCAGAGCCCTGGAACTGCTTTGCCGGGATACGATCCAGGTGGGCGGATTGGTGGCGGACGTGAATACCGAAAAATGTGCTGTGTGCTGCACCTGTGTAAGGACCTGCCCCTTTCAAATCCCGGTCATCGACCGGGAAATCGGAGCGGCCTTCATTGACGCTTCTCTCTGTCGGGGCTGTGGCATGTGCGTCGCGGAATGCCCCGGAAAGGCGATATTCATGGCCAGTTGCAGCGATCAAATGCTGACTGAAGCACCTTCAGTGCTTTTGGCCACCCAATAGATTATCAACTGAGGGCTCTATGTAAGCCATGGGAGCCGCCGGTTGAAAACCATAACAACTGTTCATCATTGAAGGAGATGGTTATATGGATGACTTCAAACCTCGAATTGTCGCCTTTTGCTGCTCAAATTGTGCATCATCCGCTGCCAAAGTTTCCCACGGCATGAAAAAGGCGTTACCGGATAATATTAAACTGATTCAGGTTCCCTGTACGGGAAGAATTGAGACCCTGCATCTTCTGAAACCTTTTGAAAAAGGTGCGGACGGTGTTTATGTGGCAGGCTGTCAGACGGACAGCTGCCAATATATCAGCGGCATTTCCAAAGCCGCCAAACGGGTTCAACAGGTCAAGGGTATTCTGGAAGGCCTCAACATTGAACCGGAACGGATTAATGTGTTCCAAATGAGTGCCGGAAGGGGCCAGGAATTTGTGGAAGTGGCGAACCAAATGGTCGACACCGTCAAGGGGCTGGGGCCAGTCCCGACCGCATAGAACTTATTAAACGCTGCGAGGAATAACAATGATTGTTGCAGAATCGAAACCGATCAAGGAACTGCTTGAAATGGTAAAGGATTTTAAGAAAATCCTTGTGGTTGGATGTAAAGGTTGCGTAACGGTGTGTAATGTGGGAGGCGCCAAAGAAGTGGGTATCCTCGCTTCCAGCCTTCGCATTCATGGACGGAAGGAAGGCCTGGATGTGGTGGTTGGCGAACACACGCTGGAAAGGCAGTGCGACCCCGAATATATTAATGAACTAAAAGACACGGTTGGGGATTACGATGCGGTGATCAGCATCGCGTGCGGCGTCGGCCCTCAGTTTCTTTCCGAACGATACCCCGAGAAAAAGGTGTTTCCGGGCGTTAACACAAAATTCATGGGCGGCGCCGTTGAACACGGCGTGTGGGCGGAACGATGCGCCGGTTGCGGCACGTGTGCCATCCATTTTTTCGGTGGCCTTTGCCCCATTGCCCGATGTTCCAAAAGCCTGCTGAACGGTCCCTGCGGTGGATCTTCCCACGGGAAATGTGAAATCAGCAAGGATGTGGATTGCATCTGGGACATGATTGTAAACAAAATGATGGAACAGGATCGTCTGGGCGAACTCATTGAATTCAGGCCGCCCAAAAGCTGGACCACGGCACGCGATGGCGGTCCGAGGAAAATGATCAGGGAGGAACTGGTAAAATGAGCGAGCACAAAGCAGGAAGCAATCTGGAGAAGGTGTTGCGTGCAGGCCATTTCGCTTTTACCGGTGAATGCGGACCGCCGCAGGGCGCGAATGTGGCGCACCTCATCGAGAAGGGAAATCATCTAAAAGGTGTGGTGGATGCCGTCAATGTCACGGACAATCAGACGGCGGTTGTACGCATGTCCAGTTGGGCCGCATCGTTGATCTTGTTGGAAAACGGATTGGAGCCCAATTTTCAGATGGTATGCCGGGACAGAAACCGGTTGGCCATTCAAAGCGACATATTGGGCGTCTATTCCATGGGCATTCGCAACATGCTCTGTCTTTCCGGTGATCACCAGTCCTTTGGAAACCACCCTGAAAGCAAGAATGTTTATGACATCGACTCCATGCAGTTGATTCACACCGTCAAAACCATGAGGGACGAGGGGAAATTCCTGAACGGCTCCGATGTGGATGTGGCTCCCAAACTTTTCATCGGTGCCGCCAGCAACCCTTTCGCGGAACCCTTTGATTTCCGGGTTTATCGTTTGGCCAAGAAGGTTGCCGCCGGTGCGGATTTTGTTCAGACCCAGTGTATCTACAACATGGAGAAATTCAGGGAGTTCATGAAACGGGCCGTGGATATGGGGTTGCATGAAAAATGCTATATTCTGGCCGGTGTCACCCCCATGAAGAGCGTTGGTATGGCGCTCTATATGTCAAAACAGGTGCCGGGCATGGACGTTCCGGAATCTATCATTAAACGACTGCGGGGTGCCGGTAAAGGAAAAGTTGCTGAAGAAGGCATCAAATTTGCCCTGGAACAGATTGAAGAATTCAAAGAGATGGAAGGGATCGCAGGCGTGCACCTCATGGCCATTGAGTGGGAACACAAAGTGCCCGAAATAGCTGAGCGGGCGGGTGTTTTGCCAAGACCCGTCGTATAACCCAGACCTTCTATCGCGTTTCTTTGAAAACCCGAAAGAAGCCGCTAAACGGCATCTTTCGGGTTTTTTCTTGAATTCAAGCGATTATTCTTTATAATATCGAACCGCGCAAATGCCTTTATTGAGAAAAACAGATGATGATCGAAACGAAAAACGGCAAATGCTTTGATACGGACAGGGACCTGACAGCCCCTGAAAGACACATCCTTCAGAAACTCTTTGCGTGGGAAGCCATGGCGGAGAGCATCTCACAGTTCAGAGAAAAAAAGAAGAAGTCCTTAAACGATGGCTGGAACGGGTCGGGTCCCGTTGTTGCGAGTCCAGCATTGAAAGCCATTTGCAAGGACATGGAAAGGAAAGTGGCGGCGCGATTGCAGCATGCTTGAATCTTCCATTTTTCTTTATGAAGCAAAACAGGAAAGCCGCAAACCTTATAAATTGAGGTCCCATGAATTTCAAGCTTCCAACCCTTCCCAAAACGTCCCGAAACAAAACTGATCTCGATAAAAACTCCCCCAGCCTTCCTGCGCTCAACACCGCTATCGTCGGCGGTGGTAAAGCCTGTTTCGAAATCCTGAAACAGTACCAGGAAGGACAACTTGATCAGATACACATGAAAATCATTGGCGTTTCAAGTCTGGACCCTCTTGCCGACGGTTATGTCTATGCCAAGGAAATGGGCATTTTTACCACCACCGACTACAAAGACCTCTATACCATAGATGGCCTGAACCTGATAATTGAACTGACCGGATCCGATGACATGTTAAAACACCTGCTTCGGACCAAACCCGGAAACGTTGCCCTCCTCGATCACAAAACCGCTCGCTTGCTCTGGACCGCCGAAGCCCACCTGCGCGAGGAAGAAAGAGCAAGGCAGCACACCCAGACCATCCTGGATTCTCTCCCTTACCGTCTCATGGTGGTTAATGAAGACATGACCATCAGTATGGTCAACAAAACTTTTCTCAAAGAAAACAATCTCACCTACGAGGAAGCACTGCGGAAGAAGTGCTACAAAGTCCGTTACAATCGTCAATGGCCCTGCTACGAAATGGGCGAACGCTGCTATCTGAACGAAGTCAAGAAAACGGGTAAAACCGTCAGCACAATTATTGAAACCAAAACCGAAGAAGGGGAAACCCGTTTTGACACCATCACAGTTGCCCCCATATTCGATGAGCAGGGAAACATCGTGCAGGTCCTTGAGGCAGCCCGTGATATCACTGACAGAATCAGGCTTCAGCGGGAGATTCAGAAATCGAAAGCGTTCTTCCAGAATGTGATTCAAAGTTCCGTGGACGGTATTGTAGTGGTGGATCCCAAAGGCCATGTGATTATTTTTAATGAGGGTATGGAGCGATTGACGGGATATACCGCTGAAGAAATTATGGACAGGGGACACCTCAGCACTTTCTATGACATCGAGACGGCCAGAGAGAACATGAAGAAAATGCGCAGTGATCAGCATGGTTCGGTGGGCAAATTAAACCCTACCACCATGATGATTCGCACCAAATCCGGCGAAGAAATCCCTGTCTCCCTTTCCGCATCCATCATCAGAAGCGAGGGAAAAGAAATTGGAAGCGTTGGTGCTTTTACGGATTTGCGTGAAATCTTCCAGATGCGGCGGGAACTGGAAGAGGCCCATTTTCAACTGGTGCAGTCCGACAAGATCGCCTCCGTCGGTAGAATGGCGGCCGGTGTTGCTCACGAAATCAATAACCCCCTGGCTGGGGTTCTGATTTATGCGGAACTACTGCAGGAAAGTCTCAAAGATAAGCCGGAACAACAGGAGGACGTTAAAGAGATTATCAAGCAAACCCTCAGATGTAAGAAAATCGTTTCCGAACTCTTGGAGTTCAGCCGGCAATCCATCGGCAAGGAATCAGCCTTTGAACTGGAAAAACTCATTGACAGCTGCCTGAATCTTGTCACAAAACAGGCCACTTTTCAGGATATTAACATCGTCAAGGAAATAGAACCCCACATGCCCGCCATGCTGGGTGACATGGGACAGCTGCAACAGGTCTTTATCAACCTTTTTATCAACGCTTCCGATGCCATGGAAGGTGTTGGAGAAATCAAAGTCAAGGCGGAATACCGCTCTGAAAAATCCAGTTTTGTCATTGGCGTTTCAGACCAGGGCCCTGGAATACCTGAGGAGGTGCGGGACAAAATCTTTGATATCTTTTACACCACCAAACCGGTAGGCAAAGGGACGGGCTTAGGTCTCAGTATTTCACAGAACATTATCAACCTGCATGGCGGCAGTATTCGATTTGAGTGCCCCCCAACAGGGGGAACCACATTCATCATTGAACTGCCGCTCGAATCCACGGAAGGCGGCGTGGAAGAACCCCTTTTTATTGGACTGGATGAATAATGGCGAAAGAAACACATGTACTGGTTGTAGATGACGAGAAAGTGGTCCGTGACGGATGCCGGCGGGTGCTCTCGGGAAGAGGATATGAAATTACCACCGCCGAGAACGGCCTTCAGGCGCTTGAAATCCTTGGAGCGGACCATATCGACATACTCCTGCTGGATCTCAAGATGCCCGTCATGAGTGGCGAGGAAGTCCTTGAAAAGACGCGAGACACCCATCCCGACATCCCCGTTATCGTCATTACAGGGCACGGTACCGTAGATACGGCCGTGGAATGTATGAAAAAGGGCGCTTACGATTTCATCACCAAGCCTTTCCAAATCGACCAGTTCCTGCTCACCATTGAGAGGGCAGCGGATAAGCGACATCTGGAATTGAAGGCAAAGCAGTTTGAAGCTGAAAACATAAGGAACCTCTACGACCTGAACCTTGAAAAAAGCCGGCTTAAAACCATTATCAACTGCATGGCTAACGGGGTCATGGTCACCAACCGTAATCTGGAAGTGGTGCTGAACAATCCTGCGCTCATGCGGTTAATGGAGATTACTGAAAAACCGAAAAGTCCCGTTCCCATTTCAGAAATCATAACCGACGAAGACCTTGTGGATACCCTCAAAAAACTATTAAACGGCGAAACACCCGAAGCGGAATCCATTTCACAGGAATTCCGAATAAAACAGAATACCCTTCGCGCCCTGTCCGCACCGGCAATTGATTCGGATGGCGCCATCGCCGGAACCGTTACGGTTCTTGAAGATATTACCGCATTTAAACAACTGGACGAAATGAAGTCCGATTTCGTCAATATGGTGGCACACGAACTCCGGAGTCCGCTTGTGGCGATTCGACAACTCAACAGCGTTCTGCTGGAAGGATTGGCAGGCCCCCTGGAAGAAAAACAACAGGACTTTGTCAAGAGGGGCGTGGCCAAAATCGATTCTTTGTTAAACCTCATTAACGATCTTCTGGACATTGCCAAACTTGAAGCGGGAAAATTTATTCAACACCAGGTTCCGACGGATATCGGCAAGATCATCAAAGAGATCCTTGAACTTATGGAACCGAGGGCACAAAAACAGCATATCGTTTTAAGCCATCACCTGGAAAATCTGAAACCGGTGCAGGCGGACCCCAAAAGAATTGAAGAGATCTTTAACAACCTCATCAGCAATGCCATTAACTATTCTCCCCAAGGGGGCAGGGTTACCGTATCAGCCAAAGGACTGGGCGAGTACATGGAGATACGGGTCGAGGATACGGGCGTGGGCATCACCAAAGAAGAATTGCCCAAAATTTTTGATAAGTTTTACCGTGTCAAGAACCCTAAAACCCGTCAGGTCATCGGAACAGGGCTTGGGCTGGCCATCGTGAAAGGGGTTGTGGACGCCCACCAGGGATCCATCCAGGTAGAAAGCATTCCGGACAAGGGAACAACTTTTAAAATATTGCTCCCGGTTATTGACACCAAAGAGTGAAATTAAACCTCAATAAGAACGCTAAATGGCCCCTGAACGAGAGATAAAACATGTGTTGGTCGTCGATGATGAATCAGTCGTTCGAAAGGGGATCAGCCGTGCGCTTGCAAACCGCCACATACAGACAACCGAAGCTGTAAACGGAAGAGAGGCGCTGGCACAACTTGAGACCCGTACGTTCGATCTGGTCCTTCTGGATATCAAAATGGAGGATATGGATGGTGTTGAAGTCCTTCGCCGGATTCGTCGAAACGATCCTGAAATAAACGTGGTCATGATTACCGGGTATCCCACCATTTCAACGGCAGTACATTGCACAAAGCTGGGGGCACTGGATTATCTGACCAAACCTTTCAGCCTGGAGGACCTGGACGTAACCCTCTCCAAAGTCTACGGCAATAAAGATGCAAAAAGAGGGTCCTCAACGACACACACCGGCATTCAGCAGAATTCGCCTAAACATCTCATTGTGGGCCAAAGCCCACCCATGAAAAAAATTTTCCAGAAAATCCAGAAAGTGGCACCCACCGAGAGCTCAGTACTCATATCCGGCGAAAGCGGCACCGGAAAAGAACTGGTGGCCCGCGCCATTCATGCCAACAGCACCCGAAGAGACCAGAAATTCGTCGCTGTAGACTGTTCTTCACTGGTGGAAACGCTTCTTGAGAGCGAGCTTTTCGGTCATGTAAAAGGTTCATTTACCGGTGCCCATCAAACCAAACATGGACTCTTTGAGCTGGCCAACCATGGCACGTTTTTCTTTGATGAGGTTGCCAACCTGAGCCTCAAGATCCAGGCCAAACTCCTAAGGGTCATTCAGGAACGGGAGTTCATGAAGGTGGGCGACCAGCACCGCATAAAGCTTGACGTCCGTATCATCGCCGCTTCCAACACGCCCCTTTCAGAAGCCATCCAGAACGGCACTTTTCGAGAAGACCTTTTCTATCGACTGAGTGTGGTGCCGCTGGAACTTCCACCCCTCAGGCAGCGGAAAGAGGATATTCCACTGCTTATTCAACATTTCTTGGAGAAATTGAGCCACAAAATGAAAAAACCGCCTCCGGAAATATCCCCGGAGGCGGTGTCTGTTTTTAAGCAATACCCATGGCCCGGCAACGTTAGAGAGCTGGAACATGCCATCGAAAGGATCCTTATCCTTGAAGACACGGATATTATCCAGGAAAGAAATCTTCCTTCTTATATTATTCGGCAGCAGGGGGATCTGCAGATTTTCCCTGAAGACCCTATCACCCTTGAAGAACTGGAAAAAAAATATATCGCCTTTGTGCTCAAAAAAGCGAAAGGGAAAAAGATTGAAGCGGCCAGAATACTGGGCATCAATCGCAAGACCCTGTCCGCCAAAATCAATAAATACGATTTAAAATGACCGCGGCCGGATGAGCCCTATCATCCATTTGCCGCCAGGGGAATGCATGTCGCCCAGTCATCCAGGGCCTCGCTCAGTGCCTCGTCGATTCGTTCCACCAGAACAAATTTCAAATCGTTCATGACCTCGTCCGGTAGATCGTCCAGATCTTTTTCATTTCGTTTGGGTAGAATCACCGTTTTAAGTCCCGCTCGGTGAGCCGCCAAAACCTTCATCTTAATGCCGCCCACGGGCAGCACGCGCCCTCTAAGTGTCACTTCGCCGGTCATCCCCACATCACTTCTGACGGGTCTTGCACTGTACAAGCTGGCAACGGCCATCACCAGTGCCAGCCCGGCAGAGGGGCCGTCTTTGGGAATGGCACCTGCGGGCACATGAACGTGCACATCCGTCTGTCCGAAGATAAGAGGATCAAAGCCGAGATCCCGGGCTTTGGATCGCACATAGCTGTGGGCGATTTGAGCACTTTCCCGCATCACATCACCCAACTGACCCGTAAGCGTCAACTGGCCCTTTCCTTTCATATGGGTTGCCTCGATGAAAAGGATGTCTCCGCCCACGGCCGTTACCGCCAGTCCCGTTGCAATTCCCGGCACTTCGATGATTTCACAGCATTCCGACTCGAACTGCTCTTTTTTCAAATAGGTGCGAACCAGTTCAGGTGTCACCGTGATGATACTTTCTTCTCCCGCAGCCACCTCCACAGCGACCTTCCGGCAAACAGCACCGATCTGTCTTTCAAGATTCCGAACGCCCGCTTCGCGCGTATAGTCCTGAACCACCTTTTGAAGCGCCTCGCGCGTAAACACGACCTCCTCCTTTCGCAGACCGTTTCGCGCCACCTGGCGAGGAACCAGATACCGTTTGGCTATGTGGATTTTTTCGTATTCCGTGTAGCCGTCCAGATGAATGACTTCCATACGGTCGCGCAACGGGGCGGGGATGGTCTCCAGCTGATTGGCCGTTGCGATAAAAATCACATCGCTCAAATCGAAATCAACATCCAGGTAATGATCCCGGAAGGCCTGGTTCTGGGCCGGGTCCAATACCTCCAGAAGTGCACTGCTGGGATCGCCTCGCCAGTCGTTTCCCACCTTGTCCACTTCATCCAGCATGAAAACCGGGTTCCGCGTGCCCGCGCGTTTGATGGCTTGAAGAATTCTACCCGGCATGGCCCCGATGTAGGTCCGCCGATGCCCTCGAATTTCGGCTTCATCCCGCATGCCTCCAAGACTCATACGGGTAAAGCGGCGATCCAGTGAACGGGCAATACTTTGCCCCAGGCTGGTCTTTCCCACACCCGGCGGACCCACAAAACAAAGGATCGCGCCGATGGATTCACCAGGCGTTACGTCTTCCCTTTCCGACGTTTCATTTTGTCTTTCTTTCAGCAGTTTTCGAACCGCCAGATATTCAATGATCCGTTCCTTCACCTCCAGCAAATCATAGTGGTCCTCGTTTAAAATTTCCCATGCTGAATCGATATCCATCTGGTCTTCGCTTCGCTCGTTCCAAGGCAATTCAAGCATCCAATCCAGATATGTTTTAATCACTGTATATTCAGGCGACTGAGGACTCATATGGTCCATACGTGCCAGTTCCCGATCAGCCTCTTTTCTGGCTTCCTCGGGAAGTGCCGCTTTTACCAGTTTTTCTTTGTATTCATCTGTGACGGAGTCTTCCTTTTTTTCTTCCCCCAGCTCTTTTTGGATTGCTTTGAGTTGCTGTCGAAGATAATAGTCACGCTGGGCTTTGTCCATTTCCTCGCGCGCCTCCGTCTGGATTTTTTTGCCCAGGGTCAGAACCTCTTTTTCATGGGATAGATAGGATATCAAAACCTGCATCTTTTCTTTGATACTGTCCTTTTCAAGGAGAAGCAGCTCTTTCTCAAGATCCATGCCGGCGGTGCTGGAGATGAGATACACCAGATGCCGGGGGTCCTGTAATTGGTCCAGAAAAAGCGAGACTTCCTTCGGAAAACGGCTGGATAGCTTGATTACCTCTTGAGCCAGCCCGCGCAGGCTTCGAGCCATGGCATCCATCTCCACACCGGTCTCAGCCAAATCCGGTTTAGGGCTGATGCGTGCTTTCAAATAGGGTTCAGTTTCGATCCATTCTTCAATTTCAAATCGTTCGATTCCTCGAACCACCACGCGAAGTGTTCCTGTGAAATCCTGAATCACCTGCTCAATCTTTGCAACGGTACCGATATTGTGAATCTGATCCGGCCGGGGTTCATCAACAGATCCGTCTTTTGAAGTAACCAGACCAATGAGGCCCTGGTCTTTATAAATCTCCTCCACCATTTTAACGGATCTGGGAACACCGACCATCAGCGTCAGGACCGAAAAAGGGTATGCCACCGTGTATCTTAACGGCAATATGGGAAGATCACGTGGAATATCCGCAATGCGATCACTATCTGTTTTTTGGGACATGATCTTGATCCCTCCTTAATTATATGGGATTAGATGAAAGCGCCTAAAGCAGGCACTCGATGATATCAACATAAGTAATATCATTTTATTTGCAAATTTCTATGGAGTAATATAAATCCGTATAGATGATTGTAAAGGGTGAATCGACTCCGGCCCATATACTTCCTGATGGGCGGTCTGAAAATTTCCGGTAAATGATCATAAGCTGTAAATCTTCAAGTTCCATATGGATGTGTCTCTTGGACTGTGAGGGAAACACTTTACCACAGTGCGCGATTCAATATTCAGCGACCTAAATGGGTAAAACTGCCCCGTTTGGGGCATTATTACCCATGAAAATATTTCAATAACAATTTAAATAGGTTAATTCCGTATCATTCATACCGATGCGACAAAATGCCCCGAAACCACCCAAATTTCCGGATGCGTTTAAATCGTACCAACCCCCTGATTTTCGTCGTCAATTCTAAATATGACAAAATCAGGCACGCTATTTGCTAGGAAGTAAGTGATTAAAATGGAATTGTTTTCGTGAGCCCCGCTTAGAGGGTTCTTTAAACCGCATCCAATGGTACCACAGCCGATACAGGATATGGACGTCAACAAAACGATCCTCATTGCGGAACAGGCCGGTAACACCCCCAGGGAGCTGGAAATCTTTGCAAAGAAGCGGGGATTGGAACTGTTGAAAGCCGACAATCTGAAAGACGTTTTGCTGACGCTCCAGGAGAACAGAATTGATTCCCTGGTACTTGATGCGGCTCTGCTGGAAGCCGATTGCGGTTTTATCTCCGTCATCAAAGGGATGGAAAAGGATCTGCCCATTATCATTTGTGCGGAAAAAAACACCCCTGAACTGGAGAGCGAAATTCGTAAATACCAGATTTTCTATTACCATATCAAATCCTTTGGAATCGAAGATCTCGTAATGGCCATCGCCAACGCTGTTAACGGGTTATCTCATTAACTTGGAGGTTCGGACCATGCCGTTAAAGGAAAAAATTGTTGCCGGAAAATTTATCATTCTAGGAGAATTCGAACCGCCCAAGGGCGCTGATTTCGATTCTTTTGTAAAGGACGCCAACCTTGTGAAAGGTCGAGTGGACGCTTTGGTGGTGCCGGAAATGGCCAATGCGGTCCTCAAAGCCAGTTCACTCGGAGGTTGCGCATGCCTTGAAAGCGAGGGGATGCCATCCGTGTTTCAGGTTTGCTGCCGGGATCGCAACCGTCTTGCGCTTCAGGCGGATATTCTTTCAGCAGCAGCCCTGGGAGTCAAAAATATCATGGCGGTCAACGGTGTGGAGACCCGTTTCGGGGACCATCCCCAGACGAGAACCGTCAATGATCTGAATTTGATAGATTTGATTGAAACCGTGCAGACCCTTTGCCAGGGAAAAGACCTGGCCGGTGTAGAGCTTAAAGGCATACCCAGTTTTTCCGTTGGATCCACCATTGACGCGGGCGCCGCGGGGAATCTGCTGGATATTGAAATGGAACATTTGGAAAAGATGTTGGCAAACGGCGTAGATTACTTGATCACCAACCCGGTTTTTGACCTGAGACGGTTTGAACAGTTCGTAAAGCGGGTGGATACGTCTAAAATTGCCGTACTACCCACCGTTCTATTGCTTAAATCCGCCGGCATGGCCCGTTATATTGATCGCAATATGAGAGGGATTACCATCCCACAGGATACCATCCGGCGCATTCAAAAAGCACCGGACAAAGTTCAGGAATGTATTCGAATCGCAGGCGAAACCATAAAGCAGGTCAAAAAAATGGGAATGGCCGGCGTTTTGGTTTCGACGGTGGGCTGGGAGAGCAAACTCCCTTCAGTCCTGAACGAGGCACAGCTTTAACTATAGGAAAGGAATCCTAAACATGAGCAATACCCAGTCTCAACAAAAATCAGGATCGGTAATGGTTGTCGGTGGCGGGATCGCCGGCATGCAGTCGGCCCTGGACCTGGCGAATTCAGGTTACCATGTTCAGCTTATTGAGGGGTCTTCGGCCATTGGGGGAGTCATGTCTGAACTGGACAAGACGTTTCCCACCAATGACTGCGCCATGTGAATTATCTCGCCTAAACTGGTCGAGGTCGGCCGGCATCTCAATATTGATCTGATTACCTCCGCCGAAATTAAAAAGGTGGAAGGAACCGCGGGCAATTTTAAAGTCACGGTTCACAAGAAACCCCGCTTCATTGACGCGTCCAAATGCACCGCCTGCGGGGACTGTACCGATGTGTGCCCCGTTGCGCTTCCCAATGAGTATGACCAGGGAATGAGCCAGAAACGTGCCACGTTCAAAAAATACGCTCAAGCGATTCCCAGTGCCTTCGCCATTCAGAAAGCAGACAAGGCACCGTGCCGCGGCGCCTGTCCGGCCGGGTTGAATGTTCAGGGTTACGTTCAAATGGTCGGCCAGGGAAAATACGAAGAGGCCCTTAAAATTATCATGAAGGACCTGCCGCTGCCTGGCGTCCTCGGTCGTATCTGTCCCCATTCCTGTGAAGATGCGTGTCGAAGGTGCGAAGTGGACGATCCCGTTGCCATCCGCAACCTGAAACGGCTGGCGGCGGATCAGTTTGATCCCAGAAATATCCAAATCGATTGTCTGCCGGCGCGGGACGAAAAAGTGGCCATCATCGGTTCCGGTCCGGCAGGGCTTTCCGCCGCCTATCATCTGGCCAGAAAAGGGATCGCTTGCACCATTTTTGAAGCCCTGGAAAAAGCCGGGGGCATGTTGCGGGTGGGCATTCCCGACCACCGCCTGCCCCAGGAAATTCTGGACCAGGAAATCGAAATCATCACCGCGCTGGGTCAGGAAATCAAAACCGAAAGCCGCCTCGGCATCGATTTTACCATCGATGAACTGTTTGAAGAAGGGTACAAAGCCGTCTATCTGGCCATTGGCGCCCACAAAGGACTTAATCTGCAGATTCCGGGTGAAGATGCTGAAGGCGTTCGGCAGGGCGTCGATTTCCTCAGGGAAGTCAACCTGGACGGAACAACAGATGTCGGCCGGCAGGTAGCCATCATCGGCGGCGGTAATGTCGCCATTGACGTGTCCCGCGCAGCCATCCGGCTGGGCGCGGAAGCGGTCCATATCCTGTATCGCAGGACCCGCGCCGAAATGCCCGCGTGGGAGGAAGAAATTGAAGCGGCGGAAGCGGAAGGGGTACAAATCGCCTATCTGGCGGCACCCAAGGAGGTGCTGCTCCAGGACGGCCGGGTGGTGGGACTCCGTTGTTTACGCATGGAGCTGGGGGAACCGGACGCATCGGGTCGAAGACGCCCCGTCCCCATCCCTGGCAGTGAGTATGATCTGGAAATTGATCAGCTCATTTCCGCCATCGGTCAGAAACCGGATCTTTCCGCCTTGGAACATATCACGGGCGTGGACTTTTCATCCCGGGGCACCGCTGAAACAGATGCACTTACCTTTGCCACGGGACGTGAAGGGGTTTTTGCCGGCGGTGACCTGCAAACAGGGCCGGCACAGGCCATTATGGCCATTGCCGCAGGCCGCGAAGCCGCCTGTTCCATCGAGCGTTTTCTGGACGGTGAGGACATGGCCGCCGGAAGAAAACCGCTGACGCTTGAAAACCCTGAATATCGTCCCATTCCCAAGGACATCGCATCAGCACCCAGAAAATCCATGCCGGAACTCCCCGTCACGGACCGTGCCGGAAATTTCCGGGAAGTGGAGTTGGGCTACCAGGAGATAGAAGGGCAGGAGGAAGCTGGTCGCTGTTTAAACTGCGCATATTGCTGCGAATGCTTCCAGTGTGTCGCCGCCTGCAAGGCGGAAGCGGTTACGCTTGACACACACGCGGAAGAACCTGAAACACTTGAATTGGAAACGGGTTCCATCATTCTGGCCCCGGGGTTTCAACCCTTTGACCCGTCCCGGTTTGAGACCTATCATTATACGGACCATCCCAACGTGATCACCTCCATGGAATTTGAACGGATCCTTTCGGCCTCAGGCCCCACCATGGGGCACCTGGTCAGGGTTTCCGATCATGCCGAGCCCAAGAAAATCGCCTGGATTCAATGCGTGGGATCCCGTGATATCAACAGGTGCGACCATGGCTACTGCTCGTCGGTATGCTGCATGTATGCCATCAAGGAAGCGGTTATCGCCAAGGAACACGCGGGAGATAGCCTGGACTGCACCATTTTCTACATGGACATGCGAACCCATGGAAAAGACTTTGAAATCTACTACAACAATGCCAGAGACAAACACGGGGTCCGTTTCATTCGGTCCCGCATTCACACCATCGATCCCAAACTGGATGATGATTCACTGATTCTAAAATACGCAACCGAAGAGGGCGTTTTTATCGAAGAAGAATTTGACATGGTGGTGCTCTCCGTTGGCATGGAAATATCACCCCAGGTGATCCAGCTGGCAGAGGACCTCGGAGTGGCATTGAACGAAGACAATTTCTGCGACACGGAACCCTTTAAACCGGTCAATTCATCTTTGGACGGCGTTTTTGTTTGCGGCGCCTTTCAGGGGCCCAAAGATATTCCTCAGTCCGTGATGGAAGCCAGCGCTGCAGCATGTGCTTCCAGCATGACACTCTCCGAAAGCCGTGGAACGGAGATCAAAACCAAAGTCATCCCGGACGAAATCGATGTGGCGGATGCAGAACCCCGCATCGGCGTATTTGTGTGCAACTGCGGTATCAACATCGGCGGTGTGGTCGATGTTCCGGCCGTGGCCGAATACGCGGCAACGCTTCCCAACGTGGTTTTCACGGATCAGAATCTGTTTACTTGTTCACAGGATACGCAGGAAAAAATCAAAAAGGTGATCCAGGAAGAAAACATCAACCGGGTGGTGGTGGCCGCCTGCTCTCCCACTACCCATGAAGCCCTCTTTCAGGACAGTCTGTCGGAAAGCGGCCTGAACAAGTATCTGTTTGAGATGGCCAACATCCGCAACCAAAACTCGTGGGTCCACCGGGACAATCCGGAAGCAGCCACCGAAAAGGCTAAAGATCTGATCCGCATGGCCGCGGCCCGGGCATCCCTGCTGGAACCGCTTCGGGCCAAAACCATCACCGTCAACAAACGGGCACTGGTGATCGGGGGCGGTATTGCCGGAATGACGGCAGCCCTGGCCATCGCTGACCAGAACTTTGACGTGGTGCTTGTTGAAAAAAACCCGGAACTGGGCGGTCTTGCGAGACAGCTGACGGAAACCATCGAAGGCGCCAATGTTCAGGAACACCTTTCCTATCTGGTGGAACGGGTTGAGCAGCACCATAGAATTCAGGTACTCACCGAATCTCTCATTGTTGACTTCAGCGGCTTTAAAGGAAACTTTACCACCGAAGTTATGGTGGGACCGGGCATGTACGAACGAAAGATCGATCATGGCATTACCGTCCTGGCAACGGGAGCCACGGAATACAAGCCCACGGAATATCTTTACGGCCAGGATGACGGTGTGATGACCCAGATCGAAGTGGATCGGTATCTTTATGAAAGAGGGACCGATAACCTGAACCGGGTCATCATGATTCAGTGCGTGGGATCCCGAAATGAGGAAAATCCCAACTGCTCTCGTATCTGCTGCCAGAGTTCCGTCAAAAACGCCATTCAGATCAAACAGCAGAGTCCGGAAACCGATGTTTACGTTCTTTACCGGGATATTCGTACCTATGGCCTGATGGAACGATATTACCGCGAAGCCAGGCGGTTGGGCGTACTCTTTTTCAGGTTCGAAAAAGAACATCCCCCGCTGGTTGAAAAGGGTGAAAAAGGGCTCACGGTGCGCTTTAAGGACCATGTCCTGCAACGGGAACTCCGGGCATCAGCCGATATTGTGGCGCTCAGCACCGGCATCCGTGCACAGGAAAACGAGGAACTGGCATCTATCCTCAAGGTGGCCCAAAATCAGTACGGGTATTTCATGGAAGCCCATGTGAAGCTGCGCCCCGTGGATATGCCCACCGACGCCTTTTTCGTATGCGGTACCGCCCACAGCCCGAAACTCATCACCGAGTCCATCAGCCAGGCCATGGCCGCAGCGGCACGGGCCGTCACTTTCCTGTCGCAGGATGAAATAGCGCTTTCCGTGGTCACCGCCTCGGTGGATCAGGAGAAATGCGCCGCCTGCCTCGTCTGCGTAAGGTCATGTCCCTATAACGTCCCCAAAATCAACAAGGACGGGGTCAGTGAGATCGATCCTGCCCTATGTCGCGGATGCGGGATTTGCGTCTCGGAATGTCCGGCCAAGGTGATTCAGCTGGACTGGTATGAAGATGATCAAGTTATGAGCAAAGTGGAAGCTTTGTTGGAGGGAGCACTGTAATGGACAATTTTGAACCGATTATCATTGCCTTTTGCTGCCAGTTTTGAGGCTATACCGCCGCGGACCTGGCAGGTTCCATGCGACTTCAATACCCCAGTAACGTCAAGATCATCAAACTGCCCTGCACGGGAAAAGTGGATCTGATCCACCTGGTGCGATCCTTTGAAAAAGGTGCCGACGGGGTTTGCGTAATCGGCTGCCTTGAAGGGGCCTGTCAGTACACCAGCGGCAACATTCGCGCGCGTAAACGGGTTGAAGAGGCACAGAGAATTCTTGACAGCATCAAGATCGGAGGGGAGCGGGTGCAGATGTTCAACCTCTCCTCCAGTGAAGCGCCTCTGTTCGTCAAGGTAATCTCTGAAATGACCGAAAAAATAAAGGAGATGGGTCCCAACCCCATAAAGACAGCCATGAAAAAGGCTGCGTGAAACCAGGGATTTGAATACCCACAGGAGGGAATTTCATTATGATTGTGGCGAAAAGAAAGCCCATAGAGGAGATCATTGAGGAAGTCCAGGCGTACGACAAAATACTCCTGGTCGGATGCAACGAATGCGTTACGGTATGTGAAGCGGGGGGCAAAAAGGAAGTTGCGGTTCTCGCTTCCGCCCTGCGCATGCACTTCATGAACCAGGGAAAAGAGGTCAAAATAGACGAGATCACCCTGGAACGCCAGTGCGATCACGAATACCTGGAAGAATTGCGGAATCAGATCGACCAGTATGATGCGGTAATATCGCTGGCATGCGGTGTCGGGGTTCAGTTCATGGCGGAAAAATACATGAGTATGCCCGTTCTGCCAGGCGTTGATACCTGTTTCATGGGTGTTACAGAAGAGCGCGGGGTCTGGTCCGAACGATGTCAAGGGTGCGGCACCTGCATGCTGGCCAAAACCGGCGGTATCTGTCCGGTCTCCCGTTGCGCCAAGCGACTTTTTAACGGACCTTGCGGCGGATCCACCGACGGCCATTGTGAAATCGACAAAAATGTCATCTGTGGCTGGCAGCTCATTGTAGACAGATTATCGAAGCTGGACAAGCTGGATGACTATGAAATCCTCATACCCATCAAGGATTGGTCCACGGAGCGGGCCGGCGGCCCCAGAAAAGTGGTGAGGGAGGATGTAATGCAATGAAAACAAAAACCCCCAGCAAACTGGAAAAGGTCCTGACCGCCGGAAACCTGGCGGTGACATCGGAGTGCGGCCCGCCAAGAGGGAGTGACGCCGACGTCATTAAACAAAAGGCTGAAATGATCAAGAATCATGTGGATGCCATCAATATCACGGACAATCAGACCAGTGTCACCCGTCTGAGCAGTCTGGCTTCGTGCATTCATCTCAAACTCATGGGCCTCGAACCGATCCTGCAGATGGTGGTCAGGGATCGGAACCGAATTGCACTGCAGAGCGATATTCTGGGAGCGGCATCTTTTGACATTCACAACATTTTGTGCCTTTCAGGAGATCATCAGCAATTTGGAGATTCATCCCAGGGTCAAAATGTCTTTGACATTGATTCCATGCAGCTGATACAAACGGTACGGCACATGCGGGATGAGGGTAAATTCCTGGGCGGCGACGACATCAAGAGACCTCCCGAAATGTTTGTGGGTGCCGCCGCCAATCCCTTTGCGGACCCATTTGAAATCCGAACACCGAGACTGGCCAAAAAGATCGCGGCCGGCGTGGAATTCATCCAGACCCAGTGCATTTACAACCTGGACAAGTTTGAGCTGTGGATGAAACAGGCCCGCGACCGCGGCCTCCATGAAAAGGTCTATATCATGGCAGGCGTAACGCCCATGAAGTCCGCAGGAATGGCCAAATACATGAAAAACCGCGTTCCGGGAATGGATGTTCCCGACGATGTGGTCAAACGGATGGCCGGTGTCCCCAAGGAAAAACAGGCCCAGGAAGGGATCGACATGTGCGTCGAAACCATCCAGCGGTTGAAAGAATGTGAAGGGGTGAGTGGGTTTCACATCATGGCCATTGAATGGGAAGAGAAAGTCCCTGAAATTGTGGAAAGAAGCGGTCTTTATCCGAGACCAGACGCGGTTGACTAGAGGGATGCCGCACTTTTTGCTGGCAGAAAAGGTGAGGCAGCTCAAATCATATTGAAATACATGTCGGCACCTGTGAAAGGAGGTTTCGTTATGGATAGAAAATATATACTGGTGGTTGATGATGATCCTGATCTGGTGGAAACGGTTGCAATGATGCTCGAAAGCAAAGGTTGTGAGGTCGGAAGAGCCTATGACGGTGTGGAAGGAGAAGAGTCCATAAAAGAAAGACTTCCGGACCTGGTTATTCTGGACGTGATGATGCCGAGGAAAGACGGATACGTTCTTTGTGCCGAAATGAAAGCAAATCCGGACCTGGCGAATATTCCGGTGGTCCTCTTGACCGCCGTGGGTGAAGCCGTCCCGACAACCACTTACACCCATGCCGACGGCATGTCCACAGAAGCGGATGACTACATCGCCAAGCCCATTGACACAGAAGGGCTCTGGGGTGTCGTCAGCAACCTCCTCTAAAGAAACGTTCCGGATTCCGGGTTCAAAATGGCAGGTCAACCGGCCTGTCCGCATTTGGTCCCGGAACTCCCGAACCCTTTAATTTTTAGCATTACTTCAATGTCTGATCCGCAAAAGCTGGGTGGGTTTAAAGTTTTAAAGGAGGCGGCTCTTATCTCTACCGATCCTTTTGAACTTGCCGAACGTTTGCCTTTAGCCCTATTTCGTGTCCTGGCGGAACGTGAAATTAACCTGGCCTATGTTACCTGCGTTCTCGAACACCAGGCTAAATGGCGGATCAACATGGTCGTTGATTTCAAAGATACCCGTACGACCTGCAGACTTTTGGCTGAAACCCTCGACAAGAGACCGAACCAACAACCCAACACTGCCATCCTTTCCATATTTCCCCACCGGAAAAAACCGGCTATTACTGGAGCCCTCTTCAGGGCATTTAGCCGTGAAGGCATCCACCCGGGAGCAATGGCCCATTCACCCTCAGCCATCTCCGCGGTTGTCAAGGAACAGGATCTGCTGAAGGCCAGCAATTCACTCTTTGGTCCATTCGCTTTCGGCGCTTATCGAACACCCGCTGACTGGAAGCTGGCCCAGGCGGGGAAAGAAAGACTCTACAAGGAAGTCGTCGCAACTTACCAGGAGAAACGCCCGAAAGTTTACGGTTTGGAATACCAGGAATGTCAGGAGTTGTTGCATATCACCCTAGAACCTTCTGATGTAAACGCCATCGGCACCGCTTTTGAAGAAATTTCCCAGAATGGACTTGATCTCACCTTCCTGGTCGCAAGCCGTTCTCTGGATACGGTGAGCACCATGGACCTCTGTTTGCCGTTAACCAAAAGAGGGTCGAACAAAGGAAAAATTGCCCATACCCTTCACCCCTCACAAATCGGAACGCAAGATCCCGTGGGCACGTTCTCCATGAACGGCCCCCATTTTGGAGATCGATACGGTATCGTCAGGGACCTGCTCAGCGCCTTCGAAACAGCAGGCATTGATCTTCTGGGTCTGAGCTGCACCATTGCTTCTATTACCGGGGTGGTCCCTTCACCCCAGCTCTCACGGGCCATTAATGCCATTCAGAATTGTTTTGATGTACCGTCCGTTCTTAAAACTGAGCGAAAATACGATTAAGGCAATCCGTTCTTAATTGAAAGCGCTGAATTGGCAATGAACTAGCCCATCGATCCTCTGAAGTTTCCCCTCATCTGACAGGTGAAAACAAGACACGCCTTGCTTGCCATTTGAAATTTCGAAACCGCTTTGGGGTTGACATCCGACCATAGTTTGCCTATATGTATTTTGAATGGAATGAAGTGCTTCTTTTGAGCATTTTTTGCGATGTTATGCCCCGGGCCCGATTTTCAAAATCGTCCTGGGGATTGTTTCGGGCGGTTTCTATTTAACGGTGAGTAAATACCCGGTTTTTGTCGCCCTTACCCATCGATTATGGAGGATTTCGTAATGGTTCCGGCCTTGCTTGTCATGTGTGGACTGGGAGCGGTGTTGGGTATCGTTTTAAGCCTTGCATCCAAGATTTTTTATGTTTATGAGGACCCGAGAATCGCCCAGGTGGAGGACTGCCTGGCCGGCGCCAATTGTGGCGGATGCGGTTATGCGGGCTGTTCGGCCGCGGCGGTTGCCGTGGTAGAAGGAAAAGCCCCTGCCAATGTATGCATCGTAGGGGGAGAAGAATCCACACAGGGTGTTGCGGCCGTCATGGGAATGGCCGGTGTCCTTGCGGAGCCATCTACCTGCGCAAACCCCTGTACCGGCGGAGATCGGTCAAAGATTCGCTATCTTTATGAGGGCATCCCCTCATGCCGGGCGCAGATGCTGCTGGATGAAGGGAAGCGTGAGTGTGATAAAGGTTGCCTGGGTTACGGCGACTGTGTCAAAGCCTGTCTTTTTGATGCCCTGAAAATAGGGCCTGAAGGATTTCCTGTTGTTAATAAGGAAAAATGCGTTGGATGCGGTGCTTGCGAACGGACCTGTCCAAAAGACATCCTGAGCGTGAAAACCCCTTCCGAACGCCTGCTGCACTTCAATACCGCCGAGGACTGTCTGGCCCCCTGCCGACAGATCTGTCCCGCCCAGATCAATATCCCTCTTTACATTGCTCAGATCCGAAAAGGGGATTATAAAGGCGCTGTTCACACCATCCGCGAGCGCAACCCGCTGTTGCTCTCCTGCGGAAGGGTCTGTCCTCATCCCTGCGAAGATTTCTGCCGCCGGGGCGTCGAAGACGAACCGGTTTCCATCAATCAGCTGAAACGTTTTGCAGCTGATTATGAGATGCATTCGGGCAAACGTTATCCCATTTCGGTGGCGCCCCCCACCGGCAAACGAATCGCCGTTATCGGCGGCGGACCCGCAGGATTGAGCTGCGCTTTTTTCTTGAGACGCATGGGGCATTACGTGACCATTTACGAAGCCATGCCCAAACTGGGGGGAATGATCCGGTACGGCATTCCGGAATACCGTCTTCCCAAAAAGATTCTTGACTGGGAGATTGAAGGGATTCTCAATCTTGGCATTGAAACCCATACTCGCGTGAAATTCGGCGATGATTTTGACCTGACATCCCTTGTGGCAGCGGGTTATGATGCCATCTTCATGGGAATCGGCGCATGGAAAGACTATCTGCTGAAAGTTGAAGGTGAGAATTTGAACGGGTGTTTTATGGGAACCAATTTTCTAGCTCGACTGGCGGACGGCGAAAAGCTGCCCATCGGCGAGACGGCGGTGGTCATCGGCGGCGGAAACACCGCCATCGACTGTACCCGGAATCTCCTTCGCTACGGTGCTAAAAAAGTCTATCTGGTCTATCGAAGAACGCGCAAGGAAATGCCTGCCAATGTGGTGGAAATTGAAGCCGCTGAGGAAGAAGGCGTGGAATTCATTTTCCTGGCAGCGCCAGAAAGAGTCCTGGGAGATGAGAATGGAAACTGCACCCATCTGGAATACCTGAAGATGGAACTGGGTGAACCGGATGCCAGCGGCAGGAGGCGCCCGGTTCCCATCGAAGGTTCGGAAACGAAAATTGCAACCGACATGGTCATCACCGCCATCGGCCAGGGACCGGATGTCTCCTTTGTCGATAGAGACCAGAAGCGACTGGCGGAGCTGAAAACCACCCGCCGGAGCACTATCGAGGCGGATCCCCATACCCTTCAAACCAACATTCCGTATCTCTTTACGGCCGGCGATTCAGCCACGGGCCCGGCCCTGGTGGTCACTGCCATCGGCGGCGGAAGAAGGGCTGCCCGATCGATCCATCAGTATGTGATGGGGGAAGAAGTGAAAGGCGCACCCATGGAACATATGGGCAAAAGCCTGCTCCCGGATTCCGATTTCGATCATGTTCCCGGTATCGTCAAGAAACCGAGATCCTCCATGGAGGAATTACCGCCGGACGAAAGAATCAAATCCTTTGCGGAAGTGGACCAGGTCCTCACTGAAGAAGAGGCATTGACGGAAAGTGAACGTTGTCTATCCTGCTGCATTACCTGTTACAATGTGGACCCGGAATCAAAGGAAGCACTGGAACAGCAGGCTGCGGCCGGTTGATTTTTTAAGCCTGCCCGAACCGCTATTTTTTGACGGCTTTAAATTGGATTCTCAAACGCTTCTTTGCCGCTGTGGGTAAAGAAGCGTTTTTTTCGGAATACAACTAAAAGCGCACAATATATTTGGGACTTTAAAAAGATGTATCCAAAACAATTAACAGAAAGCGTTTTTCTACTGGGAAATCCCTTTGTATCCATTTATCTGGTCAAGGGAGGCCGGTTTTCCGTGCTGGTTGAAGCGGGGCTCTCTGTAACAGCGCCACAGATTGCAGACCAGTTGAAACAGCTTGAAATCGACCCCACAAGCCTTCGATATCTCATCCTCACCCACACCCATGCAGACCATGTCATGGGCGCACCGCTCATCAAAGAGGCGCTTCCCCATATCAAAATTGCCGCTGTTCGTGAAGCCAGGGATCTGCGCTTAAAGCCAAAAATAACCGATTTCTTCACTCAGGAAGATGCTTATACATCGAAGCGCCTGCTCGATTTTGAAGCGGTCGACCCCCACCTGCCACAACCGACGGCAATGCCCGTCACTGTACAGGAAATTATTTCACCGGACGACACTCTGGATCTCGGCGAAATATCCCTTCACATTCTGGATGCTCCGGGACATTGCCGTGGGGGTATCGCACTTTGGGAACCTCGTGAGAAAACGATTTTCTGCTCAGATTCCATGGGATTTCATCTCCCCTCAGGACAATTCGTCTCCAATTTTTATGTGGATTACGATGCCTACCGGAACACCTTTGAAACGCTCTGCAAACTGAAGCCCGAATGGATTTGTCCCGGCCACTGCGGTGCCTATGGTGGAAAGGAAGCGAAACGATTTATGGCGGGAGCAAAGCGTGAATTGGACTGGATCACCGATTACGTAACCGCTCAAGCGCATTCCAAGGAAGCCCTCATCGAAGCGGCCGATGCCCTCTTTCAGAGATATTTTGTCGATGAAGCAACCATCTTCAGTCCTGAAAACACCAAGTACTGCATGGAATTGCTCATCCGCCGGATTCTTGAGTCAAAGACTCTGTCGCCAACGGTTCATTCATCTGAATAATGATATCACACTTTTTGCCCATCAGCTGCGGCTATCCCTGGAATGACAGAATGGCGGGTGGGTTTAAGATATTGGGAGACATCATAAAGGCATTGACGCAGCGTGATGGGAAAAACCGCTCCTTCAATTGCCCCGTCCAGCCGGCCACCAGAGTCGCCGGTTGCAGCCGGGCGACCTGAAAGCCGTGATTTTTGCCTGGGTCTTCGGGTCCATTCATCTTTGTCAAGATATCGCCTTTTCTTCTCCACTTTGTTACTATTGATTTTTCTATTTACCAGAAGGTATTGTCTCCAAATTGATCGCCGGAAAAATCCTTTATGAATTTAACCTGAAACACGGTGAATCCTCCTTGAGAGTTTGATCCATGGAATTAATTGCGATCGCTCTGCCTTTTGTGAAAGTAATCGGCGCCTTCTGCCTTATGCTGGCTGGCATCAGGAACAGACTGGGGCTGGCCTTATCCATTTTGGCGGGAGGTTGGTTTATGGGGCTGGTTTGCGGGCTTTCCACCGGGGTGTTGCTTAAGACCAGTGGGTTAGCTTTTATGCAGGAAAAATTTCTCTTTCTGGTTGCCATCGTCGGCTCGATACTCTTTCTCTCTGATGCCCTGGAAAAATCGGGCCAGTCTACACGGCTTATGGAGGTGTTGTCCGGTTATCTTGTTCGGCCGCGATTGCGGTTGATATTTTTCCCGGCCCTAATAGGCCTGCTGCCAATGCCCGGCGGCGCAATATTTTCGGCTCCAATGGTAAAAGCAGTGAGCGCCGACATGAGTCTTGGTAACGAAGACAGGGTTGTCGTCAATTACTGGTTCAGGCATGTCTGGGAGATGGCCTGGCCCCTGTATCCGGGAATAATTCTGACCGTTGCCCTTGCCGATATTCCAATCAGTGCACTCATCAGCAGATCTTGGCCGGGGGTTGTCGCCATGTTCGGTATAGGCTGGTTCTTTTTCTTGAGGGCGGGAGTGTTGAATACCGGCATGTTACAGCAAGAGACTGCCCGTCCTAAAGGGAGTCTCAGAAAGATTGCAGCAGAAGGACTCCCGCTGATCGTCGCCATCGTCGGTGCAATTGGTCTGGAGACCCTGCTTGCCAGATTTGCCCCAAGGATTTCATTTGAGTGGGGAGTCATTACCGCCCTGGTCAGCGCAATTTTTTGTGTTATAACCCAAAATCAGCTTGGCGTCAGTTTTCTTTTCTCAGTCCTGAAGAAAAGAAGTCTTTGGACCATGCTTATGGTTGTCGCGGCAATCTTTGTTTTCAAGGATGTGATGCAGGCGGCTGGAATTGTTCAGGCAATGGCTGCAAGTGCCGGCGGTGGAGTCGCTTTGTTTGCCGCAGCAGTATTTCTTCCATTCCTGGTGGGGATGGTTGCTGGAATAAATGTAGCCTTTGTCGGGGCAACGTTTCCGCTCTTGATCGGTCTCCTGCATTCTCTTGGCATGGAGGATCAAATGGTGCCCTACTTGATTTTAGGATCTTTTTCCGGTTTTACCGGGGTTATGATTTCCCCGATTCATATCTGCTTTGTCCTTACCTGTAATTACTTTGCTACGGACCTGTCAGGAGCCTGGCGCAGAGTGGCCGCACCCTCGATCTGTTTTGGACTGTGCGGTGTCCTGCTCTTTTTGTTTCTCTTGCCCTGATTTATATATGACAAATTCGAGGAGGCAGCCCTCGGTGAGAGAAAGACTCAGCCCCAATGTGCTCTTTCAGCGTAGTCGGACGGAGAGGCTCGTTGATCGCTGTCTTTCGGCAACCCCGGAGGGAAGAGGCAGATGAAGACGCAGTCTTCGCCGCTGCCATTCATAAACTGGTGTTTTTCGTTGCCGGGGATGAAAACCACCGCGCCATTGGAAAGGTTTCACCATTCGCCGTTTTGATAGACCCGGCCTCTTCCGGAATGGACGAATATTTCGTGCTCCCATTCGTGTGAATGTCTTTGGGTGAAACCACCCGGGGCGATGTTAAATACCCGCATACAAAAGTTATGGGCCTCGTCATCCTTGCCGATGACGACTCTGCCGGTGACACCTTTTACTGACTCGCTGTCAAATTTTGATATCGTACCAGTTGGATTAGCAAATAATCATCATAAATGTTGGGTCTATCTGCTATTC
>JAJDOH010000117.1 GCA_022340265.1 Deltaproteobacteria bacterium | reverse complement strand
CTGGCATTGGATGATGTCCCCGATTGGAACCCCGCCAAAGAGTCGCTCAAAGAAATACGAAACGCCTCATTCAGGGCCAAGGAAGTGGTTCGGCAAATCCTCAGTTTCGCCCGCAAAACCATGACAAGCCTGAAGCCTTTGGAGATCAATACGATTGTAAAAGAATCGCTCAAATTGATGCGCGCTTCCATTCCGACCATTGTTGATATTCAGCCTAAAATTCCTTCTGAGCCAAGCGTGATTCTTGGCGATCCGACTGAAATTCATCAGATTGTTATCAATCTCTGTACCAACGCAGCGCATGCCATGAAAGAAAAAGGAGGTGTTCTTGAAGTAGGCTTTTCTGAGGTGACACTGGATGAAAAAACCGCATCTCGTTACGAAGATCTCTCGGCGGGTGATTTTGTAAAACTGACGGTCAAAGACAGCGGCGAAGGAATCGCCCCCGACATTTTGGAAAAAGTTTTTGAACCGTATTTTACCACCAAAGAGTTCGGCGAAGGCAGCGGAATGGGGCTCTCGGTTGTTTATGGGCTTGTTAAAAAATGCAAAGGGGCCATTAAGATAGATAGCATTGTTGGTAAAGGAACCACTTTTGAAGTGCTTTTTCCAAAAATCGAAGAAGAGGCACCAGCAAAAGAAAAGAAAGAAGTGAAATTACCCGGGGGAAAGGAGAGGATTTTGCTGGTGGATGATGATCCATCCATCGTCAACATGATACGCCAGATGCTGGAACGGCTGGGCTATACTGTTATGAGTATGACCGACAGCACGGCAGCAGTTGAACAGTTCAAATCCACACCCGACGATTTTGACCTGGTGATCACCGACATGGCAATGCCCAAAATGTCTGGTGATCAGTTGGCAGCCGAACTGATGACGATACGAAATGACATCCCGATACTACTCTGTACCGGACACAGCGATGCCGTTGATGAAAAGAAATCCAAAGGGATCGGAATCAAGGGATTCGCCATGAAACCGTTGGATATGGGCAAGCTGGCAAGCGCCGTTAGGGCAGTGCTAGATGGATGATGAGACAACGTATTTGGAGGATTGAATCCGATGCAATACTCTCAATTTATGTCAGAAACGACCGAAACTGAAAGATGGAATCAATCTCAACGTTGGTTCAAGCCCTCGGATTTGATGATATCACAGCCTTTTCGATCTTTACGATACCGCAAGAATTACGCCTCTTGTCTTCGACGCACCAGGGACCACACACCAAGTAAACCTATTACCACCGTGAGAAGGATCATGCCCCATTGGTTCATTGTAGGTATGGACGGATTGGCCTGGACGTTCAACCGGACCACGAACTGGTAGTCGAACCAACCGGTAGCGCGGCGAAAGATCAGTTCGGGTCCCCCGTCCAAGTACCGATCAACAGCATTGTTGTCAGCATACATGAACACGTCATTTCGATCGGGGATGCTTCCAACACTCGCATTCCCGCCGTTCTCGGTGCCAACGTTCAGCGAGTTCCAGGGATCTGTTGAAACACCACCGACTGGGGAATATCCCCAGTTCCTGGTGTTGTAGGTAACGGTAACGATCACCTCATCGGGTAGGACGAGTCCGTCGGCGGAGAAGTCAAACGTGATCGGGAATGCCATGCCATCGTTGCAGACTCCGTCCGCGCTGTACCACTTGTCATGGTTAGCTTCTTGAGGGCAGTTGGCGGGGTCGCCCGACGGTCGATAGGGAATGGCGAACGTGGCTGTTTTGGTGGCGATCAGGGGGCCGACATAATACGGAGCGGTACCGACCTCGTAGATGTTCAGCGTGACCGGCCAGTCGAAAGATGCCCCGGGTGTGGTCACACAGTTGGCGTGGTAGTCACCACTTTCACACGCCCAGATGCTCATGCCGACGTCGACAGTTACCAGGTCACGCGACGTCCCGGGCTGGAGGGCGATGTGGTCGCCGAACTCGGATGTCCGCCAACCCTGGAAACCCAGACTGTTGTAGTTTCCCGGCAAGGGCGATGGGATCGAGTCGTAGGCCGGCTGAGTCGCAGCGATGGCCGTAACAACCGGGACGGCCACTAGGGTGAAGAGCGCCAGAAACGCGACTATCCAACGCATGCGAGCAGGCCTCCCGAGTCGAACATGAAATTTCGTCTGGATATTCATTGTCTTTTCCTCCCATGCTCATATTTTTTATTGGATAATAAACAGTTTTTTCAGTTATGTAAAGAAAAATAAATTTGTGTGGCCAGTATCCATACTCTTGATTTATGGTGTAGAGGCGACCATTTTCCGAGATGTCCTTTATTGATGATCTCGTAAAAAGTCCGAAATCGACATTTTTGTCATAGACAAAAGCTATTGAAAGTATTATTTGATATCCCCACTTTTCCACTTTTTAGGAATGCATCTTTATTAATTGACGTCGCTTGTCTTGGCATTTAAAATCCACACCAGTGTAAAGCCAGTGTAAAGAATAATGCATGCCTAACCGATTGCCACAGGTTTTAGGTTGTTGCCCTCGACTATGGTCGGTAACGAGTAAAATTAGCCTTTGATTCAGGCTGGCTTTGACATATTTCCCGAATCACATACGGCTTGCGTCCCGCATCCTGAGCACATACGGCGGCGTAGGGGACATCGACCGCGAGGTATAGGGAGGTTCAGAAAGCAACTTGGCACCAAAGAACCCTGCTGGATCAGGCTGACCTGTGTTAATCGGATAGGCATGGGATAATGTTTAAGAGGGATGAAAGTCATGAAAAGAGTCCTGGCATTTGCATTAGCCCTACTGATTAGCTTATCGATTATTGTTTACGCCGGAGGTGATAAAAATTGCGGATCAAAAAGCCTTCTGATTTGATGATACATAGCTGTAATAGCCGCTTCGTTCGTGTCTTTCACATGAAGGCCTAAAAAGGGCAACACCCTTGCGGTGAGGTCAGCAATTTACCTGGAAAGACCGCTCAGAAATTTTTTTGAAACCACTCACTCTGGTCCAACCAGTTACATGCCCCTATGAGTAAGCAAGATAGGATGAACCATTTAGCAGTTTGCTTGTTCATATCACCTGTTTTTGTAACTTAACGACCCCCATTATCAATCATGCCCGAAAAAAAGATTGGATATCCAGACTTGAAAAGCGAAGGTCAAGAAGGCGAGGTAGACGGCCAACATGAGGCCAAGAAAAATCAATATTCCAACCATCCAATCCAGGTTTCCAGCTTCCCAAAGTTGTTCAATGAAACGAAATAAATCGTCGCTCACAAGAAAAACAGGCGGTAAACTAGGGTGGATGGCCTCGCCCACTTTAGAGGTTGCCAGGGAAACTGCCTCGTAGTAGTCTCCCGGAACCGACATAAATGGCACAAAGGTCAGAATGATCCCGAGACCCAAAAGAAACGCCATTTTTTTTCTTCGACAGTATTCTATCAGAGTTATGCCAAAAAAGCTTAAGCTGTAAGGAAAAAGATCAACCGAAGCATAGGCCCATGAGTTAGGTGTCGTAAAACCGGTCAACTGGCCGGCATAGTCAGATTCCGGGATCACGAATGGAAATAGTTTGTGTAGAATCAATCCGCCATATTGGGGTTTCAGATTCAGAGATTCAACCTCGCCCCCGCAAAGAAGACATCCGACCACATGAAGAAGTTCATGAAAGGGAACATAGATGTGCCAGAACAGAATCAATCCGAGGAGCATTTTAAAGAGGCCCTTGTAACCTGCCTCATTTATGATTTGGTCTAAAGTCAGTAGGGACAAGTAGAATCCCTGTTTGACAGCGCCTATTGGGAAGATAATTTGAACAAGTTTCATATTTTGCAGGCGTATACCATAAAAGGCAATGTGTCAATGTCCTTGACAGGTTTGCCCCCCCTCGAATCCCCTTGAATCAAGCGTTCCCTCGTCGGGCAGCTTATATTTGTCTTCTGCGAATCGTACCCACTGGGAAGAAATGATATTGTCATCTAAAGGGTAAAATCACGTTTACGATATAGGATGATCGCGTGGTCGCTTTCCCCAAAAAAAACGTCGCTGGGACGGGAAGATATTGTTCTTCCGTTTGAAAGGTGTAAGGCACACTCCAGTATTATTGCCATTTGCGAACGCTGCGAAAGCGAGTGAATTTAAAAAGACCCACAACTAAATCTCACTCAGAAATTAACATACTGACCATGGTGAACCTGTGATATTTACGTACCCACCAATAGAAATGTGTGTATTCTCATTTCCACCATTTCGCTCGGAATGATGGACTAAACCGCTCCGCGGTAGCTTAATCCCCCCCCAAGAAATTCCTGACGCAATTCCCCAATATCATTCGAGACCCTTCCCTCTAAATTCTCATCGTGTAGGATACCTCCTTCTTGTTAACCCATTTTGATGGAGGTGTCTCATGACCCAATTACGATGTGAAATGAGCAAAATGATGCAATTGCGCGATCTTTCGGTACACACACAGCGATCCTATTTGAGCGCAGTATCCGGGCTCGCCAGACATTACAATATGTCACCGGATAAAATTTCAAAAACCATGGTGGAGGATTATCTCCTTTATCTGAAAAACGTCAAAAAACAAGCCTCCAACGGTGTGGGGACCATCGTTAGCGGGTTGAAGTTCCTTTACA
>JAJDOH010000063.1 GCA_022340265.1 Deltaproteobacteria bacterium | reverse complement strand
GGTCGTTTTTCCTTTCTGCTTTCCATTCCGGCCATCATCGGGGCCGTGGGGCTCCAATTGGAGTCCGATGCCATCGCAAGGGTGGGTATTATGCCCCTCGCGGCGGGATTTGCGTCCGCGGCGCTGGTCGGCTTTTTTGCCCTGAAACTGCTCATGGGTATGGTCAAAAAAGGCCACTTTTATTATTTTGCGCCCTATTGCCTGGCCGTGGGGGCATTGACCATCATTTTTTCATGATTGAGCCAGTGAACGGCTTTTTTAATTAGGTATAGACACAATGCAAAGAAATGGGAATAGATCTCCAGGGGCCTACTTGCTGCTTACCGCCAAAGGGTTCTGCATGGGTGCGGCGGATGTGGTGCCGGGAGTTTCCGGTGGAACCATGGCCTTTATCATGGGGATTTATGAAGAACTGATCGATGCCATACGGTCATTTGATCTCCGAAGCCTCAAGTTGATTTTGTCTGCAAAAATTAAAGGTTTTCTGGAATATACCCATTGGCGTTTTCTTCTGCCTCTGGGATTCGGTATTTTACTGGCTGTTTTCAGCCTTTCAAAAGTCCTTTCCTGGCTCCTTCAAAATCAGCCGGTTCTCATATGGTCCTTTTTTCTCGGACTGATTCTGGCATCGGTGGTGATGGTCAGCAGACGCGTTGAAAGCTGGCTTCCGCTTACATGGTGTAGCCTTCTAGCCGGTCTGGTTGGCATTTATTTGCTGGTGGGGCTTGCCCCGGGGGCCACGCCGGATTCCTACTGGTTTTTATTCCTTTCGGGGGCCGTTGCCATCTGCGCCATGGTTTTGCCCGGCATATCCGGTTCCTTCATTTTGGTCTTGATGGGCAAGTATCAATATATCCTTGAGGCGGTTAACGACCGGAATCTACTGGTACTTTTCATCGTTGCGGCCGGGGCCTGCGTTGGTCTGGCGGCTTTTTCACGACTCTTGGGCTGGTTGCTCACAAGATACCATGATTATATGGTGGCATTCCTGACAGGATTGATGCTGGGCTCCCTGAGGAAGGTGTGGCCCTTCAAGGAGACGCTGGAAAGTATCACAGGCAGCGGCGGAAAAATGATCCCGCTTGTGCAGAACAATGTTTTTCCCGTTCAGTGGACCGGTGAAGTGGTAGCCGCTCTGTGCCTGGGAATGCTGGGATTTGTGGTGGTTTTGATTCTGGACCGGATGGCCCGTAGGTAGGTCCGTATCTGGGGCCTTTACGTTACATTCCAGGCAACCGCAAAATGTTGTGGAATGATACACATCACCTTTTTCAAGATATTGTCAGATACAACTACCTTTCCACTACTCAAGCCAATTCGATCTCAAAACGTTTCAAGAGTACTCCAATCGCATTACTATTTTACTTGATAGCGAAAATAACGTATTCAGAAAAAATTGACACCTCATATCTTTTGGGCTTTAAAATGACAAAAACGGACTTATTTTCTTTTCAACCGGAAACCCGCTGCTTTTCGGATCGGGTTTCCTCTTAAATGGCATAAAGAAATGATTCCTGATTCTGTAAACTCGCCGAAACCACCGGCATGTATTGGAACGGTTTACGCAGATGAAATCAAATAATTGAACCCAAATACACGGAGGGGAAGAAAATGGAAGAAAAAATTAAACTCTGGGATAGAATCCATAGAGGCATGGAAGCCGGTTTTGATTCAGCCATGTCGGCAGTTCACAACATGACTGCAAAGGCGGGAGAGGGGATTGAACTTACCCTTTTAAGACGGGAGAAGACTCGGCTGGAAACCCAGACGACCCGGCAATTGGCGGAACTGGGAAATGTTGTCTTTGAAAAGATTTCGGAGCAGCGGCTCGATGATACGGCCGAGCAACTGGAAATCAAAGATCTTTTGTTTGACATCGCCCAAGATGAGGCCCGCATGGTTGACATTGACCGGCGTCTCCGAAAAGAGTTGGAAAAGAAGCAGAAGGATGAAAAAGCCGATTAAGTTCAAAACCCATTTTTTTGTTTGATCGCTGATGCTGGTGGTCGCTCCTCTTGCCTGCGCATCCGCTAAAAGTGATGGGCCAGATGTAAAAAAGGAAATGGAAGCGACTCAACTGAACCAGACAGTTGGAACCAGTGCCGGGCTACGCTCGGCACTGGTTATTTCTGTTATCTCTCTCAGGCGTGTCACCGCTAAAAATAACTGCAATATATTACGCACTTTTTGGAATCCCAATATGTTTGACCTCTGTCAAAATATTGTATCTGGCTAAGCTTCAAAATCACTTTTGGTTATCCCATGTCGCTGATCCTAAAATTGACTGTCACGTATAAATTGCGAATGCCATAGCGTTCAAGGGAGATTTGCACAGCGTGATGATCTGGAATACCTGGCGGATAGCTGATGAAAACTGGATGTTCTCCGGTGAAAAAGCCCGCGCCGCTGCAGTGCTGGCATTCATAAAATCCGATACCGCCTTGACCGTTGCAGTAAGGGCAGCGCAGCCTTGCCGGCACGTACAGACGGACATGACCTCCCCTGAAGGCTTGCTGGTGTGTCAACGTGATTTCAATGGTCAGTTTTTCAAGCATTTCCTCTTTTGGACGTTCGTCAATAAAATTTCCCAGTATACGGTCGAACAAAGCGTCAAAGGAGGGTCTATAGTTGTGAAAAGACCTTGAAAGAGAAGCATTCCCTAGATCAACCGGTCCCTGATCCGGAATAAGCGGCTCCGCGCTTTCACGATATTGCGATTCCATTGACTCGGCAGGTCTTCGTTTTTCCCACCTTTTCCTATTTTCCAGAAGGGTGCTGTCGTAACTTCTGCGACTGGCAGGATCGCTCAACACGGAATAGGCCTCCTGAATGGTCAGAAATGGTGAGCTCTTTTTCCCATAAAGATCGGGATGAAATTCTTTGGCCAGCCTTCTGTATGCGGCTTTAATGTCCCTCTCCGAAGAGTCTGTAGGGATTCCCAAAATAATGTAATAGTTTTTCGGCATTTCGAATCCTCCTGAAATAATGATTAAACCCTATAATCGTCCAGAACAATCCAAATCGTCTTCCAGTTCAGGATGAAGGCATATCATATTGTAGATATTCCTACCAATTCTCCATTGCCATGCCCTTTTTAACAACCTGGTTGACAGCTGAAAGATTCTTAATTGCAAGATTTACCTGATTTTCGATCATCTCATACAAAACATCATCTTTACCCAGCAAATCACCTGCTTTCCTAAGGAGCACTTTTCCCTGGTGCAGATAATTTTTCATGTCTTTCAGTAACGTCTTCCTTTTCAGATGCTTTTCAATCTCGGTTTCAATAATCGGCAGAAGTCTTTTGATGGAAATTTCCACCAGCAAATCGCGGGAAATCTCTTTCTGTTCGGCAACACTGTTCAACAACGCCAATGAATTTCTGCTCATGACAAAAGTTTTCTGCCGGCGTTCACCGTCTTTTTCAGAATATTCCTTCGCTTCCTGAACAACCTGTTCCAGCGCCGAGGCATCCTGAACAAGCTGATCGAACAGTGATTTTTGCTTGATGCCCAATTGTCCCGCAATCACAGTTAACAGATCGATCACTTGTTGGGGGAGTTTAAAGGTGGTCCGCACAGACTGCTTTCCTTTCAGATCTTCCATTGTCAAAACCGGGTCCATGGCATCATTCCTTTCCATTTTTTTAAACCAAGCTTTTAATGTTTCATAGCTTAGATCATCCTGATTACTTTGTCAACGTATGATAAATTAGTAATTTTAATTTTATATAAAAAAATTTATTATGCCGATATTGACAAATATTTTTGAGTAACTATCATGGATTTCAAAAGGATTTGAAAACCAGAAATTCCATTGAATTTCAAAACGCTAGACAAGTTTCATGACAGTCCAATAGGAATTCTAATAAACAAAGAAATCCATTAAACAGGAGGAACAGTTATGTGGACAAGTGTAAATGACATTGACACGATGTTTGGTGCCATGGATCTGCTTCGCTCCAGGATGAACAGATTATTCACCGAAGTTCCGGGGTTGTCAAAAGATGAACTCAACATCAAAATTCAGGGTAATTACCTTGAATTAAATGGATCCCGCAAATCCGAAATACCTGAAAGTCAACGCTGAGCTGAAAGACGGCGTTCTCAGGCTTCATCTGCCAAAAACCGAAGCCGCAAAACCCAGACAGATTCAAATTCACTAGATTTGAAGGGCATGCGAAAGGTTGCTGGAAAAATGTCAGTTACAAGAAACCAATTTTGGATTGTTGTCGCACCTGGTTGGGCATGGATTCATGGCGGCCACCAGCATGAAAATCTCAGGGTAAACCACGGTGGAGGTTGTCCGGTTACCAGCTTCCGGCGGATCCCAATCCCACCAGACGGACGGCCACAATAAAAGTGGTGTCGCCGCTCTCTTTGCCGGCACCCAGTTTGACGCCCCAGCACTGCCCCTGGTAGCCCAACCACCCGGCGCTGGAAATGTTCTTTTCAACTTCCAGATCCCTTTGAAGGGAGGCGCCCACGGAAAATCCATAGGCCAGATTGATATTTGTCCGAAAGTTGATATTGGTCTGATTTGCTTTTTCGTCGTAGAGATAGTGCTGATAATTGATCTCGTAGTAGTCCCGCCGGCCGCCGTATCTCTTAACAGTGAGTTCGCCGGACAATGTTGTTTGTGTAAAGGCACTCTTATAGTGATCCCACCCGGTCGAGCCTCTGACATCCAGTGCCGGAAAAGGTGTTACAATGAGCTCCGCCGTAAGCGGTGTGAACGGCTGGTTGTCCTTGTCATCGGTTGTCTCATAAATGTCATATCCCTGATTCAGGCGAAAAATGGCCCACTGATTGTAGGTGACGTTTCCCTTTTTATCCTCCATCCGCGCATCCAGGAAGTTTTCAAGGGAAAATGACACCCGGTTTCTATCCTCGTTGGCCGTGTTTTCGTTAAACGTGAGATACCAGGGGGTTCCATAATCGTCCTGTTCAATGGGCGTGAACCAGGGTGATTCTTGGTCGTTGTCATTATACCCCTGGAAAGTATACAAAAGGGTCGGAGAGATCTTGTGGCGGAGTTTTGTGGCATTTCCCCATGAGGTGTCAAAGAATTTTTCCGCGTTGGTGCTCAGCCTGGCGCTGGCTTCGTAAAGGCTTTGATACTGATGGCTTCCCTCCCCCTCGTTGTTGTCGATCCACTGGCCATTGTAGGTGTAACGAAAAGAGGGTTCAAACTCTACGTAGGGTCCCAGCCAGAAAGGAAAATTCAATTGGGGCGAAAGGGTAATGTTATGTCCCCGCTTGGCCTCGTCACTCCAAATATAGTCATAATCCGTTTCAAGATTAAAAAAAACCGGCCAATCCTTCAACTGCTCCTGAAGGAAATCAAAGTTCAGGCCGCCTACAGGCTGTTCCATCAGGTCAGTGGTTTCAGGGTTCTCAACCTGCTGATAATAGCTGGCGATGCCCTGAAGGGTGTAGGACTCTCCGTCCCGGCTGAGCCTCAGGGCGGATCTTCGGGTGGGAGAGCGCTTCTCCTGGACCGGTCGTTTCGATTCTTCCTGCAGATTGGATCGTACCTCAAAACCGTAGAGTTTTTCTTCGAACTCCCTTAAGTAGTCCTGGTCGCTGACAAAATCTCCGTCAAGGCGGGCGACGACCCGTGCGGGAAGATCCTGATCGGCCCGCCCTCTGAGCCAGTAACGGGTTTGGTTGGTTCGGGGATAGGGGCTGATGTCCCGCTCATCTGCGTCGTTCAGGTCTTTGGGAGTTTCCTTGTCTGAAAGGATATCAAACTCCAGGATACCTTTGGAATTCTGGCTCTCGATGTATCGAAACTCCGCGCCTTGCATATACCCCCGTTTTGTCATGTAGCGCCCGTAAAAGGTGGCGTCGGTTTTATCGGAAATGGCCCAGTAAAAAGGGATCTGCACTTCTGCGCCGTTGAGCGTGGAGTAGCCGAGTTTGGGCGGCAGAAGACCGGTCTGGCGTTTGGTTTTGGCTGGAAAAAACATATAGGGTACGTAAATAACCGGGAGATCCCGAATGCGAAAAGCGGAATTTTTTACCGTACCGTATCCCTCGATGGTGACCTTAACTTCCGATCCTGTGATGGTCCAGTCGGGGTTGGTGCCGTCACAGGTGGTGATGGTGCAGTCATTGATAACGTATGTGTTTTCGCCTGTTTTAAGCATCTGGCTTCCGCTCAGATAGTAATGATTGGCTTTCAGGAAAAGCCTTCCGTCAAGAATTTCGCCGGTCTGAGTGTTGAGGTTGAATGTTCCCTCCTTCCCCGTAATGATGTCACCGTCTGTTTCAATCCTGAGCCCGCCCGAAACCTTTGCGATGCCGGTTTTTGTATTGAATACAGCCGATTGGGTATAAAGGGCCTGGTGAGTTTTCTTGATAACCACATTGTCTTGAGCGTGATAAGTGCCTTCTTTATCGTTATAAGAGAGGCTGTCGGCGGTGATCTCCCATGGGGTGTCGTCTTTTGTAATGGCCGCCTTTTTGGACGAAAAATCGACGGCTGTGCCCTCTTGCACAACAAAAGGGGCCATGAAAATGAGATTTAAACACAGGGCCAACCCCACACAGAAAGCCAAAGGCGAAATGGTCGCTGAGAGGAGGTTCCCTATTTCGATGGTGGCAGAACAAGTCTTCATTTAAAACCTTTGTCTCCAGGCGTTTTCGCGTGAGCCCTTATCTATCGACGGTTTTTCAACGGAAGTTCCTCTATTGCAGCTTATCGGGTTTGTACCGGATCGGATCAAAAAAGGTCAAAGCTTCACCCACGGTGAAAAGAGAGCCGCAGACAACAATTAAATCCTGCGGGCCGGCAATGGCTTCCGCCTTTTTGAGGGCCTCTGAGAGATGCGGAACGATCTCACCGGGTGTGTTGAGAGACCCCGCTTTTTCCATCAGAACACGCGGGTCTGCCGCTCTTGAATAAACCGGTCTTGTGTAGAGCACCCGATCGCTGATGGGGACGATGGCCCGTAGCAGTGTCGGGATATCCTTATCGGCCATGATGCCGATGACCAGAATCATTTTTTCGTAGGAAAAGTCCCTCAAAACGGTTTTGGCCAGGGCTCTCATGGACCCGGCATTGTGAGCGCCGTCCAGAAGAATTGTGGGGTTTTTCCTGATAATCTGCATTCGCCCCGCCCAGGTTGCTTTTTTGAGGCCTTCCCGAATGTGATCCGTTTCCTGTGGGAATCCTTTTGTTGTCAGCCGTTCCAGCATGCCCAGGGCCAATGCGGCGTTGCGCGCCTGGTGGATGCCGCCAAGTCCCAGTTGCAAGTCCTTTATGTGAAGCTGCTGCCCGAAATAATGTAGTCCCGACGGGATGCTGCGGTAAGTCACATCTTTGCCTACCCGAAAAAATGGAGCCCCCCTTTGTTCGGCGGCGGATTTCAACTGTTCAACGATTTCGGGCTGGGTAACGGCTGTCACCACATCGATCCCTTTTTTGATGACCCCGGCTTTTTCCCGGGCAATCTGGGAAAGCCGGTTTCCCAGATATTCCTGATGTTCCATGGAAATATTGGTAATACCGGTTACCAGAGGCGTGATAACGTTGGTGGCATCAAGCCGGCCGCCCATGCCCACTTCCATGATGGCAATATCCGTCTTCTCCCTGGCAAAATAAAGGATCGCCATGGCAGTGACGGCTTCAAAAAAGGTAGGCGGTTCATGGGCATCAAAAACACGTTGTAATGCTTCTATCAATTCAGTTGTTTTTTTCTGAGTGATTTCTTTGCCGTTGATCCTGAAGCGTTCCGTAAACCGGACCAGGTGGGGTGAAACATACGTACCAACCCTGTAACCCGCTTCCTGCAGGATTGATCCAACAAAGGTCGCTACCGAGCCTTTGCCGTTGGTGCCGGCAATATGGATATAGTTCTGGCCTATGTGGGGATCCCCAAATGCCTTCAACAGGTTCTCGGTCTTTGAAAGCCCGAATTTTATGCCGAATTTTTGAAGGTTGAAAAGATGTTGGATGGCTGATGCATAAGACATTTTATTGTTTGTATGAGATTGGATAATTGTCATGATTTGTCTGTCAAAATTAAGTTATTATGCGATCTTTTTTGTTTTTCCGGCATATTTGCTGTATTTCCGACGATTTGTCAATTCAAAATGTCAGATCTTTTCAAGCGTGGTATAAGACATGTGCAGCAATTTCTTCCCCGCAGTCTTAAAAAATACTTCGACCTTATCGCCGGGATGGAATTTGGAAACAACGCCTGCACCAAAGGCCGGATGCCTGACACGATCACCCGGCGAAAAAGATTGCGGTGAAGATGCGTTTGTAAATCCCGTCCCCGCTCTCTGTTTGTGCCAGCCGGGTCTTTCCGGCCGAGCATTGAATCTTCCCATTTTTCCAGATTCGTGTCCATAGACATCCGGAGGAAGGGAAGAAATGAAAGTGGATAGCCCTTCTCCCCCTTGGCTGTAGCCGGACCATGCGGGGACCTCGGAGCCGGGATAGGAGATCATCAGACTGTCTTTGGCCCGCGTGGTTGCCACATACATGAGACGTCGCTCCTCCTCCAGATCATCGGGGTTGTTGTAAGCCCTGGCGGATGGGAATTTTCCTTCCATGGCCCAGATGACAAAGACCACGGGCCATTCAAGCCCCTTTGCGGAGTGGACCGTGGACAGGGTCAGTTTTTCGTTGGACGTTTCTCGGCTGATATCTTCCGTGCTTCCCGGCGGATCCAGTACCAGATCGTCCAGAAAGGCTCGCAGTTTTCCATAACGTTCCGCCATGGGAGACAGCTGCTCCAGTTCCTTTTCCCGCCTCGGATAGTCGTCATACCGTTCTCTTAACAGGGGGACATAATAGGCCATGACGTGGGAAACCGCTTCCACGGGTGTCAAGTGTTGCTGCGAAAGCCTTAAAAGCAAGTCACCCAGCGGTTTAAGCCCGCTGTCCCTTTTTCCCAGTTTGGGCCATTTACAAAGATCCCAAGGGGCGATTCGGTTCTCTTTCATCCATTTGATGATCTTTTGGCTTTTTCCCTGACCGATGTTTTTGATAAGCCTCAATATTCGAAGCCAACTGACGGTTTCGTCAGGATTGATGACCACCCGCATGTGGGCCAGAAAATCCTTGATATGGGCCGATTCAAGGAATTTGAAACCTCCGTATTTTACATAAGGAATTCCCTGCCGGGTTAACTCGGCCTCCAGCTCGAAGGAATGATAGGCGGCCCGAAAAAGGACGGCAACATCATTGAGACGGGTCCCGTTTGAAACCGCATTTCGGACATATCGTGAGATGTAAGTTGCCTGTTCCTGCTCCGTGTGCGTATCGATTACCTTTGGTTTGTCTCCGCCTTCGCGTTTTGTAAAGAGGCATTTGGTGTATTTTTCGCCGGCAAAATCCATCAGCGCGTTGGTGAGCGCCAGAATGGGTTGGGTAGACCGATAATTCTGCTCCAGTTTAATGATTTTCGTGTTGGGAAAGGCGTTGGGAAAATCAAGCATGTTTCGGAAGTTGGCGCCTCGAAAGGAATAAATGGACTGGGAATCATCACCCACCACCATGACATTTTGGTGGTCATGGGCCAGCCATCTGACAATGTCCGCCTGAATGCAGTTGGTATCCTGGTATTCATCCACCATGACATAGCGATACTGTTCGCCCAGTTCTTTTCGAATGGGGCCGTTTTCCATCAGCAGCTGTCTGAAACGGATGATGAGATCGTCGTAATCCATCAACTGATGCGTTTTTTTGTATTCGGTATAGAGCTTCCCCAGGGTCTGAATATGCGGGGCCACTTCCATGAACTGCCCGAATTCGTTCATCATGAGCTCTTCAATGGGTTGTTCCAGGTTGGCTGCTTTACTGATAATATTGGCCAGCGTGCCGCGCTTTGGAAATCTGGCCGGTTTACCGTTCATTTTGAGATCGGGCACCAGGCTGCGAAGAACCTCCTCCATGTCTGATCGGTCCAGGATGGTGAAACTGTTTTGGTAGCCCAATTCTTTGGCATGGTTTCGAAGGACCCTGAAGGCCAGCGCGTGAAATGTGCCGCCGGAAACAAACCGGCACCTTTTATCGGAGAGTTCCGATGCTCTGTTCAGCATTTCCTGAGCACTCTTTCGAGTGAATGTGAGCAAGAGAATGGCTTCGGGAGGAACACCGGTCTCAACGAGCCGAGCGACCCGGTAAATCAGAGTTCTGGTTTTTCCGCTTCCCGCGCCCGCGATGACCAGGACCGGACCTGAAAGGGTCATGACGGCTTTCAGTTGCTCGGGATTCAAAACACTTTCGTAATCAATCTTTCGGGTCAAATCTGATTCCTTTTATTTTGGATCGGGGTATATGGGTCGGCCTGTTGCTCGGTCCGCGTTTTCAAGGGCAGGGTGTCAAAACAGAAGCATCAGAAGGGGACCCATGGCCATGATGATCAAAGCAAACAAAATGAAGAACGGCAGCAAAAAGGCCATAACCACCCTGACATACGATGTATGATGCATTTCACGCAGCCCAATCACTTGAATGACCAGTTTCCAAACGGTTGCAATCCAGCTGCCCATAAACGGGATCACATTCCATATGAGCGCTGCCTGAGAATATGCAACCACTCTGAAAGTGGATTGGTAGCCTTCTTTTCCTCCCCTCACCATCAAAAGCATTAAATGAACGATGCCGCTGTAACAAACCATGTTCAGGATGACCGCTAAAGGGATCCCCACCGTGAGCATCAGGACTATCCAGATGCCGCTCAAGTGAGCGAAAACGGTATGGCCAAAAGGTACAAAACCCAGAGAAAACAGGAGCACAGGCCAGAAAAAAGCGAGCATATCCCCAAAGCCGCCAACCAGCAGACCAAAGGCAAGCGGTTCTCTGAATCCGCCGGGCTGGTTTCGGGCGCTGAATAGCGCACCGGGTTGAAAAAGCGCTTTCTTCAAGGTCAGGAAAATGCCATTAAAAAGCCCCAGGTCGCCTCTTTTCTCCCAGGGTGTGCCACCCGTTTCGGCTTCAGATTCGGAGGGTGGTCCCATGGTGTCAGATTTGGCGGTTTCGAATGATTTTCTCTCGGATAAGCCGTCCGTTCCGTTTGAGCGTGAAAGAGGGAATTTTTTGTGACAGCGGGGGCAGATGGCCATTTTTGCGGCGCTAGGGATTTTTTTCTCGGAGATCCTTTTGGAAAAGCGGCAGTAGGGACAGACCAGCTCAACACTCACTTTTCTGCTCCTTCCGGCGTTTTGACAGTGTTTTTTTATCCGACCAGCGTTTGAGGCGGCCCATGAGTCCGCCTGAAGAAGATCGATCCAATGCCTCGCTTCTCAGTTGGAACCCTTCTTTCGTTTGCAATGCGGTCTGAAGACATTCTTTTCGGTCAGGACACTGAAAACATTCAGGAACAATCTCCCTCAGGCCTTCATCTCCCATGGGAAAGACATTGTCAAGGAGGCCGAAACAGTCCTTTCGGTTTTGGGTCATGATGCGTGTACCCTGCATTTCTGATGGTTGTTGGACGCTTTTATGCCCTGGTCGCCCGCAATATACACTATTCGTTTGTCCGAATAAACCCTCATCTTAAAATTAAGATTTGAATGACATCCTGACCCCGACAACTGTCTGATGCATCCTGTGATGGATTGCAGGTAATTTCATTGACATGGGAAAGGTGAGATTCTATGATTTAAAAATTATGGAAAGAACCAATCGGATCTATCTGGTCAGGCATGGTCAGGTAAAAGGACATGAAAAGATTCCCATATACGGCCATACGGATGTGGATGTGACCGATATCGGTGTGCTTCAGCTGGAAAAGATGGCTGATCGTCTTCGGCTGGTGGAACCCGCTGCCATTTATGCGAGTGATCTTAAGCGGGCAGCCGCCGGCGCTCGCCGGATCGGCGCTTATCATAACGTGCCGGTCCATTGTTTGCCTGAACTTCGAGAGATGTATTTCGGAGATTGGGAGGGGGCCACCCTGGGCCAAATTATCAATGATTATCCGGAGGAAGTGGAAAAGCGAAAAAAGGATCTTGCCGGTTATGGTTGTCCGGGGGGAGGAGAATCCATTTTCCGGCTCTCTCGAAGGGTCATTCCGGCTTTTGAGAAAATCCGTGCCGAACAGGCCGGAAAAGACGTGGTAATTGTGGCTCATGGGGGTGTTAACAGGGTGATCCTGGCACATGCTCTGGGCCTGGATTTGAGCCAGGTATTTAATATTCAGCAGGACTACGGGTGCTTGAATATTATTGATTATTATCCTGACTCGGTGGGCGTTCAATTGATGAATGGATAATGGAAGCCATGGGAAAGCCTGAAACAGCCACTGCGGAATCTTCAATCGAAAATAATATGGCGGCCCAAAATGGCTTTGAAGAGATTCTACAGCGGGCCGTATCATTGAGGGAACTGGGTCTGCTGGAAAAGGCTGTCGGAGAATACGAAAGCCTCCTTGATACGGATTGTCTCCCTTCAAGAATCATTCCCGGGCTGGTGGCCTGTCTCGTAAGAACCCATTCTCCCTCAAAAATCATCCAGAAAATAGATGAAGCGGTTCATGGATTGCGATTAAGCGATTTGCGGATTGCTCAGATCAAGTTTGTTCTCGGATTGGAGAATGAAAGAAGAGGACATGAAAATCTTGCGCTTGAAATGTATAAAGCAGCTTTGGAAGCGGATCCAAAGAACACAAAAATAGAACAGAAGATCAAGCAGGTGGTTTCAAAACTCTATTCAGGCTCCAGGTATGATTACCTGCTTCGAAATAACAGGGTGACGTCCGATCAACTTCGAAGAGCACTGGCGCTTTCAAAGAAAGCCAAACAGAGTGTAGAACACATTCTCATTGAACAATTTAACATTCCAAAAAGTGAAGTCGGAAAGTCCCTCTCTCTTTACTACCGGTGCCCTTTTCGGTCTTTTGATCCAAAAACTGAAGTCCCCGTCGAGCTCATCGGCAATTTGAAAAAATCCTTTTTGCTTCATGATTCGTGGGTGCCCATGAGCTGGGGGAAAAACGGGGTGGAGATTCTTATCGATGATCCCGGAGACCTGAGAAAAACGGGCCAGATCAGAGGATTGACCAAAACCACCAAAATTAATTTTTCAGTTGGGATCAGGGAAGACATCGAAAAATACGTTCTTCATTTTTTTGCAAAAAAGTCCGAGTCCTCCGCGGAAGACATGATTTCCGAACTGGATATGATCCCTGATATCGAGTTTGAAGAGGAGGATGCGGAAGACCTGTATCACGAGGAAGATCTGCTGAACGAAGAATCGAGTCAGGTGGTTCGACTGGTGGACCAGGTCATTATCAACGCCTTCCGAAACAATGCATCGGACATCCATATTGAGCCGTCACCGGAAACCCGCAAAACCGGGATCCGTTTTAGAATGGATGGTGTTTGCCAGGATTACGCTCACGTGCCCGAGCACATGGCTCGGGGAATTCTCTCCCGACTGAAAATTATGGCAGGGCTCGACATCTCTGAAAGGCGTTTGCCCCAGGATGGAAAAATTAAATTCAGGCGAAAAGGTGTAAAACCCTTTGAACTTCGTTTGGCGACCATCCCCACTGCCGGAGGGCGGGAAGATGCGGTTTTGAGGGTCCTGCCCAGTGCCGGTGCCATGGCTTTTTCCGACATGGGATTGAGCGAGCGGAATATGAAAGTCATGGAACGGATTCTCGACCAGCCTTACGGCATGATTCTGGTGGTGGGGCCCACGGGTTCGGGTAAAACCACAACGCTTCATTCCGCTCTCGGCCGTATCAACAACCCCGGTATTAAGATCTGGACTGCTGAAGATCCGGTGGAAATTACTCAGGTGGGGCTCAGGCAGGTGGAGGCAAAACCAAAAATCGGGCTCGATTTTGCGCGAATCATGAGGTCCTTTCTGAGAGCGGACCCGGATGTGATCATGATCGGGGAGATGCGCGATTTTGAAACAGCCTCCATCGGAATCGAAGCATCCCTGACCGGTCATCTGGTTTTTTCCACGTTGCATACCAACAGCGCCCCCGAAACCGTCACCCGTCTCTTGGATATGGGATTAAATCCGCTCAATTTTTCGGATTCCCTGCTGGGTGTATTGGCGCAGCGCCTGCTTCGAAGACTGTGCACACAGTGCAAGAAGAAATATCATCCCACCGAAGAGGAATTCGACGAGATCAGAGCTGAATACGGCCGTGACGCCTTTACAAAAACCGGCATTCAGTATACGTCCGATTTGACTTTGTACCGTCCCTGGAAGTGCGACACCTGTGCAGGAACCGGATACAAAGGTCGGATGGGAATTCACGAGTTGCTGGAAGGCACACCTGAGATAAAGACGCTTATCAAAAAGAAGGCAAACTCAGAGGAAATTTTCGAAGCCGGTTCCAGACAGGGAATGACAACGCTCAAGCAGGATGGCATTGCAAAAGCATTTTCAGGGTTAACGGATATGAGCGAAGTAAGAAGAGTTTGTATCAATTGACAGGCATGTGGATCAGGAGGTGTTGACCGTGGCAAAGAAAGCCCTGGTTGTGGACAACGACTTCTTCTTTGTGGAATTTTTGACGGAACTTCTCGAAAGCAAAGGATATGAAGTCGTTAAGGCCTACGACGGTAAAGAAGGGGTCTCAAAGCTTGAGGAATCGGTTTTTGATCTACTTTTTGCCGATCTCATTATGCCCAAAGTAGATGGCATTCAGTTGATCAGACTTGCGCGCAAAAGATTTCCATCGGGTCAACTGACCATTGTTGTGGTTTCAGGCACGCTCATTGAACAAATGGAAGACATCAAGGATATCGGTGCGGATTACTGTGTCGTTAAAGGACCTCTAGGAGAGATGACGGATTATCTTGGCACTCTTCTGGACAACTTGGGCAATAGCAAGCCCAACGAACCGTTTGTAGATTCCGGAAAGCTGTATCCCCGTCGAGCGACTGCGGAGTTGATTGACCAGTTGAACTTTCAAAAGGCGGTTTTCGACAGCATCGCTATCGGCATTCTGGTGGTGGATCGGGATGCGCGGTTGATGCGTGCCAATGCCATGGCCCTTGAACTTCTCCATAAAAATTTTGAAGATGTCCTGAATCTCAGAATTACCGATGTTTTCCCTCAGGAAGGGCGGGGTCGGTTGGTAAAGGCACTTAAGGAGGTGGCCAAAAACCTTCATTTGAAGCATCGAAGCTTTTACCTGGAATCCGATTCTATGGCATTGAAGATAGTGGTATCAGTGCTCAGAATGGGGAAGAATCTGGATGGATGGATACTGACAATGGAGGACATAGATTCATGAGTCGAACAAGTATCAGAAATAAGCTTATTCTCAGTTTTCTTGTTTTGCTCCTGTTGCTGATGATCGTTGTGGCCGTCATTAACCGGTTGACCAATGACTACTATACGGCCCAGGCTATCTCCGTAGCGCTGGCACTGGCAGTGGGCGCGTTTTTCGGGGGCTATTTTTCGAGATCAATTGTCAGTCGTTTGAATAGCTTGAGTGCCGTGGCCATGGAGATCAGCCACGGGGATCTCTCAAAGGACATTCCCCTGGTGAGCCGGGACGAGATCCGCGATCTGGAAGAGGTGTTTGCCGCCATGGTGAAGGATCTCAGGAGAATGATTTCGGATATCAAAAACGTTGCCACACAAATGGAGGAAACGAATAAGGCGCTGGGCAGCCTTTCGCAAAAAGTCCTGGCCAGCAGCGAGGAAATTGATGCATCGGCCATGGCCATCGCCAAGGGGTCTGAACAACAAACCGTGATCGTGCAAAAGACGTCCCTGATCATCAACAACAGCGTTGATCAGATGGATGCCGCGGGCCGGCAGTCGGCACAAACGGCTTCAAAAATCAAAGATGCCCTGGTAAAAACGGGAAGCGGTGAAACCAAAGCCATGGAAGCCCTTGAATATCTGGACAATGTTCTCAGACAGATTGCCGAAAATTCCAAACCTATTTACCGGTTGAGCAACAAGATCGAAAAGATCAAGATGGTGATGCATGTTATGGAGGCGGTGGCTCAGAAAACGGAGCTGCTTTCATTGAATGCGTCCATCGAAGCCACCCGAGCCGGGGAAATGGGTAAAGGGTTTGCACTGGTGGCCAACGAAATACGGAGCATGGCGGAAAACTCCAAACAGTCCTCCCAGGAGATCGGGAGGATCGTGGATGACATATTTGAAGACAACAAAGCGGTGATTGAAGCGCTTAGACAAAGCGAGACGGATGTGGGTAAAGGGCGCGGCATTATTACGAGTATGGTCGGCACATTTCGGGAAATGGTCTCGGGTGTTAAAGAAATTTCGACCGAGGTAAAAGCGGTGGAAGCGGTAACACTGAGCCAGGTGAAGGACATAAGGGGACTGCTCAAACACTTTGAAACGCTTTCGCGACTGGCCCAGGAAAATTTCGTGTCCACCCAGAAAACGACCGTGGGAACCCGTGGTCAGAAAGAGGGAATGCAGAAAATTGTCGAGTTGATGCACTCCCTGAATATACTGTCGGAAAAAATGATGGCATCTCAACGGCGTTTCAGACTCCGCGGGGATTAAGGCCATGGATATTTTCATTTTCGAGGCCGCCGGACATAATGTCGCTATTGAGGCCAAATACATATACCGCGTTGCGGATAATGTAAATATCGTGCCCGTGCCGCTCATGCCTTCGTGCTATGAAGGCCTTTTATATTACAGAGGAGATCTGTTTGATGTCATTGATATGGGGCGTCTGATGCAACCGGATGCTTCGCTGCTGCATGATGACCCCGTTATCATCCTCCTTAAATGGGATACCGTAAAGCTGGGTTTGATCCCGGACAGGATTGTCGGCATGAAGTGGGTCGAGCACGACGGCGCATCCGGCACCGTTATCGGTCAGGAAGGGGACACGGCGAAGTTGATGACGCCTGACGATATCTGGAGCAAACTGGCGGGATTGGCCTATGGAACTTGAAAAATACCAGAAAATTTTCATCCAGGAATCGAGCCGATATCTGGAGGAGCTGGATGGTATTCTGCTGAAGGTGGAAAAAAACCTCCAGGATCAAGCGCTGTGGAGCGAGATTCACGGTAAAATCCATTCCGTAAAGGGAATGGCCAGGGCCCTCAGCATGATGGAGTTGTCAACTTTTTGTCATGCCATGGAGTCCTGGTGCAAACTTTTTCAGGAAGGTGCCAAAAATCCAAATGAAGCGGTTATTCAACTGTTCTTTGACGGGATCGACCTGCTCAAGGTTTTTGTGGCAGGCAAGGGCGAGATCACCGAACCGCGGGACCTGGAAAGGCTGAAAGGGATCTCGGAAAATCTGGCCAAAGATCCGGAAGAACTTGTTGCGCAGGTGGAGCCGGAAGCAAGGCCGGCGACCGCACCCGGTAAAATTGATCGCATACGCGTCGATTACGCACTGATCGAATCCCTGCTGGCCCGTTCACAAGAAATCATGCTGCTGGAAAAAACGCTTCCACCGCTGACGCAGGACCAGATTTCAGCGGGTTTCAAGAACTGGGTGAATCACTATATTTCCATGCTCAAAGGCCTCTATTTCCAGTTGGCCCAGCTCAGGCTCATGCCCATCCAGGATTTTGGGGAACTCTTTAAAAAAACAATTCGAGACTTGGCCAAATCCTACGACCGGCAAGTGACCCTCGAAATTGCCGGCGGTGAAATCGAGGTGGATATCGGTTTGATGGACCGATTGAGAGAACCGTTTATGCATCTGTTGCGCAATGGGGTGGCCCATGGCATCGAGCCTCCGGATGAACGTGAAAAAGCCGGCAAGCCCCGGGAAGGCAAGATTGTGCTGGAGGCGGACAGGCAGGGAGACCAACTCATATTGACTGTCCGTGACGATGGCCGGGGGCTTGACCGTAAGGCTATCAGCGCATACCTCGGGGACAAAATGGACATGTCCCATGAGGAAATGGAGTCTCTATCAGAGGAGCAGCTCCTGGATATTATCTGTCGACCGGATTTTTCATCCGCCAAGGAGACGAATCAATTGGCAGGAAGAGGGATCGGAATGAATGTCGTCGCCCAGTCCATTGAGTATCTGGGCGGCACCGTGAAAATCCACTCGGAACCTTCAAAGGGAACGCAGTTTGTCATCAGTCTGCCCCTTTCTCTTTCCATTATCTATGCGGTTTTGTTTAGACTCGGAAAATATGTTTTGGCCATCCCCACGAGCCATGTGGAAGGTATCGAAAAGGTGGATTTGCAATCTTTGGGCGAGGCTGAGCGAATTTGCGATCTCAGGAGTCTTTTACGGATTGATTCGGACAAAACGGGTAGAGGGCATATCGTTCGAATGCGTCAGCCTGTGAACCCGAGTGTGGCCCCTTTGGATCAAAAGGGTTTGGGAATTGTGGCGGACGCCATTATCGGCAACATGCCGCTGATGGCCATCCCTCTGGGAGAGCTGCTGGCCAAAACCGGGCTTTTTGCCGGAGTGGGCATCATGGAAAACGGCGATATCTCCCTGATTCTCGACCTTGAAAAGATTCAGGCGACGCGTGTTAACCCATGATTTCTGATCCTGCCTCTCTCAATCAAACCATTTTTTTTTGGAAAACAACAGGCACTTAACAAGACAGATTCGTTCAAAATTCCCGCGGAGAGCGTAATGGAAGAAAATATCGTTTATTCAACCGATCCGGAAGATTTTTATTACGTGGATATTAATGTCCCCTGCCAGAGCGCTTGTCCAGCCGATACCAATATCCCGGCCTATATTCGTGCCCTGTTCGAAGGAGAATGCCAAAATTCCTATGACATCAATCGCGCGGCAAATATCCTTCCGGGAGTCCTTGGCCGTATCTGTTCAAGGCCCTGTGAGGATAAGTGCCGACATGGCGAGGCCGAATTGGGGCTTCCGGTGGACATCTGCCATATCAAGCGCGCGGCCTCGGACTTCAGGGAAGGAGCGGCAGATTCTTTTAAACTTGCGCCCAGGATCCATAAAAAGGTGGGAATCGTCGGCTCCGGACCGGCCGGGCTGGCGGCGGCCCATGATTTGGCCTGCCTCGGATTCTCCGTGACTGTCTATGAGGCAATGGGAAAACCCGGTGGTATGCTCCGGTACGGCATTCCCGAGTTCAGGCTGCCCCGACAGGTCTTGGATATGGAAATCGAGGCCATTTTGCGCCTGGGTGTAACGATTCAAACAGGCGTCAGAGTGGGCGAGGATATTGAAATAGATGAACTCCTGATAAAGCATGACGCCCTGCTGTCGGCCACGGGGTGCTATCGCTCCCTATCCCTAAACGTTCCGGGTGAATCCTTAGCGGGCGTGCACTCCGGGCTGGAATTCATGATAAAGGTGTGCAGAGGGGAAACCGTACGCCTGGGTGACCGGGTATTGGTTATCGGTGCGGGTTTTACCGCTTTTGATTGCGCACGAACGGCGCTTCGGCTTGGGGCGAAGGAAGTGAATATCTGTCTTCGACGCACGGAAGAGGATTTGAGGGTGACCCGTGACGAAATTTTTGAGACAAAGAGAGAGGGCGTAAGAATCGGATCCCTCATGCTCGCAAAGAGGATTCTCGGTCAACAACGCACTGAAGGCGTGGAGTTTTTTCGGACAAGACCGGATGAAAAGAGAGATGACGGCAAAAGAGACATTACGCCCATTGAAGGAAGCGAATTCGTCATAAAATCGGACTCCGTAATCGTGGCGACGGGACAGAGACCGGGCCCTTTCGAGGCCCCGGGTGAAAAGGATGAAAACGGCCTTATCATTGCTGACAGGGAATCTTTTCGCACATCCCGTAAAGGACTTTATGTCACCGGGGATTATCTGACAGGCCCATCCACGGTCATCGAGGCCGTGGCCATGGGAAGAAAGGCGGCTCACCGTATCGCCCGGGATCTTACGGGGGAGACCTTTTATGACAAAGCCGTGCGTCTCAAGGATAGTCAGCGTACGGACAGAAAGCGTCCATGGGATTATTTGCCGAGACAAGAGATGCCGACTTTGGTTCCCATTGAAAAGCGTTTCGAGATTCCTGACAGGGAAGTGGAAACCGGATATTCCAAGGAGCAATCCCGTGAAGAGGCAAAGCGATGTTACCTGTGTTACCTGCACTATGAAATAGATATGGACCGCTGCATCTATTGTCGCTATTGCATGGATGTCGCTCCCAGGGACTGTATTAAGCTGGTAAATGGTGTGGAAACCAATGAAGACGGTGCTATTGTCGGATTTGTTGAAACTTCTGATTGGGAAGCGGTGAATGCCGTTATCATTGATAATAAAAGATGTATTCGGTGCGGAGAATGCGTCCGGGTTTGCCCCATGGACTGCATATCCGTGACAAAGGTTGAATTGGTTGATCGAAAAATCTGAAAAGGTGGTTTAACATGGCTGAGCAGCATTTTGTGGTTATCGGGAACGGTCCCGCCGGAAACGAGGCCGCGCTGACCCTTCGTCATCACGCTCCAGAGGCCCGTGTTACGATTATCAGCAGAGAGTGGGGCGGTTGCTACAGGCCTCATCTTCTGCCCCAATTTGTTGCGGGCAAACTGACTGAAGAGAACCTCTACGTCTTCTCTGCCGCTTCGTACAAAGACAACCGGATCAAGCTTCGCAGCGGCCAGGAAGTCGTGACCGTTCATCCGGATAAACGGGAGATTATCCTGGATCATAAAGAGATCCTCCCCTTTGACGGTCTGATCATAGCCGTTGGCGGCAGGCCCCGGATTCCTGAAAACTTGATGGTTTTTGGCGATCTCATGCTGACGCTCAAGACCGTACAGGATGCCAAAATCTGGATCCGAAAATTGAATGAGACGGATACGGTTCTGATGATCGGCGGAGATCTCACCTCCCTGTCCTTTACAACGCAACTGATGGATATGGGGAAGAAGATCTATTTCGCCCTGAATGAAGAAGCCTTCTGGCCGCTCAGATTTGATCGTCATCTGTATGAACAGATAGCGGGCAGGCTTTCTCTAAAAGGTGTGGAAGTGCTCAAATATTCCCGCATCAAGGGGATGAACCGCCTAACAAACGGCATGGTTGAAGTAAATACGGATCACGAAAAGGTCCGGGCCGGTGTGGTGGGCGCCTTTTTCGGTCTCACGCCTGATATCGCGTTCCTCGCACGAAGCGGTCTTAAGATCGATAGAGGTATTCTGGTGGATGAATATCTTCATACGGGGTTTGAAGGGATATACGCGACGGGCGATTGTGCCCAGATCTTCCATCCCGATTCTCGAGATTATTGGGTTTCCATCGGACATGATAATGCCGTTGCCCTGGGTCGGACAGCGGCCCTGAACCTCATCGGAGAAAGGGTAAAGGCGGAAGCGGCCATGGCGTGTATTTTCGATGTGCAGGGAGTCCGGGTGAACAGTTCCTGGTGGATGGAGTTTTGATATGTCAGTCGTTGATGTAACCATTGAAATATGCGGCATGTCCGGAGACGGCACCATCGCCGCCGGTGGACTTTTAAACGGGGCGTTATCGGCCGCGGGCTTTTCAGTCCTCGCCTTTGATTCTTATCCGGCGGAGATAAGGGGCTTCGGCCGATGCGTGACCCGGACAAGGGCCGGTGAAAGAGAGATGATGGCCCTGAGCGATAAGACGGATATCCTCATATCTCTTGATGATGAACAGTCCCTTTCCCGGGTTCCATTCCTCAAAGATGACGCCGTCGTCCTTTTCGACAACAGGCCGGTTGTCTATGTGGGCGAGGGCCAATCCATCGCCGCCCATCTGGAACCGGAGATGAACCCGTTCGGAATCCCCTTTGGTGATTTAGCGGCCGATACGTCCGGAACGAGGAGAGGGCGAAACCTGACGGCCCTCGGCGCATTGGCGGCCCTTTTCGGTTTGCCCCGGAAAGTCTTTCATGGGGCCATTGGGCGGAAATTCCAGCCAAAGGGTGAGCAGGTTCTGGACGCCAATCTGAAATGCTTTGATGCCGGACACAAATATTGTCTGGATACCTTTAAAGATAGGATAGAGCGCATATCCCGGCTTGGCAGCCGTGATGAACCGGGTGAAAGAGAGCTGCTTTCCGGAAATGTCGCCATCTCCCTGGGTGCTCTGGACGCGGGCCTGAAACTCTATTTCGGCTACCCCATTACGCCTGCCACCCCTATCATGGAATATCTGGCCAGGGAACTTCCCAAAAAGGGGGGATCGGTCATGCAGATGGAGGATGAAATCGCTTCCGTCGGGGCCGTTCTGGGGAGTTTCCATGCCGGGAAACGGGCCATGACCGCGACCTCCGGTCCCGGTTTTGCCCTCATGACGGAATTGATCGCCCATGCCACCGTTGCGGAGATCCCGGCGGTCATCGTTGACGCCCAGCGGGGAGGGCCCGCGACCGGCCTTCCCACGAAGACCGAACAATCCGACCTCCACGCAGCCGTCTTCGGAGGGCCCGGCGATTCGGCACGCATTGTCCTGGCGCCAGCGAATGTAAATGAATGCTATTATTTTACCGCAAAGAGTTTTCAGCTTGCGGAAAAATATCAAACACCGGTCATAGTGTTGACGGACTTTTTTCTGAATAACCGGGTAGAAAATATCCTTCCCCCAAAGACCCGTCCGGAAGATATTCGGGATGGAAACGTGTATCCGGATCCATCGAAACATGGGGCCTACCATCGGTTTGATGATACGGAGACCGGCATATCACCCCGGGCAATACCTGGAACGGAAGGCTTTATCTTCAGGACAACGGGTCTTGAACATACGGAAAAGGGTTTTCCGGATTATACTCCTTCCAATCATATGAAAATGACGGAAAAGCGGCACCGAAAGATTCAAGGGGCACTGAAGGACTTGCCCGAACCGGTTGAATTTTCACCAGAGGGGAACCTGGACCTGGGCGTCATCACATGGGGATCAACATTCGGAGCGGCCCTGGAAGCGGTTCAAAGGGCTCAAGGAGAAGGGCTGAAGATCGGCGCATTGAAGATCAGCAGCATATTTCCCTATCATACCGATTGCATCCGTTCATTCATGAAGAAATGCAATGATATCCTTATCCCTGAACTGAACTATGAAGGCCAATTGGCGAATCTCACCGGTCATCTGTTTAACAAAGAAGTATTGCGGTTGAACGAGGTAACGGGTCTTCCCATGTCGGCTTCGGATATATATGAACGAATCCGTGCGATTATTTGAACGAAAAAGTCCATAGACCAATGAAAAGGAGCCACTTGTGAAAACTCCTGGAAGCGCCACCGCTGGGAAAGTAATGAGGATTCAACAATCCGGGCGGTTTTCCGTTCGTTCCGAAAGTCTACCAACCTGGTGCCCCGGTTGCGGATACTTCGGAATCCATCAGGGGATTAACGATGCCATTCAACATTTGATGATTCCCCACCATAAAGTGGTCACGGTCTCGGGGATCGGATGCGCAGGGAGATATCCCTTTTTCGTAAACACCTACGGTCTTCATACCGCCCATGGAAGATCGCTGCCCGTGGCCACGGGCGTGAAGATGGCGAATCCGGAACTGACGGTCTTTGCCGTGGGTGGGGACGGAGACGGACTCGGCATCGGTGGAGGGCATTTGCCGCACGCGGCCCGAAAAGATATCGATATCAACTATATCCTGTTTGACAACTCCATATACGGCCTTACAAAGGGACAGCCTTCTCCCAGTTCACCCATAGGGTTCAGAACCAAGGCGTCACCCGAAGGGAGCGAAGGTGCCCCTTTAAACGGAACCCTGATGGCGCTTTCATATGGCGCTTCCTTTGTCGCACGTCTCTTCGCGGGGGATCCGGAGGGCATTTCAGCGGCCCTTATGGAGGGAATAGCGCATAAAGGCTTTTCCTTTTTTCACGTCTACAGTTCCTGCGTGACCTTTGATAAGCAGTTTAAGACATGGGAGAACCTGAAAAAGCAGGTTCATTCACTTCCTGACGGACATGACCCCTCAAGTCGCAAAGGGGCCATGGTGCAGGCGCTGGAAGATGATTTCAGTATGGGGATTATATATCGCAAAAAGGAAGGGTGATCTTTTGGCCCGGTTTGGAAGCGCTTTAAGGGTAAATGCCTCGTAAAGCCATTGCCCTGGCCACTCTCTCCACACCCAGGATATAGGCCGCCGTTCTCATCCTCACCTTTTTTTCTTCCGCAACGCTCACGACCTGGTGAAAGGCCTGTCTAATAATCTTTTCAAGACGCTCGGACACCTTTGCTTCCGACCATAACAGCTCCTGAACATTTTGAACCCATTCAAAGTAGGAGACGGTCAGTCCGCCTGCGTTGGCGAGGATATCGGGGACGACAGGTATACCGCGATCGAACAGGATGTCATCCGCTTCGGATGTGGTGGGACTATTGGCCCCTTCAACGAGCAAGCGGCACCGAAGCTTTGACGCGTTATTTTCATGGATCTGGTTGGCAACCGCTGCCGGTACGAGAATATCACATTCGAGTTCGAGGAGTTCCTCGTTGGTTATACATTCACAGTCTTCTATATAAGACAAACTGCATTCATATTGATCCTTAAAATTCAATGCGTTGGCCATATTCAACCCGTTGGGATTATACCGGCCTGCTTTTGAGTTACTGATACCCACCACCTTGGCGCCGGCGTCGTGAAAAAACCGCGCCGCCGTTCCGCCGACATTTCCGGAACCCTGGATGACGATCTTAAGACCTTCAAGGGAATTTCCAAGCCCCATGTGGCGAACAGCCTCCACGGTGGAAAGGAAAACGCTTTTTCCCGTAGCCTCGAATCGACCAACGGACCCCCCCAGCTCAAGGGGTTTCCCCGTCACCACCTCGGGTACGGAGTGTCCTTTCAGAATGCTATAGGTATCCATCATCCAGGCCATCACCTTTGGATTGGTGTACATGTCGGGAGCCGGAATATCCTTGTCCCGGCCGATGAAGGGCGCGATTTCCCAAGTGAACCGGCGGGTAAGATTTTCCAACTCTTTTTCCGACATCACTTTTGTGTCGCACTGAACCCCCCCTTTGGCCCCTCCAAAGGGAATATTCACCAGGGCGGCCTTCCAGGACATTAACATGGCGAGGGCCCGCGTTTCTTCCAAATTAAGATCGGGGTGGTAACGAATCCCGCCCTTTGAAGGGCCCAATGTGGCATTGTGGATCACACGATAACCGGTAAAAACCTTCATTGTTCCGTCATCCATCTTGACCGGAAAATGAACCAGGATTTCTCTTTTGCAGTGTTTCAGGAGCTTCAAAAGGTCGTCGTCGATATCCATATATTTCGTTGCGGTTTCAAGATAACGATGAGCGGTTTCAAGGATTTTACTTTTTTTCATAAATGGCTCACTCCATGAATATTCAGGTCGTCGACTTCCAGCTTAATTACTTTTTGTAACTTACTGGAAAACGGTTGTCAACGCCTCAAAAATTGATTTTACGAGGCGCTCTCCATTTGATATTGTATCGATTCAAAGACGCTATTCTAGTCCGTCAAAGGATAGATGGTATATCATTCAAGGAGGAAACATGGCAAGAAATCTTACACGCAAGATTTTGGAAGCACATCTTGTTGACGGCCGCCTCGTGCCCGGAGAAGAGATCGGCATTCGGATAGACCACACGCTGTTGCAGGATGCCACCGGGACCGTGGCCATGCTGGAATTTGAGGCCTTGGGGCTCGATTCGGTCCAGACGGAGTTATCCGCTCAATACGTAGACCACAATATCCTTCAGGGAGACTACAAAAACGCCGACGATCATCGATTTCTTCAAACCGCCTGCGCCAGATACGGGATACACTTCAGCCCGCCGGGGAACGGTATTTCCCACCAGGTACACATGGAAAAATTCGGCGTTCCCGGTAAAACCATTCTGGGAGCCGATAGCCATACGCCGGGAGCCGCCGGCGTTTCCATGCTTGGCATAGGCGCCGGAGGACTGGACGTGGCCATGGCCATGGCCGGGATGCCCTACCATCTTCTTTGTCCAAAGGTTTTCGGCGTCAGGCTGACGGGGAGTCTCCCGGACTGGGTCAGTGCCAAGGATGTTATTCTGGAGATGTTACGTCGCTATGATGTGAAGGGATGCGTGGGTAAAGTCATTGAGTATTTCGGTCCGGGAGTCAAGTCCCTGTCTGCCACGGATCGGGAAACCATCGGTAATATGGGCGCGGAGCTCGGGGCCACGAGCACGGTATTTCCGTCCGATGAGAACACCCTGTCCTATTTAAAGTCTCAGGGGAGGGAAACCGTCTGGACGGAGCTCTTACCGGATGAGGGAGCGGAATATGATGAAGATGACGAGATCGACCTGTCCGCCCTCGAACCGCTTATCGCATGCCCTTCTTCACCGGGCAATGTGGTTGCCGTAAGGGAAGTGGCAGGACTCAAAGTGGATCAGGTGATCGTCGGAAGCAGCGTGAATTCATCTTTCAGGGATCTTATGGTCGTGGCAAAAATCATGGAAGGGCGAAGGAGGCATCCGGATACGGATGTGAACATCAATCCGGGAAGCCGGCAGGTCATCGAAAATATCACATTAAACGGCGGAATATCGATGCTTTTGATGGCGGGTGCGCGAATTCATCAATCCGGCTGTCTTGGGTGCATCGGGATGGGGCAGGCACCCGGGACCGGTCAGGTCAGCCTCAGAACATTTCCCCGCAACTTTCCCGGACGTTCGGGGACCAAGGATGACCAGGTCTATCTCTGCTCGCCGGAAACGGCGGCGGCGGCGGCCATTAAAGGGGTTATTACGGATCCGAGGGATTTATCGGCGGAGATGGCATACCCTGATGTTCAAGACCCCGACACCTATCGAATAGACCAGGGAAGCATTATCAGTCCCTCGGAAGGTCTTCCTGACCGGGAAGTTGTCAGAGGCCCGAATATCAAGCCCCTGCCGGAGATGGAAGCACTACCGGAGACACTGGAAGCCCAGGTGGGCATTAAGGTGGGCGATGACATTACAACAGACGGGATCATGCCCGCCGGGAGCAGGATTCTTCCCCTGCGGTCCAATATCGAGGCCCTGAGCGAATATGTGTTTTATCGGATTGATCCCGATTTTCATACAAGAAAAGGGAAGGGAAACCTTGTGGTGGTGGGAGGGGAAAATTACGGCCAGGGATCGAGCCGTGAACATGCCGCCCTGGCACCACGTTATCTTGGGGTTCGGGTAAAGATTGTTAAGAGTTTCGCAAGAATCCATAAGGCCAATTTATGTAATTTCGGAATCATACCCCTGACGTTCAAGAATCCGGCCGATTATGACCGGATTAATCGCGGCGATACGGTTTTACTGCGGAATATTCGAGAGTTCATCCGGAAAGACGCGCAGGACATTCCGGTTGAAGTAAACGGGAAACCGATCATGGCATCCCTAGATGTAACTGGCCGACAGCGCAAATTTCTTTTGGCAGGGGGAGGTTTGAACTTTGTCCGGTCCTTAATCGATGTGTCGGAATAGGAGTTGATGGTGCGGTTTTCAGAAAGGACGAATGTAAGATATGAAATACAGGGAAGAACAGGACACCATGGGGACGGTGCGGGTACCCGAAGCGGCCTATTACGGGGCCCAGACGCAGCGGGCGAAAGATAATTTTACGATCAGTGATCTCAGATTCCCCCGTCTTTTTTACAATGCCCTTGGCCTGATAAAAAAACACGCCGCCCGTGTTCATCGGGATCTGGGTCTTATCGAGGAAGGAATCGCCAACGCCGTGATTCAGGCTTCAAATGAGGTGATCCACGGGAAGTTCAATGATCAATTTGTCGTGGATGTTTTCCAGACAGGCTCCGGGACATCGACGAATATGAACATCAATGAGATTATCTCAGGCCGGGCCAATGAAATACTCACGGGGAAGAGGGGTGGCAAAACACCGGTGCATCCAAACGATCATGTAAACAAGGGACAGTCAAGCAACGATGTGATCCCGTCAGCGATCCATATTGCCGCCATGATGGGCATAGCAGAAGATCTTATCCCGGCGATGCAAGATCTGCGAAGGCAGTTCGAAGAAAAAGCCGAGGAGTTCAACGGGATCAGGAAGATCGCCAGGACACATCTCCAGGATGCGGTTCCCATGCGTCTCGGTCAGGAATTCAGCGGTTACGCAAGACAGGTGGAGAATAGTATCTCGAGGATCAAAGATACAAGCGGAAGGCTATGCGCACTGCCGCTTGGGGGAACCGCCGTCGGTACGGGGGTCAACGCTTATCCCGGGTTTGCCGAACGGGTCATTGAAGGGATCTCAGAGGAGACCGGATATCCTTTCCAGGAGGCTCCGAATCACTTTGAAGCCCAGGCGGCAAAGGACACCGCAGTGGAAGTGAGTGGTGCGTTAAAGACATACGCGGTGGGCTTGATCAAGATCGCCAATGACATTCGATGGCTTGCTTCCGGGCCGAGGTGCGGGCTGGGAGAAATTACACTTCCCGATCTCCAGCCGGGATCTTCCATCATGCCCGGCAAAGTGAATCCGGTTGTCCCGGAAGCGGTTCTCCAGGTCGCCGGCCAGGTAATAGGGAACGATGCGGCCATCACCCATGGAGGACAGGCCGGTAACTTTGAATTGAATGTCATGATGCCTTTGATCGCCTACAATCTGTTACAGTCCGTTCAACTGCTTGCCTCATCCTCCCGACTGTTCGCCAATCGATGTGTAAAGGGCATATCCGCCAACCGGGAACAATGCGTTTCCAATCTGGAAAAAAGCCTTTCCCTGGCCACGGCTTTTGTACCGGTGATCGGATACGATCAATCAGCTTTCGTTGCCAAGGAGGCCCATCGGACGGGTAAAACCGTGAGGGAGACGGCAAAGGAGATGGAGCTCTTACCCAACGACCGAATAGATCGGATCCTGGATGATATGATTGCTGGGAAATAAGAAGGGGAGGATGACAGCAGCCCAAGCCACGCTCACAGGTTGTTGACAGCCTTCAAGGGTTGCCAATTCCTGTGGGGGCGTCTTATTCGGCGCTATATGGCCGGAGTGGGGACGTCGCTCCAGGCTGTTTTCGAATCCCGCTCCATTCTCTGAAACTATTTTTTTCCATTGGTAATTTCCTCGATTTTGCTTTTACGCCGAACGGTTGAACCGTGCCGCCCGGCACGGGCATGAAGGAATGGTGTGAAAGTCCCCCCGGCTAACCAATTTTGTTCAGCTTATCTATTTCTTTTCTATAGCAGTCTGGACATAAACCGTGAGAAAAATCAACATCCCAGTTTTCCTTAAAATAAGCTTCGATTTGTGACCATACTTCTTTTTCATTTCTGATTTTGTGACAAACTGAACAGATTGGAATCATTCTTTGGATCTCAGTTATTACGCTGATATCTTCAATAACCAGCAACACCAATTGTTGATCCTCATAAGAGAAGGGACTTGCAGTAATTAGCGCATATATTTCTGCCTTATCCTCACCTCTGAGCACCTCCAGCCTCGTGCGGGCACGTACAATGCGGTTCCCTTTAAAAGCGCTTTTTACCGAATTGCGAATCACACATCCCTTGCAAAATGGAGCATGCCCGCATCCTTCCTTCGTTTCTGTTGCGTGTATGCAATGCAGAATTTCCCCGCCACGATGTTTTAAGATGGCAGGCCTCTCCATTAGTAAAAAATCAGCGGCCGTTTTATTGTACTCTTGGATACTTACATCGTCATCAACTACGAAAACCATTGAAGGCATCGCATCAAATATTTTCCTCAATAGTCCATATCGGTTTTCATGGTTCATGGCCTGTATCCCTCCATATTATGTACCGAACGGCGCGCATAACCGGCTGGCAATTGAGAGCAGCGGAATGGCCAGTCCTGGTTGACGTGTTTGTGTACGCCCGGCAACTTCTATGAACTATCTGGTGTGGACTTGCTTGCTGAGTGGTGTGGGGGCTGGGAGAAAAAGACCCCTCGCTATCCGATTAAATGAATACATTCTCACACCTCGGGGGAGATTCACGGTTGAAACGGCCGGGCATCGACCTGGTCAGCAGTAAAGCAGGATCAACTGTTCAGGCCTTCTTCAATGCCTCCAGGATCAGGGCCGGTTCCAGTCTCTTGGTGTAGTCGATCTCGACAAAATCCAGGAGAATCAGACCGTCGCGATTGATCACATAGGAGGCCGGGACCGGCAGTTCCATACTGTCGTCGCCGTTGGCGCCGGGCACATCGATGCCGAATTGGGGGTAGAGCTTCTGCAGTTCCTCCGGCATGGTGAAGACCAGACCGAATTTCCGGGCCACCACGTTGCCCAGGTCGCTCAGTACCTCGAACTCGATACCCCGCTCCTCGACCATGGCCAGGGATTGATCGGGCAGTTGTGGAGAAATGGCCAGTAATTGGCCGCCCAGTTTCTTGATCTCCGGTAACGCGAACTGCAATGACCGCAGTTCCAGATTGCAGAATGGTCACCAACTGCCCCGGTAGAAGCTCAGCACCAGAGGGCCTTCCCGCCGCAGCGCTTCCGTGGAGATCAACCTTCCCCGATGATTGGGAAGGGTAAAGTCCGGTGCCTGATCACCGGCTCGGCAGGCCTTTTCCGTGATACCTTGAGCCCGCAGCTTCTCCTGAGCAACCGCCATAGCCTGTTTGGCTTCCTCCGGCATATTAGGGCGGACTTTCGCCAGATATTCATTGATCTCGTCATTCAAGCCCATATCAACCTCCGTCATTTTGGTTTATCCATGGATAACAATATACCGATTAAAACAGTAAATTTCAGGGAGATTGAATTAAAATTCTTCTAAGCTTCGCCCAAATCCTAATCAACTCCTGAGATCAATATGACGCTGGCACAGTTGCTGCTGGCACAGGATCGGTTCAAGGTAATTCTGGTGTCAGCGGACATCCCGAAAAACATCGTTGAACGGCTTGGCCTCCAACATGCCGTGGAGTCGGCGGAAGGCTTCCGTCCTGAAGCGGACGTTCATGTCATACCCGCCAAAGGGGTCATCCTGTCCGTTCCGGCGGCTCCTGAGAAACCGCCCTATTTCTCCGCGCGAACTTTGGCGATTTCCTCTTTATAGGCCTTGATGAGCGTAGCACCCTTGGGACGGTCCTTGATCCATTTTTCCACAGCCGGAGCAAGCGTCGTCTTCCATTCCTCCAGAACAGGGCCGGTGGCTGTGTAAACGTGGTGCTTCGGATCGTGCGCGATCTTTTCCGCGTATTTGGCCAGATCTTTGTCTTGCTCTCCGCCCCAGCTTCGAACGAACGGCTCGCCACTGTATTTGTCCAACACGGCCTTGGCCTCGGGGGAAAGGCTTTCATACTTTTCTTTGTTCATGGCAACCAGAAAGGTGATGGTCCCCAACGGCACCATGCAGTGATAGTATGCCACATCGTCTATCCTGAAGGTCCGAATCCCGTTCCATTCGTTCAGTGTGGCCTGGATGACACCCCTGCTCATGGCCTCCGCGATTTGGGGAACCGGTATGCGCCCGACGGGAATGGCCCCATATGCATCAGCGAAGTAGTACTGCATCTTCCCAACCGCCCGGATCTTTTTGTCCTTCATGTCTCCGGGCACCTTTACGGGGAAGGTGCTGTGGACTGCATACGGCTGGGCCGCACCCAGCATGAGGGGGTGAATGTTATCGTACCCGCTTAGCATTCCCTTTTCGAACATCCTCCAAATACTGACGGAGGCCTCCAGGGCGTTTTTGGCAAGAAAAGGCACCTCCACCACCTCGTCATCCTCAAAAAGCCCCGGCGTGTAAGACGGGAGGATCCAGGCAATATCCGCCACTCCGTTTCTGACGAGCTCCAATTGCTTGAGCGGGTTTCGCCCCAGGACGCCCCCGGGGTAGACATCGATTTTGAGAAAGCCTTTCCCCGCCTTGTTCACCTGTTCGACCCAGGGCATAAAGACCTTGGTTAAAGCGAAAGATTTGGGCGGCTCAAAACAGGCAAATTTCAGCACTACCGGCTCAGCCCAAGCCGTACCCGCAAGCATCGCCACCACGGAAAATGCCAAAAGCGCTCTTTTTATCATTTCCATCATAGTCTTCGTCCTCCATTTTTGAAATGTTTATTCCACGAATCCAACCTCAGGTTTGTCTCCATTCTCTGAGGGATTCTCCACGATTGCCCGCGATTCGTTCATATCCAGGTATCGCGGGATACCTCCTTAAGGAAACTACCTGAGTACACTCGGCAACCACAATGTAAGCCATGGGAAAACCGTCAACGCTACGAGCCTGAAGACATCCACATAGAAAAACGGCATAATTCCCCTGAAAATCGATTTGAGTGGAATATCCGGGGCCACGCCTTGCAGGACAAAGACATTCAGCCCGATAGGCGGTGTGATCATGCCGATTTCAATGACAACTACATTAATGATTCCCCACCATACGGGACTGTATCCCAACTGCGTAATCAAGGGCAGCACAAACGGCAGGGTGATCAACATGGCCGATACACTGTCGAAGATACTTCCCAGGATGAGATAGAGCAAGAGCAATATGGCAAGAATGACAAATTTGGATGCATGCAGGCCGGAGATGGCGGTAACCATGGTGTCCGGCATGCGGCTCAGGGCGATGAAGTAAGTGAACACATTGGCGCCGATAATGATGACATAGATGAATGCGGTGGTGACGGCAGTGCCGGTAAGCGCCTCCCAGAATGCCTCCTTGGTCAGCCTCCGCCTTCCCAGGGCGAAAATAAACGTCGCACTGGCCCCGAACGCCGCGGCCTCGGTGACCGTAAATACTCCTCCGTAGATTCCACCGATGACCCCCACCAAAATAAGAACCGCGCCCCAGCTCTTGATCAAGATCCTGAAACGTTCAAGCCAGCTCATTCTTGGTCCCGCCGGACCCGCACTCGGATCCAGGCGAACGGTGACCATGATGGCCACGAAGTACAGGATAATCTGCAAGATAGCCGGAATGACGGCGGCCTTGAACAGCTCAATAATGAATTCCTCCGCTGCCACCGCATAAATCACGATGATGACGGAGGGCGGGACCAGTGAACCGAGCGTACCCCCCGCGGCAATGCAGCCAGTGGCGAGACGACGGGAGTACCCTCGGGAAAGCATCTCGGGCAGAGCTATACGCCCGAAGGTGGCCGCCGTCGCGGTGGATGAGCCGCAGATCGCTCCGAAAAATCCACACCCACCGATTGTGGACAGCGCCAGCCCTCCGCGTCGATGTCCGACAAATGCGTAGGCCAGATTATAGATATCCGACGATAGCCCCGCGGAGGTGGCGAAATTTCCCATAAGCAGAAACAGCGGGATAACGGCAAGATCTACATTTGCCATGGCGCTGGAGGCCTCGGTTCCCAGAATGGTCAACGCGGGGGCAAAGCCGGAAAGAATGCCGTAGCCCGCAACGCCGACGACCGCCATTGCAATACCGATCGGTACGCGCAGGACGATCAGGACGAACATGGCAACGATGCCTAAAATTGCTATTGTAATGGGATCCATCAAGACTCCGTTGTGAAAATGTGTGAATTGGTCGCAGACTAGTCCTTCTTGTTTTTCCCTCGAAGTGCGGACTTGAGCGTTTGTAGAAACACCACCAACTCTGCCGGCACACAAACCGCAACGAAGACCGTGGCAACCCTCCACCAGGGGGAAAGAGGCCACCTGAGCACCCAGGTTTTCTCCCCGTCCATGGCAAGCTGATCCGCATAGAACCACAGCTTCCAAGTCAAGACCGCGAAAACCAGCGTGGTGACCAAATGGCCGAAGGCCTCCAGGCCTTCCCCCCATCGAGCACCCCTACGGCCTCCCAGGAAACGTACGGTGATATTTCTGCGTTCGGCAATGCAGAGGGCAAAACAGGACGCGATTATGACCGAGGTAAAGGCGGATGAAGCGTCGCGAACCCCTGTAATCGGCGCATTAAAAAGCCATCTCAAGAGCACATCCAGAACCGTGGCCAGGGCCAGGCAGAGCAAGCCCGCCAGACCGATTAGTGCTATTATTCTGGAAATACGAAGGCTTATATTATCCAAGCGGTCTAGTGTCGACATGGCTTGCCTCCCAAAACCTTGCTAAAATTGCTCATTTCTGAATTGGAAACCCCCAGTGCCCACAGGTTCATTAAAATGGGTGGACACTAGTTAACTCTACAGTCCAAAGTTCTCCTAACATATTGCTATCATTAAATGCATGGATTTTACTGCGTCATTCCGGAGAAAGCCGGAATCCAGTAGCGTTTCAATAGGTTAGATGTTCTGGATGCCGGATCAAGTCCGGCATGACGATAGAACTTTGGACTCTCCAGTAGCTAATTTAAAGATATAAATGCAGCGGCACAACCCATCACAAAACCCTCTTACCAAATATATTGATATTTAATACCTGGATTACATCTGCTATCCATAGGTTTTACCCGGGAATCCTCCGCTTCATGGTGATGGAGAGTCTTCGGTTTTCGACCGTCAATACTTACCGTATGCCTTGCCCGTTTGAATGAAGGCCCTCAGGGTATCCTCCCTGGCCTCGTCCATGGCGCAGCCGATGCTCAGGATATACCCCCCGTCACCGGCGGCCAAATCCAATAATCGTTTGGTTTCATCCTCTACCTGTTGAACATTGCCGGTCATGATGAGTGAAACCGGAAATCCGCCACCGATGCACGATTTTCCGCCCAGAATCTCCCTGGCCCGGGCCATGTCGGTTTTGTCGAAAATAAAAATGCTTTGACCCTTGGGAATTTCAGTCAGGTATTGCAAACGCTGATTGTAGGCCCCTTCCACGAAACAAACAGGCACACATCCATTTTCAATCAACCCCAACATGACCGATTTGAGACTCGGCCAATAGAATCTTTCAAACTGTTCATTGCTCATGAACCCGTCGGCCCCTTTGTGCAGGGGGATAAACACCAGCGGATTGTTGTTGGCCATTGCGCCGCCCATGCCCGACTGGATCATGAGGGGCGTCAGCCTGTCCAGAGCCGCCAGGACTTTTTCCGGCCTGCGGTATAGATCCATCATCAGTTGGACCGTACCGCGAAAACTGTCGCCCAATAAATCAAAGGGCGCTTTGGTGGCCCCGCCCGCATAGAAAGGATATCCGGCGCCCATGATTTGTGCCAGATACTGCCCCAAGATCCCGATCCACTCGAAACACTGTCTGCCGGCTTCCAAAAGCGCCTGGTAGGCTTTCTGAATGTGGGGCGCACCCAGGGTGCAAAGCCATGGTACGGCCATGGGCAGTTCCATGGTGCCATACATGGGCGGCAGGTCGGCCAGAGGAGCCAATGCGCCATGGGTTCTCGGCAGCCAGACGCGAAGCCAATAGTCGCTTGGATCGGCAATCAGATGATCGTACTCCTCGGCTTTCATGTAATCCTTTTCAACGAATTGGTAGGACAGATGTTCCTTGACCCCGTGTCCCGGCCATTTGTAGAGCCGGTAATCAAGGGTTTCCAATGCCGGACCGTACATCACCATGGGTGCGGCCCCTGCTGCGTCGGCGTCATATTCCTTGGAAAAATCGAGGGAGACTTTTCCCAGGATATGGGGATCATACATTGCCTCCTTGCCCGTATACCCGTAGAGCATTGCGGGAGCGAATGTGCCCAGTGGAACCACCGGCGCCCTGTCGGGTGCTTTTTCGAGCTGGATGGCGTCTTTGATCAATCCCGTGCGGTATTGATATGATGCACGGGCATTCTCGTCCTCGAAGTCGACGCCTTCTCCGGAGGCCCATTTTTCCAGGAACGCCGCCTGTTTTTGGCTTGGAGAAAGCTGGTCTTTGCCGTCAGTCATGTTCCCCTCCCTATATCTAGCTCACCCATTCTTTACAAAGGTTTATGCCGGTCACCGCGTCAATGACAAAGGCATCGGCGCCCACGTATTCACACACCTGCGCATCCATCTGTCCACCGCCGATAATCACCTTTATGGTCTGGCGCAGGTCGGCCGCTTCCAATTTGTCCACAAGTTCCTTCATGGGATCGAAAGCAAGCGTCAACAGACCGCTCAACCCCACAATATCGGCACCGAATTCCCTGGCTTCCGAGACGATTTTGTCGATGGGGACATCCACCCCCAGGTCCTTCACCTCAAACCCGTTAAGATCCAACAGGGCAGAGACAATGTTCTTGCCGATGTCGTGTATGTCGCCTTCCACGGTCGCCATCAGAATTTTCCCGATCTTCTCCCGTTCATCCCGGACGATTTGACCGTCCAGATACGGCTTAATGATCTCCATGGCCTCGTTCATCATATTACCGCTCAAAATTAATTCCGGGATAAAATAAACACCTTTTTCGAAACGTTTGCCCACCGCCACCAGCGCGTCCTGGTAGGCTTCAAAGATCGCCATGGGAGCGGTCCCGGATTCCAAAAGCTCCCGGGTCAGCGCCATTGCCTGCTCCTCCTCCATTTCAACAATGGCTTCGGTTAATTTCTCGGTCTCTTTCATTTGTTTTCCTCCGAATTGTGTTTCGTCGTTGCCACAAGGTTTTTCATTTGGCCTGGGGTCCGATGCGACCCGCCCGATAGGCCTTGTTGAAGCCCATGCAGAACCGGTCCCGTCCCATGAGCATTTCGGCGGCCATGGTCGTTTCCAACAATGCACGATCATTGGGGTCGGCAATGACGCTATCCAAACCCGAGGCCACACACATGGCCAAAAAGGTCCGGTTGATAATGCCCCGAAGCGGCATTCCGTATGAGATATTGCTCAACCCGCTGGTGATGTGGGCCGCGGGATACGCCTTCTTAACCGCCCGGATGGTTTCAAGGGTGAGGGTTCCGTTTTCCGTGCCCGTGGAAATAGCGGTGACCAGGGGATCCACATAAAGCTGGTCTTCAGCAAGCCCCCCTTTAAGGGCCATACCCGTCAGCCGCTTGATGATCTCCATACGTCCTGAACTGGTATCCGGGATACCGACAACGTCATCCAGGGCCAGAATAATCAAATGGGCTCCGTATTCAAGTGCCAGCGGCAACACGCCTTCCAACCGCGCTTTTTCACCCGAAAGGGAATTGATGATCGGCGTGTTGTGGACGATTTCCAGACCCGCCCGCAAAGCCCGTGGGTTGGCGCTGTCAAGGCAGATGGGCAAATCGGTTACCGCCTGTACATTTCCAATGAGCCAAACCATATCCTCCGGTTCGCGACTGGGCGCGGTTCCCGCGTTTATGTCCAGATAGGCGCTGCCGGCTTCGGTTTGTTCCACGGCGAGCTGTCTGATAAGATCGGAATTGCGATCTTTTATGGCCGCAGCCACCTTCTTACGGGTGCCGTTTATTTTTTCGCCGATGAAAATCATTCAGGTACCTTCCATTGGTTATGGCAGGGCAGACAAGGGTCTTACCCGGCAAGTTATTTCTTCATGGACAAAAGGGATTTACTTGACATCCTTTTCGTGTTATAGTCTTATATTCTTATAGAAGATTGTCAAGCTCTTTTTTCCTTGAGGTCTATCCACCTTATGAAGGCTAAAATGGCGGAATTTATTTTTCGAAATGTCTATTCCCATGCCCGAATTCAACGATACCGAACGAATCGATAAAAAGGACCATCTGCCCGCTTACGCGCAGTTGGCCCGAATTATTAAGCGGCGCATTTCCAACGGGTCCTATCAACCCGGCGCCCGTTTGCCATCGGAAGCAGCCATCGCCGGAAATTTTGGCATTAGCGCCATGACGGCCCGGCAGGCGATCGGACTTCTTGAGCAAGAAGGGCTGGTCGATCGCGTTCAAGGGCGCGGCACCTTTATCAAACGACTGAAGTTCACTGCCAGCCATTTCGGACTGGCGTCTCTAAACGCCATTCTCAGGGAAAAAGAAAAATTGGAAGTGCGCATTCTTAAAACCGTGGTGGAAGACGCGCGGGAAGACCTGAGAAAAGTGCTACAACTGCCTAAAGAAAATTCCGTCATTTTGGTGGAACGGCTGATTTTGCATGAGAAGCACCCCCTCATCTTTCATGCGGGCTACGCCCGTGCCGACCCCGAGTCTCCCTTTATTGAAACCATGTTGGAAACCGATGTGTTGACCGGCCTGTTACTGGAAGAAAGCCTTCCCAGTTTCAAAAAGGCCCAATTGAAGCTGCTGCCCACGAGTCTCGATGGAAGAGAGGCGAAATATCTTCAGTTGACCGAAGGCCAAAATGTTTTTAAGCTGGAGCATCTCTATTTTGATGCTTCCGATCTTCCTTCGGCTTTTGGCTGGTTTCTCATTTCACCCGAACGAATGCCGATGATATGCAGAATGGGAGTGTGGGATGACTGATCCGTTGGTGAATGACCCGACACCGCAAAGAGAGCATCTGACCGAACTGATCGCCGGGCTGAAAGAAAAAGAGGCCATGCAGGAAATTTTCCGAATGCTGGCCTCCGGATCGAAGCCCGCGCACGTCATGGACTGTTGCATGCAGGGTATGAGGGATGTTGGGAAGCAATTCGAAAAGGGCCGCTACTTCATCGCTGCACTGATCATGGCAGGTGAAATCATGCGCCGGGCAACCCTGCTTCTGGAACCTTATCTTCCCCGGCAGACTCACAATCGGGCAATGGGTGTCATACTCTTGGGTACCATTTTGGGAGATATCCATGATCTTGGAAAGAACCTGTTCGCCCTCTTGGCCCGTTGCGAAGGATATGAAGTGGTGGATCTGGGCGTGGATGTGGCACCGGAACGCTTTTTGGCCGAAGCCCGCAAAATCGGGCCTGACCTGGTGGGCATCAGTTGTGTATTGAGTTCCACCCTGCCGGACCTGAAAAAAGCCGTGGAATTGCTTCACGGGGAACTGCCGAAAGGGGACGTTAACGTTATCATCGGTGGTAGTTACGTCGATGAGAATGTTTTCGGCCATGTACAGGCAGATCACTGGGCGTCGGATGCCGCTCGAGGCATACAGAATTGCAACAGCATCATTGCGGAAAAGAAGAAGATTTCCGGCAGTGAAAGATGAAGAAGAAAATTCCATACCGCAAAAATAATTGACAATGTTTCGTCGGAATGATAACAACATTCTACCGGTCGGTCAGTATATTTTGTCATTCGTTTTTAAACCCGTTTAGACGGTTTTTGTAAAAAAAAATCCAAACCGGCGGAGCAGAAAAAGGAGGTTGCCCGTGGACAATTCGACCCATTCGGAACAAACCGCGCCTGAAAAGCATATGTTTGACAATCTACCAATCCCCTCGCCCAGGTTTCTTTACGCTTCAACCATCACCATTGCGGAACCGCTGGTGGTCGGCCGGACGGCCTGCGGATTGCGACGTATTATCAATATCACCGGCGGCTCATTTAAAGGACCGCGATTATCCGGTAAGGTTCTTCCCGGCGGAGCCGATTGGCAGATCATCAAGAACGACGGCATCACCGAGCTGGAAGCCAAATACACCCTTGAGACCGATGACGGCGCCTTGATTTACATCACCAACTGGGGGCTTCGGCATGGCCCCAAAGAAGTCATGGACAAACTGATGGCCGGTGCCTATGTGCCGCCTGACGCCTATTATTTCCGCACGGTTCCCAGATTTGAAACCGGCACCGAAAAATATGCGTGGCTCAACGGCATGGTCGCCGTGGCTTCTGGAGAGAGACAGGCGAACCAAGTGATGATCAACGTTTTTGAAGTCCTGTAGATAAAGGGAGATGCGGTTTGCGCCGGCTTTCGGGTTTGACCCGCAACCGGCATATCGTGATGAAAAGGGGAGGTGATGCAACGAAGGCTTGTGGCGAGTTCAACCAACGAAAACGAAATGTTCATTTTGGAATTGCTGAAAGGAGAACGATATGAGGTTTAAGAATTTGATGACAGTGCTTTCGATGTTGGCCCTTGTCTGTTCTGGTGCCATTTTTTTTACCCATACGGCAGTGGCGGAAGAAACCATCGAACTGACCTATGCATGCATGTTTCCGCCCACCCATATTCAGTCTATTTTGCCGGAAACCTGGTGCAGAGAGGTGGAAAAGCGCACCAACGGCCGGGTTAAGATTACCTATTATCCGGGCCAGACCCTGTTGAAGGGCGCCAAAATATTTGGCGGTGTGGAAGACGGAATCGCCGATATCGGAACCTCGGTTCTTGGCTACAGCCGTGGCGTTTTTCCCGCCATGGAGGCAATTGATCTTCCCATGGGGTACCCCAACGGAACCGTTGCCACCCTGGTCATCAACGATTTTTACGAACAGTTTAAGCCCAAATCCTTTTCCAAAGTGGAACCCATGTATTTTCATGCCCACGGCCCGGGCGTCCTTCACAGCAAAAAGCCGGTCCACAAAATGGAGGATCTGCGGGGAATGAAGGTTCGCTCCTATGGATTCAACGCGGCCATGACCAAGGCCCTTGGCGGGGTGCCGGTGGCCATGACCCAGGCTGATGTCTATGAAGCGCTCCAGAAGGGTGTGGCCGATGCCACTTTCAGCCCGTCCGAAGTGCTGAAGGGATGGAAGCAGGCGGAAGTGATCAAAGCCACGACCCTGTGTACCGGGGTCGGTTACACGGCCGGTTTCTTTGTGGTCATGAACAAAGAAAAATGGGATTCCCTGCCCAAAGACATTCAGGAAATCATCAGAGACGTCAACAAAGAGTGGGTGGCCAAATACGGTGAGGCCTGGACAAAAAGCGATGAAGAGGGTCTGGCTTTCTCAAGGAGCCTGGGCAATGAAATCATTGAGCTTTCCCCGGAAGAAAACGCCCGATGGGCCATAGCTGTTCAACCGGTGATCGACGGCTATGTCAAGGATAAGACTGCAAAAGGCCTCCCTGCCCAGGAATACGTGGATTTTATCCGCGCCGACATAAAGAAACACAGCAAATAAACCCATTCATCAAGAGTGCCTGCCTGATAAGGGCGGGCGCTTTTTGATGCCGGCATTTTCCCCTGGGGAATGATTTGAACCGCAAATCAAATTCCACCAATCCAATGGCTTATTTTTTCAGGATGAATAACCGATGAATTTCTTTGAAAAGAACGTCAGGAAGCTTGCCGTCCTGTTGTACCACGCCGCAGGGGTCGCCATTGTCTGCATGATGCTCATCACGACCGTAGATGTGCTGTTGCGCCTTGCCGTCACCATTTATGCCCGTACCGGGTGGACAGTGCTGGCCCCCTTCAGGCCTGTTGCGGGAACCTACGAACTGGTCTGCTATTTTGGCGCCCTGGCCGCTGCTTTTGCCATGGCCAATACCTCCCTGGAAAGGGGCCATGTGGCGGTCAGCCTGCTCACCCGCCTGTTACCCCAAAAAATCCAGGCCGTGCTGAAGATTGTCGTGGAATCCCTGGGAATCATTTTCTTTGCCCTGATTTCGTGGCGGTGCATTGTCTATGCCCAGAAGTTGCAATCCACCGGAGAAGTATCCATGACGCTGCAACTGCCCGTTCATCCCTTTGTCTACGGTGTCTCTTTGGGCGCTTTCGCCGTATGCCTGGTATTGTTGACGTCCATTTTCAGCACACCGAAACGGGAAGGAGCGGATCAATGAGTCTGACGGCCATCGGCATTATCGGCATTGCTGTTCTGGTTCTCTTTTTGTTTACGGGAATGCCCGTGGGGTTCGTCATGGGCTTGGTGGGGCTGGCGGGCTTCGCCTATGTCAAGGGCTTCGGTCCGGCATTCAGCATCCTTTCCACCGATGTCTTTGAAATCTTTTCTTCATACGGTCTGACGGTGGTACCGCTGTTTGTGTTCATGGGGCAACTTTCATATTATTCGGGCATCAGCCGGCGTCTTTATGAGTCGGCCTATGTCATATTCGGCAGTCGGCGGGGCGGTTTGGCCATGGCCACGGTGGGGGCCTGTGCCGGATTTTCAGCCATTTCCGGTTCCACCAATGCAACCGCGGCCACCATGGCCACAGTCACCGTTCCGGAAATGAAGCGGTACGGATACGATATGGGATTGGCCACGGGCACGGTGGCGGCGGCCGGCAGTCTGGGAATTTTGATTCCGCCCAGTGTCATCTTCATCGTCTATGGCATTTTGACGGAACAGTCCATCGGCAAACTCTTTGCCGCGGGGATCCTGCCCGGCATCCTGCTCAGTTTTCTCTTTCTTCTGGTCATCTACATCCGGGTGCGAAGGAATCCGGCGCTTGCCCCTCCCGGCCCCAAAACCAGTTTCAGGGAAAAGTTCAGGTCCTTCGCGGGAATTATTGAAACCATCATTCTTTTCGCCCTGGTCATGGGGGGCATTTTCCTAGGCGTTTTTACGCCCACGGAAGCCGCTGCCATCGGGGCTTTTTTTACTCTGCTCATGGCACTTGTTCGCCGGCAGATTTCCTGGAAAGACTTTTCCAACGCCATCAAAGATACCACACGGATCAGCTGCATGGTCATGGTGATCGTGGCCGGCGCAACCGTGTTCGGGCATTTCATGGCCGTAACCCGTGTTCCTTTCGATCTTTCCGGATGGGTGGCCGGTCTTCCGCTCCCCAGCTACGCCATCATGGTGGTGATCATCCTCATTTATCTCTTCGGCGGTTGTTTCATGGATGCGTTTGCCATGATCATGCTGACCATTCCCATCTTTTTTCCGGTGGCCGAAGCCCTGGGTTTTGATCCCATCTGGTTCGGTGTGGTGATTGTTCTGATTTCCGAAATGGGGGTGATCACACCGCCGGTGGGCATCAACGTGTACGTGGTATATGGCGTGGTCAAGGACGTGCCCCTTTCCACCATTTTCAGCGGCGTACTCCCCATGCTGCTGGCGTTGATCGTCTGTGTCCTGGCAATTTTGATCTTTCCACAGATCGCCCTCTTTCTGCCGAGCCTGATGCGTTAATTGGGGTGCTTTTGAATGGATCAAACCGCGGGCCTGAACGAAGCCGCAAACGAATAAGGCAAGAGAATCTGTGGCAAAGGCGTTATCCGGCTCCCCACATGGTGTATTCGTAAGTCCGGCGCAAGTGGTTAATTTTTTTTCGGAAAACCCCTGAAAAGAAGATATGTATGATAAACCGGGCCCGGACGAACGCCGACTATTCTCGGTCTGGGTCATGGGCATAGGCGCTAATAGAGATTGGATGCATGCGGACATCCTTTACCCCCGGCATCTCATGGACCAGGGCTTTTATCTCATCGGTTAGCTCGGGCTCCACTGTCTCGTTGAATTTCACATCGACTGTCACGACCCCGTCGTCAGCATGAACCTGAACCATGGGATAATCATGCACCAGCCTGGCCCTTACCCGGGCAGCTATGACCAGGTTCTCAAGCATCTTCCGCGATTCCGGGGTCGCCTTGAACTGTTCCATTTGTGCGGCCTGGCTGATGAGATTAGACGCGTCATCCACACTGAGTTTGTGGACGTGCAGTACCATATCGTAGAGACTTGAATCCCAGGTATCCACTCCGAACAACTGCTTGCTCCATTGTCGCCGCTCATGATCGTCCCGGCGCAGCTGCTTGATCGCTTGCTTCTTGCTCAACTGTTCGCGGGCCATCATCAACGCCACCCTATCGTCCATATCCGCCAGGATGCGCACCTTGAGCACGTGTGATACCCCGCGCAGAAAAAATTGGCCGGCCAAGCCGTGGTAAATCACATTGTCATGATGAACTTCTTCAAGAATAGCGGCGGCAATATAGGCCAGATAGCTCTCCTTGCCGTAGGTGAAACGCTCTAATATCGAGGGAGCGTCGTGCAGGGCATGTTCAAGTTTGATTTCATTTATGTTGAAATGCTCCGATACCTCTAAAAGAACCTCGCGCGAGATACATGCGTAGCCGAGAGTCTGGGCGACCTTCTCGGCCACCGCCCTTCCTTTGCTGAAGGAACCGCGAGAAATGGTAATGATGGCCATGAGAACCTCCTTGTTAACGAATGCTGTCGGTCATTTTCCGTGATGCTGTTTTCCCGGGTGTCGCCCGACCAACTGCTAATGACCGCCACCTCTTCGTCGAAAGACCATGCCGGTGAGCATGCCGACCGTCATGGCCACCGCCACTGCCAGCAAGCCGTATGCTACCCCGTGCTTTTTCGCCATAACTTGCAGGATTGCCGGCATCCCGTGCAGCTTGACGTCGAAGGTAGCGGTGCGTTTTTCCAGGATCTTGCCGTTCCGGAGTATCCACAGGGACACATGGTAGGTACCGGGTTTGGTCCTGGACGGTAAATGAAGGCGCGCGCGCGCCAGCATCTCGCCGGACCCGGGATTGGTAAGCCGCAGACCGCCCGGATAGAGATGGTAGAGTTTGTCACGTTCCTTAAGCTGGATGAATTCCTCGAAAATGGTGTCATCCTCCACCGGCTTGAGCCGGCCGGTGAATTTGGCTACTCTTTCCAGGGCGGTATAGCCCCATGGAAAGTTGCCGTTGCCGCGAGCGAGCAAAGTCGGGTCACTGCTGAACGCCATATAGAGCAGCGGTGCGTTATCAATATCAACCTCACCGCTGTTCATCCACAAATCCCAGTGTCGGGACTTGCGCATCATTTCCTCTTCAATCCTCTTGCCGCGGATGGTCAACACGGCCTGGCTGCCCGCCGGCAGGTCGCCGCTGATGTTCATGTCGGAACCGGAAAACAATGACGAAATAGATATTGACCGCGGCTGTATCACCAGCGTGCCGCCGGAGGCAACCGCCGATGGAGTCGACCCCAGCGTCACTAACAGGGTAAGTCCCGCGAGGAAGAGGACAGATAGTGGGTAATTCTTTTCGTTCATTTTATTCTCCTCCTTTGAAATCGAGCATGTAGTGGGGAGAAAGAAGCAGTCCCAGAAGAATTTTCACCATTACCGCCAAAACGATGCAGGCCAGCAGCGTCTTGAGATGATCTGCCTTGAGGCGATGACTGAACCGCGCACCGATCTGAGCGCCTATACTGGAACCGATCATCAGTAGAATGGCCAGGATCATATCCACGGTGTGGTTTGAGGCGGACTGCATGACGGTAACGTTGGCGCACACAAAGACTTCCTGAAAAAGATTCGTCCCGACCACTACATGCATGGGCATCTCCAGCACATAACACATCAGCGGCACCATTATGAAGCCGCCGCCTAAACCCATGATCGCCGCCAGCATACCGACAAAAGCCCCAACCAGGAAAGGCAGGATAGGAGATAAGGTCACGTTCGATTTAGCAAAATGGGTTTTCCAGGGTAGGGCCGAGGTGAACCGACGAAAAAAAGAGATGGGTTTTTCTTCGTCCAGCCGACCGTGGGCCGCTTTTTTGCGAGACTGGATGCTGTCTACCATCATATAGGAGCCAACCACCGTCAGCATTACCACATAGGTTATTTTGATGAAAAAGTCGGCGCCTCCCAAAAGACGGAGGACTTTGATAATCTCAACACCAATGGATCCGCCGAGAAAACCGCCCAGCAGAAGAATGGTCCCCATTTTCAAATCAACATTACCCATGCGGTAGTGGGCAAAGGTTCCCGATGTGGTTGAGGCGACGATCTGGTTGGAGTCGGAGGCCGCGGCGATGGTGGGGGGAATGCCGACCATGATCAAAAGTGGCGTCATCAGAAAGCCGCCTCCTACGCCGGTGAGACCGGAAAGGCACCCGACCCCCATTCCTAGACCGAGCAACATGAAAATGTTCAGGCTGTGCCCGGCAATGGGCAGGTAAAAATCCCAAAACATGACAACATATCTCATTTTCATTGATTCAAGGGCTCATGAGCACCCATAAGATCATTTAATAACCGCGCCTTCCACGTAACCGGGAAAATTACGCCACATGTACAGTTTGGTTTGCTGATCCAGATTCTGGAACATGAGTATCCTAAACATGTTTTTGTTTGGATTCACAGCAAAGATTGTTCCGGCGAAACCGGGCCAAAAGAACGTTCCAGGTTCTATGGGTCCAATTGGCTTATTGAAAACCGCCACACCCAGTCCGAAACCTGCAAAAGGCCCGGGAAAGTATTGGGCATCACTGCGATTTCCAATGGGGCCGAGATGGTCTTTGGTCATTAGCGCAACGGTTTTCCTGCTGAGAATTCTGACGCCGTCGAGTTCTCCGCCGTTTAACAGCATTTGCAGGAAGCGGGCATAATCGCCGGCTGTTGAGACCAAACCGCCGCCACCGGAAAGAAATTTGGGGAGAGTGGACACGTTCAACAAACGTTTGTCACCTGGTTGGGCGAGCCTATCCAATTTTTCGGGCCTCACGTAAAACCCGGTATCCACCATTTTCAAAGGTTTGAAAATACGTTCTTCCAAAAACTGATCCAGAGGTTTTCCGGATACAACCTCGATAAGTCTTCCCAAAACATCCGTTGACCGGCCATACTCCCATCTGGTGCCCGGCTCATAAGCAAGCGGCAATTTCCCCATTTTTTGCACAAATTCTTCAGTTGTATAATTTTGTGAGGGAATTCCCGCTTCTTTGTACATTGCTTTCACTTTTGAGGCAAAAAAGAAACTGTAAGTCATACCGGATGTGTGTTTTAGAAGATCCAGAATGGTTATTTCCCTTTTCGGCGGAACCATTTCAAATTTTCCGTCAGGGCCTTCAACACCAACCTTTAATTCTTTTAATTCAGGTATATATTTTGAAATGGGGTTATCAAGTGAGATCTTGCCTTCCTCCATCAACATGAGTACGCCGACGCTGACGATGGGCTTTGTCATTGAATAAATACGGAAAATGGAATCGGTCTTCATTGGTGCATCGGTAAGTTCATCCCTCATTCCAAAGCTTTCAAAATAGGCGATCTTGCCGTCTCGGGCGACCAATACAACGGCTCCGGGAATCTTCTTTTCCTCGACACTTGTTTCAATGAATTTCCCGAGCGCTGCGAGTTTTTCTGAAGATAGCCCGACTTCTTCAGGTTTTGCCTGGGGTAATGTGTATGTTTTCGCAGTGCCTTTATTTTCCGCTTCCGAGGAAAAGCAGGTCAGCGCGAAAGTCAGGCTCAAAAACAAGCAAGCCGACAACACGGAGATCAATGAGCGATATATTGCAAATCGATGTTTCATGGGTTTCTCCTTTTCAAGTTCGCAATTTCCGTAAGAGAACACTTTATTTCAAATCGTATATGCTTTTGATCATCCCCCTGATGTCATTCTTTATTTTGTTGAATTTCGTCTTATCTGAAGCCCGTACGTCGTTTGCTTCCGTGATGAGCTTATGGATCGTTTCCCAATTGTTTTTGTGAATGATTTCGTTTCCCAGATACATGCCATTGCTGATGCCCATGAGGATCAACTGTTCTTCAGGGATGGTTGGAAAACTGAAGCTCGTGTAAAGCTGCTTCAGGACGATGATGCCATTCACCAAGGTGAATGCGAAGATCTGGAATTTGAAGATGTTCGGTATGCCGGATATACTGAAAAGATCCCTGAATCGGGGGACCCTGGTTCGAGTGACGCCTTGAAAGAATTCATCCGGGATATCACGGTCCCTCACGACTGCATTTCCTTTTGCGGCCAGAGCGGTACCCCCGGATATCCCCAGAAGCGTGAGAACCTGTCCCGTCACCATCAGAAAGTCGCTCCTGCAAAGAAAAACATATATGGATGCAAAGACAACGATGGCCGTCCAGAACATGATCTGGGCAGAAGAAATACTGTAATTGCCGATAGGGGACGCGGCCAGGTGAAAGGGGGAAATGATCCTTCTGATAAACGGGCTCGGATGAAGTTTCTCCCATTCCTCCTTTCGTTTGTCATCCTTCCCCCCGTTAAACCGGCTGTCAGCGGGAAAAAGATTCAATTTTGTACAAACGATGATCATATACAGGATAAGCAAGATGACAATTCCCCATCCCGTTGCGGCTAATCTGAGGGGAACGGCAAATTCGGAGACGGTTTCATAGGTATCAGGCCCCGCTGACACCTTGATTTCTATCCTGGCCCGCCTGGCGGACCACCACCCTTCAAACCATTTTCCTTCCACATCCTTGAAAATCTCGTCGTACGGAGGTACACGACCCCTGACGGTATAGACGAACTTGTCGCCGTTTTCTTCTTTCTTCTCAACGGAAGCTGTTGCCCCGACGCGATTTTTCCCGGCAACAAAAAAAATCTCGTAAGATCCCACATCCGTATTCCGGGTAAGGGTAACGGTAAATGCAAAGGATTTTCCGGAAGGTGCGCGACTATCAAGAATGGTTACGGGGTTCTCCCGCAGGCTGTCAGATTCTCCGGATAATGAATAGACGGGTATTAAAAGAAGCGCTGTCAGAACCAAGGAAAAAGAAACTTTTCGGACCATTTTGGACCTCCTTTCCGGCCGTTTCCCGTTCAACGGAGACGTCTACACTTTGCCCCCGCCGCTTCTAAAGCGGCTCTTCACGGGGGGGGAGTAACATGAACCACCAGCCGTTAAAGCAGAGTGAAGCCCAGCGCAGTATTTATCGTATCTTTTACTACTGCGAGTGCAGCGTTGATGGCCCCTTCCACAAGCAGCAGAGACATCCCCTCCAGAGTGAGCATTACGGCTCTGGTGGTGTTCTTTTGCATCTCGAAAAGGACACTCGCTTCGCCCTCGGTGATCTGGCCGCTAAGCTCTAGTGTCTCGATTTGGGCAAATGTTTTCGCCAGCTTTTCGAATTCGGCCTCGGCAAAATCTTTGATTGCCGGCCATTTTTCACCGAATACGCCCTCAGCTGCGCCAACCATGCCGGTTAAGACTTGCTGTACGTCGATATTTGCCATGTCTTACTCCTTATCTGATATACTTTTGCCACGTTTTTTTGCCAACTCAAGCGCCATTATTGCCCCAAGGTGTTGGTTGAATGAGCTTTGAACAGGTGCAACAACAAAACGATTTATAGATTTTTCACCACGACCGGAAATATCAGAGGTGGCGCCATTTTCGACTTTGCAATCCATTGATAAATCTATTCCGTTCTCTTTCACCTTTTTGATTTGCTCTTCTGATAGCGGTTCTGATACGCATTGCTTATGCAGAAGAACCAAATATGCGAGATTTTCCTTTGCTAAATCGATTTGCTCGATTGTCAACTCATTCTTATAAATTCCTCCGGCTCGCACCCACATGGCATCCAGATCAACCAGAGCACCTTCATAAAACTTCTGCTGGTTCTTGTATTTCAAATCTTCGGCGCCGGCACTTTGCAGCGAAATGAAGTACGCGTCGAGCTCCTTCTGTAACTGCTGGGCTTGCTTGTCAATGGTACCGTCGTAGTTTGAAACGAGCTGGATAGATGTACAAGCGCCAATGGCAAACATTCCCCATATAATTGCTGACAACAATGGAACTCTGAATCTGGACGCTTTCATGATTAGAACCTCCTCCCTTGATGGTTGACTGCAAAATGAAACGTTAACCGGCGGGTTTCAGCGAAATCGGGGGACACCTCATTAATTTTTGGGAATACCTTCTGGAATTAAGCAAGGTGTCTCCTGCATCTGCTCTTTTTTTAATTTTCCCCTCCATTATTTATTATTGTGTGCGCTCACATTACGGCACAAACCGTTTCCGCCAGGCATCGATCAGGCCGCGGACCCTATCGGGCCGGTCGGTCATAACCCCGTCTACACCTCGATTGAGAATCTCGAACAGCTCCTCGCTCGTCGGCCTCCCCTCTTGCGCATCAATCGCCGGAGCAATCTTTGTGAATGCAGTTAGGAATACGTGCACCGCGCCATTTCGGGCTTGCACATCGCGGATGAGACCGCGTGGAGTGAAATGGGGATGATACGTGGTCTGAAGCGCTCTGCCTTTCTTCATGTCCGGGAGAGAGTTGAACGGCAGTTTCTCTCCAAGCCAGGCCGCGCCTACCCCGAGCACCGAGAAACCGGTCGGGTACCGATTGCCACTCCTGATTCGGAAGGCTTCAATCAGTATCGGGTTGAGGCTCACGACCAGAATGATCCGATTGTTACGATATCGGTCGAGCAGTTTGACGAATTTCCCGATATCAGCGAGAGAGAAGCTATCCTTAAGCTCAATGTTGACATGGGAGTGCGGGAATTCCTCCAGGAATTCTCCCAGCGTCATCAGCAGGCGACCATCACTCTGCTGAACGATCGAGAGATCGATATCGTCAAGCGGCTTTTCGGCCCCATTGGGATCGAGCCAAACATCGGGGTCCGCTACCCACGCATTGCCCTTGAGATTCTCCCAATTCCATTTGCGGATGTCATTTTCACTTTCCGTGCGTTCGCCCGGACGTCCCTCCTTGGCGCCCTCCAAAGATCCAACGCGGACGTTGGTGAGGTCGGGACCGTGCCAGACGACGAACTCGCGCTTCCGCCCTTCCTTGTTCCTGTCCAGCGCATGCACGTCCAGTTCCAGCACATCGGCACCGACGCGAACAGCATGCATGAATCCTTTTCTTGTGCTTTCGGCAACTTCCTTCGCGCCGCCACGGTGTGCAAAAAGGATGGGCGTCGCCTTGCCAAAAATGGGATCGATCCTGCCAAAGGGTATGTGAGATCCCGCCGGAAAATCGGTCTTGTCCAGGTGAAGCGCCGCGAAAGGCTCTCCATGAAACTGCTGTGAACCCACCAGCTGGTTGGTGTACGCTAGTTGTCGGTCCTTCCGCTCAACGCTGTTCATGTTTTTGGTAATGCAGTAGCGAATGGAGGAACGCGTCAGATCGACAACCAACGTCGCTCCGCCCCTGAAGGGGATAGCGCTCTCTTCTACCTCGGACTTCTGTGTAACGGCCACAATCACCGACGGATTCAAATCGCCCTTGGGCGAAACCTTCTGGGAGAACCTCAGGCGTGCAATGGAGTAGTCCAACTCAGGGTTCAGACCAAGCGCGGATGCTAAATCATATGAGATTACGGGATCGCTCAGAATCAGGCCAAGCTTTTTCCCGAGTTCTTTTTTGCATGTTTCTGTTTGCATGAACAGGTCTTCACGCGTTGCGACAAAACCGTTTTGCGCAATGAAACGAGACAGGAATTCAAAGATGGGTTGCAGTGCAGGCATCTGGTTGGTTTGAGGGGACCGCCAGAGCAGCGTCTCGATAGAGAGCGTCTGCAGCCTTCGCGGATAGATACCCCATTTCTGGAAGGACTCTACGAACGCCGTGCGATAGTGAAGGGGGTCGTCCGGAACGGTTTCGTGGTCCGCCGTGATCACAGCCTGTAGAAAATCGCCGAAAGTTATGTCCACGGGAGGACAGTAATCCAGTGCCCGGATGCACATGCCAAGCACATGTTGAGACGCTTTGGCAACCTCCTCGAAGAGCCGGTTCACTAAATCCGGATGAAGCGCCCCGGGGGAAAGGATGCCGCTTCCGGACGTTGCCAATCGCATCAAATCGGCAGCTCGATTCCGGTACATGGCGATAAAGGCGCCAAAGACCGCGGCCAGCAGGACAGCGCCGCGATCATGGGGCTCCATGGCGCTCTGATAGGCACTCGGGTCGGGCCGGAGACGTTGCGAGCCCTGGGGTGTAAACTTCAAGTACGCACTTCTCAACGCCGCATGCCCGGTGGTGGCCTTTCCGAACTGTCGGGCCAGGTTTCCCAGGAGGCTTTCCATCTCCAGAGCGCCTCGAACCGAGGCCAACTGGCTCTTTACCACTTCAGCATGCGAGAATTGCTGGAACAACGCAACCATATCCGCAAACGCTTCGTGGAAGGCCAGTACATCCGGATTGCTCGGTTCCCGGAATCCTTTATGCATGCCGTCCAGCAACGCATGGGTGACCTCATGGGCGATGATGTCATGAGAGAGACACGTATAAACGAGGCCGCCCGGATACTGACCCGCACGATCTTTCGCCTCGGAATGGAAGTACCCGAACAGAATGGCTTTCCGATCCGGGCTGTAGAAGGCGTTCTTGTCACTCATCGCATGGGGGAAGAGCTTGAGACGCCGGACAAACTTCCCATTATTGTCCGCCCACTGCATTCTCCGGCCAAGGGCGGCTTCGAAACGGGCAATGGTGGACATGGCAACGGCGTAGACCATTTGCTGATGGAATTGCGCGTTGCCTTCCGAAGGGGCGAGACCGTCCCGGGCCAGGATATTCTTTGCATTCAGGTCGACCGGCGCATAGTGCGTGTCCTCGGCGTAGTCGAAATCCACCACTTCAATATACTCGCCTTTGGGACCGGTCTCGAGCGCGGGCTCCCAGAGGACCTTGTAAATGGTCTCGCTGATATCCACATGGGATAGCTCGGTCGAGAGACTGGGGTCGATGACATAACCGCGCAACTTTCTGTAGGGTGGATCGGCCTGAATCGTTGTCAGGGATTTGGTCGGCCTTGGAGCGGAAGGTGGAGCCGGAGGCGGTGCAGCGGGAGGGACGGTGAGCACTGTTGTTGTGAGGTGACGGCGAAGGTTTTCCTTCAGCGTATTGGATGCCTTGGGGTCGGCGAGGATCGCTTCAAAGAAGTCCTGCTTTTGCCGGTCGCTGATTTGTTCCTCCGGGACATCGGGATCTGGAATGATGTCCTGGAGTTGCGGCGATTGTTGTGTGAGCTGGAGGATCTCCAATTGAATCATTTCCGAGGGCGCTGCCGCAAGTCCCACCCCCGTTAGAACCCGTAGGAACGGGAAGCTCGCGGAATCGCGGTCCTGCTTGCGCAAATCCGCTTCCTTCGCCGGCTGAACTTGCATAGCGGCGGCGGCATTGAGGGTTCCGTTGCCGAAATACGTTCGCCAATCCTGTCGGGTGTTTTTCCTGGCTGAATCGAAAAGCGCCTTTCTCACGGCTTCCACCCGCATCCAGCCCTCTCGATAGTTACCGATAGCGGTGAGGTGCTTCTGAATGTAGAGGGCGGCTGCGGCAGCGACCTGGGGTGTCGCTGATGACGTGCCTTCTCCATTCCAGCGATATGCGCGCGGGCAACCCCACTTCGCCCAAGGAATGTTCGGCGTATAGGCTGCAATGGCCGTTGACATCTTGCCGTCGGGGCCGAAGTTCCCTGCCATGGTATCGAGGCCCAGGTCGTAGTAGGGGCGTCCATCCTGCATAACGCCACAGACTGCCGTGACGCGCCTGTACCGCGCTGGATAGACAATGTGGTGGGTGGGGAGACCGCCAAGATTGTTCCCGGCTGCCGCAAAGATGCAGATGCCAAGGTCGTAGGCACGGTTCACGATTTCCGTCCAGGCGGCCGAGGCAAGGCCCCCCATGCTGATGGTGACCACGTCGCATCTGAAGTCTGAATTTTTCTTTGGTGCGGTGAGATAGTCGAGGCCTTTGGCCAGTGCGCTCGTATAGAGGAGAAGGACCGAAGAGGCAATGCGCACGGGGATGATTCTGGCCTGGTATGCACCACCGAGGAAATCTCCTGTATCCTCGTCGGGAAATGCCAGGTTTTCAAGCTTTGCACCCGCAAGAATTCCAATGGTTCCGGTCCCGTGACCGGGATTCTTTAATATGCCGGACACGAAAGGGTCCGCTGCGCTGTGGCAGTTTTCGCCCTCCACGAAGTTATGCTCGAGATCGTCGGGCTCACTTAGGCTTGGCGGCCGGATCCGGTGGTTCGGATCATAACCCGTATCGAGGTGTCCGATGCGGACATGTCGGGGGTTGTCGGCCGCGGCGGCCCTTCGTGCGGAACGTAACCCGCTGTAGTCGTCATCCAGGTGCCAGTCAGGCTTGTCCCCGTGAGGTACATCGCTATCTTCCATCCATTTTCGTTCTTTTTCGCAACTATCTACGATTCCAAACGGCGATACGAACTCGGTTTGATCAGTCGGAATCCAAGTCTGCGGCCAATCGGGTTCGGCATAGGTGATGCCGGCAGCTGCAGCCAAGCTCTGCTTCTGATCTCCCAGCCCGTGGCATGAATCCCATGCCGCAGAGGGGTCGATGTCTTCCCCGGTCTCGGCGACGAACCAATCCTGAGCGCCTGTCAGACCGAATCCAGCGATCGAACTCGAGCGGGGGAGCAGTGGGCTCAATCGAAGGGCCATTTTCCCAAAAGGGGTGCGCGCGGCAGAAAGCGCGTGACCGATTTTCGCATCAGCTTTTACGAGAAACCGAATTCTATCCATGGTCGTTCCTCCATAAAAAGGATATCGCTGACATCAGGTTCACAGGTTGACGGATTTACAGCGTTTGACTTCCTGGACCCGGGGTTGCTTCCATGGGGAATCTGGGGGGCACCTTATTTATTTTTGGGAATACCTTGTCGAATTAAGTATGGTCTCCCCTGAATTCATCTGAATTCAAGAAATTCTTTAAGCTTCTGCATATTGAGTATTATAGTGGCACTTTATAACAGTTGAGCTGTGGGGCCGGGAAACGATGTTATACGGCAATGGTTAAAGCCACTCAAATGACATCATTTAATGATTTAAAAAATGCCACGGCTTTTCCCGGTCCCGCACCAGCGAGTTATGCAAAAGAATGTTGATCTCTGGGAATTGGTTTCAGGCGATTAATTTGTTTTGCTTCAGGGCTATTCATGGCATGCCAAAGATCCCAATCCTGCTGCAAACCCAGCCAGAAATCTGCAGGCATACCCAAAACACGGGACAGCCGCAATGCAGTATCCGGGGTTACTGAACGCCTGCCGTTAATAATTTCGTTCAGACGAGGGTAAGAAACGCCTAGACGACGAGAAAGTTCTGCTTGTGTAAGGTCAAGAGGCTTAACAAATTCCTCAAAAAGCATCTCCCCAGGATGTGTTGGGGGACGATTCCGAGGCAGTCGCCGACCAACTACATCATTAGTGGTAATCTGTAATTTCGATTTCGTAGGCATAGCCTTCCTCCCATATAAAACAAATTCGGTATTGCTGATTAATACGCATACTGTATTGATTCTCCCTGTCGCCTTTGAGGAGCTCCAGTCGGTTGCCTGGAGGAACTTTAAGTTCATTAAGTTCTCGAACACGGTTTATCTGGTCTAACTTTCGGCGAGCAACCGGCCAAATGGATTTTGGACAGCATCGTCGAACAGCTTGAGAGGCCACACCATCAAAAACATCCTCAGTACCGGCAGATCTAAAAGATTTTATCATGGGTCATATTATCATGGGGTCCGTTATAGATGTCAATCTATTTATAGCATGCATAACACCAAGGTTACCTGCTGTGCGTAGCGGCAGCGAAACACCCGTCCGAGTAAAGCGAAATGTTCGGCTATTTTGAATAGTCACAGAGAACTATTTGTTTTCATCTCACTCAAAATACGTGGCTTCCTTCCTGACCATGGTTGTGCCTTTTCCAATTGACCGGCAAGTCTCAGTAATTTTGCCTCACCACCATAACGGCCAATAAATTGAACCCCACAGGGCAGTCCATCCTTTGACCAATATAAGGGAACGGACATAGCTGGTTGTCCGGTAATATTAGCAATAAGGGTAAACGGCATCTGCTCTTTCATGGTATTTTGAGTCAGTTCTTCCAATATGGAATATGTCCGATTCCTGCTGCTCAGAATCAACTTGCCGACAAATGATGAGATTAATTTCATCGAGAACCGGTCTTTATTGTTGGGCTGCTGGGACCCGACAGCTACAGGAGGCTCACCTAAGGTCGGAGTAAGCACCATGTCATATGTATTCAGCATCCGATCCATAACTACCCCGAGTTGCCTCCAACTGCGTTTTGCCTTCACAAAATCCAGTACCTTCAACTCCTTGCCTATGCTGTACAATGCGATATTGGGTAATTCCAGATTATTCCTTACCATAGACATTCCGTACTCCTGAATAAGCCTGTCCACAAGTGCGGCTTCGTTCCCAATCAGGATGATCCACCAATTTAAGGCAACTGCCTCTTCTCGATAATCAGGGGCAGCTTCTTCAACCACATGCCCCAAATTTTCCAGTAATGTGCATGTCTGTTCTACAGCTTTTCTGCATTCCGGATTTACGTTTTTTCCATATGCAGGTTTCATATGAAAAGCAATTTTCAGCCTTCCCGGCTCCGTATTTACTTCTTCGATAAATGGTCTTTCCTTTTCAACAATGCCGTAAGGTGCGCCATATTCAAAGCCTGAGACGGCATCGAGTATCGCAGCAGAGTCGCGAACTGATCGCGAAACAACATGGCTATGGGACATGCCGTCCCATTCTTCATCAAAATCCGGGCCTATGGGATTACGACCCCGGCTCGGTTTGAGACCGAACAAACCACAATAGGATGCTGGAACACGAATTGATCCCCCCTCATCCGTAGCTGACGCGAAAGGAACAATGCCAGATGCAACTGCTGAGGCTGAACCACCGCTTGAGCCGCCACATGAGTAATCAAGATTCCAAGGATTTCGCGTTGGTCCAAACGATTTAGGCTCTGTAACGTATGAAAGTTTGAACTCGGGCGTGTTTGTCTTTCCAAGGATGATTAAACCGGCCTTTTTGAAGCGGCTCACTATTTCTGCATCGTATCCGGGCACATAATTTCTGAGCAATTCGCTGCCGGAGCTCATAGTAAAGCCTTTCAATGCATGATGCACATCTTTCAATAAGAAAGGGACGCCGCCAAATCGAGCATCTTTATTCGGACGTTTGGCGTCTTCTCTCGCAAAGTCATACATTGTCGTTATAATCGCGTTTAGTTTTGGATTCAGGTTTTCAGCACGACGAATAGCCTCTTCACATATCTCTAAGCTGCTGATGTTCCCATTTTTAACGAGCTTGGCCAAACCGATACCATCATATTGATCATAATCAGGAAAAGAAGTCATATTGGCACCTCTATTTGTGGGTGAAGCCGAACGTTGAATTCAGGGGCGCGGGGCTGTTTCCGCGCCCGCTGGAATGATTTGTATTATAATTCTTTTTCGTCGTATGTTTTCCTTCCCCAGCACTTCAAATACAGAGATTGCAAGTTCTTTGGCATGAATTCCCAACATTTTTTTCGTCGTTCACCGCTGAAGTCATCCCACATTAATGACTCAACATAATATACATCGATATATTCTTTCTCCATATCTGTTGCATTCACCAGTTTTCGGGACATGTACTCTAGGTACGATTTTGCTCTATCTTCGTTTTTGTTTTTGAATGAATCAGTTGTTATCTGAGAAAATCGCTCCATCAAAGACGTATACATTCTGTCTTCTGGTTCATATCCTTGAAGTTCCATCCATTCATCTAGGTCAGATAAAACTTCAGGGAATTTCACACGAATTTCATCGATAAAATTTTCGATGATTATGTCATCATCTTTTTCAGACATTTAATAATCTGTTCAGCCGTCTTTATCGGCTGAAACTGTTTGTAGGCCTCGCTATCTTTTGTCTTTTGGCAAGATCTTGAAAAAATATAATCTTAGGTTCAGGCTGTATCGTCTGAGTGCCAATGTGTCATGTGCATGGCATGTGTCTTCAAATAAGCTCCGGGCTTGTAAAACTTATCATAAAAATCCAGATCTAGGTGATGCGCCTGCAGATACATGATGAGAAACATGGAGGGCACCGTACCGGGAAACTTGCCAAAGACATCGTAGACGTACTGGGCTTGAAGCGCAACGCACTCCCGAAACCGTTCGTCGTGGACCTGGGCGGCTGAACGTACTTGAGGACTATCTTTCCAGGGTCCGGGAGTGTCGGGATGAAAAGGTCCACCGCTACCAAACTTGCGCTCGCAAAGTGCATCCACGGCGGCGCGCATATCTTGGTAATGGGGTGGGCAGTAGCCTTCCATCACTCCCTCCAAACCAGTGGGATTCGGGTAGGGCCAACGATCTTCACTGTCATATCGAAACCCCAGACCCGGTACTTCAGGATTGCCACTAGCACCAAGCACGGCGAAGGGATCGACCCCGTCGAACATCCATCCTCCAAGACCCATAGCCTGGAGCATCAGCATACCGGCATTGCAGCTTGTGCCGAGTTCCACGGTCAGCTCTGAAAGCGACAATTGCTCCACAAAGGTGATGGGCCAGACATTGGAGATGTCCACAATGTCTCCAAACTGCTCAATTCCCGGAATGGGACATTTGTTGATGTCGTCGTGAAGTACCAAACCGTTCTGAAGCATATAACAGATACCGAGCAAGACGTGCTGCGAAAGATCCCCGACTGGGATAACAACCAGTGTAGACGGCTTGTTAAACACCCAGGTGTTATGTGCCTCGGTGTACGGAACCTCTGAAGGAAGTTTCAGACGTCCACCCTGGATCTTGCGTACCCGTTTTCGGACATTGTCAAGAAATAACTCATGGCTCAATGATCCGTCATCTGACCGCTCATCAAAAGCTGGCGCATCGCGCATCTCTAACATGTATACGCCTTCGTCATCTGTGAAAAAGGTCTGGCTTGTATGAAACCCGGCCGCTGAGGGAAATACCCTTCCGCCCGCAGAGCCGGCGTAATTGGAAAGATGGGGGGCATAACGAGCCGCACGGTAAATCTGGTGATGCCAGGATGTATTACCACCGCAGGCCGATACGACCAGCAT
>JAJDOH010000035.1 GCA_022340265.1 Deltaproteobacteria bacterium | reverse complement strand
CTGGAATGTGAAATGGCTCAATTCAAAAGGGATGCAGGGGATCACCGGCATCAATCTTCCCGATCTGGGCATACCCGGTTTCAGTCTGGATACCATTTCGTTTTATTACACGGTTCTGGTCTTTTTTATCCTGAGCAGCATCCTGCTGTATCGATTGGTAATGTCCCCATTCGGGCTCGCGCTTGTGGGTGTTCGCGAAGGAGAAGCGCGAATGGACGCAGTGGGGTATAACACGTGGTATTTGAAATATGCGGCCTTTGTGGTTTCAGGGGCATTTGCCGGCCTTGCGGGGGTACTGTTTGCCTATTACAATTTTTTTGTATCTCCCAACCATTTGGGTATTGCCACATCCTTTCTCCCCATGGTCATGGCCATTATGGGGGGGCTGGGCACTTTCCTAGGCCCGGTAGTCGGTGCTGCCGTGTTCATATTCGTCGAGAATTTTGCCAGCATCCTTTCCCCGCAGCGATGGCCGCTGGTGCTGGGAGCCCTTTTCGTTTTAACCATCATGTTTGCAAGAGACGGCATCGGCGTTTATCTCTGGAGGATCTGGGCCCGATGGGGACCGCGCTATGGAAGCATTGAGAATTGAAAGCCTGACCAAACAGTTCGGCGGTGTGGATGCGGTTAACAGAGTTTCTTTTGCTGTATCCGTCGGTGAACGGCTTGCCATTATCGGACCCAACGGGGCAGGCAAAACCACGTTATTCAATCTCATCAACGGTCAACTGGGGCCCACAGCCGGCCGCATTCACTTTTTCGGACGGGATGTGACCTCTTTGCCACCCCATCGCCGGGCACACCTCGGTCAGGCCAGGGCGTTTCAGGTAATCAGTCTTTTACAGGAGCTCACGGTGCTTCAGAACACCCTTTTGAGCATAAACGGCACCAAACCGCACCGCTTTAAAATGTTCCGGCCTGTCATGGCATTTAAAAAGGTGCTTCAAAAAGCCGCAAATACGCTCACCGATCTCGATCTTTGGGAAAAAAGGGAGGACCCGGTTAAAAACCTCTCCTATGGCGAGCAAAGGAGACTGGAAATCGGACTGGGACTTTCCATGGACCCCAAACTGTTGCTGCTGGACGAACCCAGTGCAGGCCTCACCAAGGAAGAAAGCGCGGATATCACCGGGATCATCAAAAATCTCAGTTCCGGAATCACGGTTCTCGTCGTGGACCATGACATGGACATGGTGTTTGAAGTGGCCGAACGCATTCTGGTTCTTCATTACGGGGAACTCATCGCTGACGGAAACCCCAGTCAAATTCAGAACGACCAGAAGGTGAAAGAGATCTACATGGGAGTGGAAGACGCTGCCGATTATGCTGAAATTGACTGATATTCATACCTATTACGGCGAAAGCCACGTCCTTCACGGTATTTCCATGACCGTTGGACAGGGATCCGTTGTCGCCCTACTGGGCCGAAACGGCATGGGAAAAACCACAACCATCCGGTCTATTATAGGATTTACCCCACCGCGAGAGGGCAATATTCGATTCAAAGATCAGGATATCACAAACCTAAAACCCTACCATATCGCAAAGCTGGGGATGGGCCTGGTACCGCAGGGCAGGAATATCTTCCCTTCATTGAGTGTCAGGGAAAACCTGACCATGGCGGCACGCCGGGGCAGCACGAATGGTGAATGGTCCCTTGAGAGGGTTTACAGGCAGTTTCCCATTCTGGAAAAACGCGCCAAACTGAAAGGGAACCTGCTCAGTGGCGGAGAGCAGCAGATGCTGGCCGTCGGCAGGGCTTTGATGACCAACCCGGAGCTGCTTCTCATGGATGAACCGTCAGAGGGTCTTGCCCCTCTGGTCGTACGGGATATCGGTTTCATCATCGTTCGCCTCAAAAAAAAGGGCCTCTCTATTCTTCTGGTGGAACAGAATCTTCCCATGGGATTGGGCGTTTCGGATCATGTATTGATCATCAGCAAAGGGCAGATCGTTTATGAATCCTCTCCCGCTGAGCTGAAAAAAAACGAAGAGATAAAGATCAAATATCTGTGCGCAACGGAATAGCCTCTCGCGAAAGGTCGTCCGCAAAGAAAGTTTGACAAAAATACAAACAGGAGAAATTCAATGTTTGAAACGGTTTTGAAAAACGGCAAGATTGTGGACGGAACCGGGAACCCCTGGTACATTGCCGATGTCGGCATCAAAGATGATAAGATCATAAAGATCGGTAACATCCCCGTAGAGCAGGCCGCCACTGTCATAGAAACCCAAGACCTGATCGTAAGTCCCGGGTTTATTGATTCTCACAGTCATGCCGATTTCATCCTTCCCCTGAAAAACCACATGGAGATCCTCGGCAGCTATATGGCCCAGGGCATCACAACCCTGGTGGTGGGGAACTGCGGCCTGTCTCCTGCTCCCATCAATCCGGAAAACCTGGAACTTCTCAAGAACTATACGGGGTTCCTTCTGGCAGGTGACATTGGATGGAACTGGACCTCCATGAAAGGCTATCTGGAAAATATCGAATCTTCAGGGGTTGCCTACAACGTCGTTCCGCTTGTCTCCCATGGTGCCGTAAGAATCGCGGTGATGGGCTTTGATGCGGTTCCGCCCAATGACCATCAAATAAGAGAGATGCAGGACCTGGTCGCGCAGTCAATGCAAGACGGTGCATTCGGCCTGTCCGCCGGACTGATCTATGCGCCGGGAATGTTTGCTTCCACATCCGAGCTGGTGCAGGTATGCGAACCATTGATCCCCTATCGCGGCCTTTTCACCTGTCATGTTCGAGGCTCCAGCGAAACAGGCATTGAAGCCACCAGAGAGATTATCGAAATCGGCAGAATCAACGGCATACCGGTAGAACACTCGCACATCGAAGCTTTCGGGCACAAACACTGGAACCACATCGAAGAACAGATTGCGCTCCATGAATCCGCCCGCAGGGAGGGAGTGGATGTTCTTTTCGACGTCATTCCTTATGTGGCAGCCAATACAACCCTTCTAGCCTGTTTTCCTCCTTACGCCTTTGAAGGCGGCATGACGCAGTTCATGAATCGCTTGAAGGACCCCAAAGAGAAGAAAAGAATCCGGCATGACGTTGAGAACATGGCCTCCCAGTGGCCCACATGGCTGCCGGGAAGATGGCCCCACAATCTGGTCAGGGCAACCGGATGGAAAAACATCTGGCTGATCTGGGTGCCCGGCAATAAAAACGCCCGATATGTGGGAAAAAGCATGGAAGAAATCGGCAGGCTCAAACAAATGGAACCCTTTGATGCAGCCGTCGATATTCTCCTGGAAGAAAACGGTAACGCCATGGCACTTTATTTTGGGGTCAGTGGGGACCTCGAAAATGAAGACGGGCTGAAAAAATTCCTCGCGCATCCCAACGGCGCCATCAATACCGATGCTATTTTGACTGGGAGTGGTGTCCCTCACCCTGCGGCTTTCGGCGCCTTTCCAAGGGTCCTGGGGCAATATGTTCGAGAACAAAAACTGCTGCCTCTGGAAGAGGCCGTCAGAAAGATGACTTCACTCACCGCCCAGAGATTCGGCATTCAAAACAGGGGATTGATCAAAGAAGGGATGCAGGCCGATGTCACCATTTTTAACGAAAAAGAGATAAGAGATAATGCCACTTACACCGATTCAGACAAGGCTCCAAGTGGCATTGAATATGTCATCATCAACGGGCAACTGGCCATCGAAAAAGGCATCATAAATAAGGCGTTAAGAGCCGGAAAGGTGCTGAGAAGAGAGTAACGGGTCGAATTTCCGAGTCTGTTTAAACCATGGAGGACTACCAGGAGGAGATGGAAATGGATCGTCAAGCATTATTGGATATCAGAGACGGGTTTCTGGCTGCCATGAACGAACACAATGCGGAAAAAATGGCACACTACTGTGCCGACGACGTGGTTGCCGATGAAGTGGCGGAATCGGAACCTTTTGTGGGCGTGGAAGCATTTAAGGAAGCTTATTCCGGTGTATTCGAAGGTTACCCCGACTGTCACTCAGAAATACTCGAAGCATACATGGATGGAGATGTGGTCATCTGTCAGGTCAGATGGACGGCAACCAACACAGGTGTTTTCAGAGGTTTAGATCCCACAGGGAAAAAGGTTGACCTGCGAATCGCCTATTTCCTCACTTTAAAAGACGGCAAGATCGCCAAAATCACAGAATACTACGATCTGGCCACCCTGCTGGTTCAGCAGGGTCAGTTGGCGCTTTAATTTACAGAAATCAATCAACTGTTCAGAAACGGGGAAGGAGAAAAGCATGGAAGCAGTATCACAGAGATCCCAAGGGTCGCTCAGTCTTCTGGGTTGCCTGGCGGAGACCGGACACAAGGCGGAAGAGGATGTGAAGATATGGTCCCAGGGACTTGCGTTCCATTACGCAAACCTGCTTGACGGTCTGGCGGAGGTTGACGAAAGCAAAAAGGAGAAACTCCTGACGGATATCTGGACCCGCGTTGCTGAAAAGGCACCGGATGCCATCAAAGAGAAGCTGGATTTTAATGGCGCTATCGATTTGAATAAAATCAAAGAAACCCTTTCCCGTATTTTGTCAGATCCGGATCATCCTGCCATCAAGGGTTCGGGGAAGGATGTGAACGAATCTATGCTCAACTGGGTCAAGCTTTTTGCCCTAGTTGATTTCAACATTTACATGCGGCTTGAACATCATCTGGGAACCAAGGACGGATATCCCATTTACATGGGACTCTGGGAGAAATTTGCCCTTGCAGAGCTGGACGAAGTCAAAAAGGCGCTGGGCATTTCAGGCCCCGATGACGTGAATATGGATAAACTGGGAGAACTATCCCAGATCTACTGGGAAACCATCGCATGCCCCTACCGGGTAACCGTCCATGATGATAACACGCATGAAGCGGAAATTCTTGCCTGCCCCTACTGGGACAATATGCGGGAAATGCTAGGGGAAGAGACGGCCAGATCCATGACGCTCAAGTGTGAAGCCGCCGTATCGACCAACTATTATGAATCCGTGCTGAAAGCGCTTGGGGTATTTGACCGTTTCGCTTTTACCATGGACAAATTCATCTGCTGCGGCGACGGCGTCTGCAGGGTCAGATTCACCAAAAGATAAGGAGGAATGAAAATGCCTAAAATCCTGATTGTTTGCCATTCAAAAAGCGGGAATACCGCCGCCATGGCGGAAGCCGTGGCCACAGGGGTTAAAAATGCGGGTGTCGAAGTTATTTTAAAGAAGGTCCAGGAAACAAATGTGGACGATTTTCTGGGACCTGAAGGGATTATCATCGGATCTCCCACCTATTTTGCGGCAACCACCGCGGAAATAAAAAGGCTTATCGATGACAGCATAAAGCATTACAAAAACCTGGAAGGAAAAGTGGGCGCTGCATTCGCGTCAGCGGGTGGCATCGGAGGGGGTGGCGAAACGGCCATACTTGATATCTTAAGAGCGTTTTTGGTTCATGGGATGATCGTTCCGGGATTTGTTACCGGCGGACATTATGGTCCTTTGTCCATCGGGGCCCCCGATGATGAACGCAAGCAGGTATGCATGGAATTCGGCTCAAAGGTTGCCGAAATTGTCAAAAAGCTGCACCCAGCCGGCTGAATGGAAATCTTCAGCGAAAATCGGGAGATGTCTATGGGCACACAAGAAGAAAAAATCATACTGGATTCAGTAGATCCCTGGAAGATGCTTGAAATGGACCGCTACCTCTCAGAGGATATCGGCACCCGAATGTCCGGGACAGCGGGAGACCGAAAGGCCATCGAGTGGGTTGAAAAACATTTTTCTTTTTTGGGACTTAAAACGGAACTGGATCGTTTCAATACCCTGTCATGGGAATATGGCGGCACAACCTTCAAAGCGGGAGCCCCTTTCAACACCTCTTTCCCTGCACGGGCCGCCTATTACTCACATCCAACGCCCAAAGAAGGCATAAACGGTGAACTTGTATTCGTGGGACAGGGGACGGAGGAAGAATTCGCTGCCGCCCATGTGGAAGGAAAAATCGCAATGGCTAGGGCCAGTTCTGCGGATCCCCTCTTCTGGCTGGGAAGTTTTTCCACCAGAGCAAAAAGGCACGGCGCCCTTGCCTTCGTGGTCTGTAACGGCAGTCCGGTGGCATTTACCCCTTCCCATTCCTATGGGCGGTGGGATCACAGCCGGGGATGGGAAGCCGAATATCCATCTCGAGATGAGAGTGTCCCCTGCATCACCATCGGCAGCACAGATGCCATGGCGCTGTTGTACGCTGTGGGTAAGGGCGGCGTAAAGGCACATATTACGGTTGATTGCGTGACCGAACCCCGCGATGGATGCAATGTCAGGGCCTTCATACCAGGAGTCGACAAACCGGACGAACGCGTGCTCATACATGCCCACCGCGACGACGGGGCCTGCAGCGGGGCCAACGACAACGGGACGGGAACAGTGGTTGTCATGGTACTGGCGGAGATCATGTCCAGGCTTCCCAGGCCGGCTCGAACCATTGAGTTCATTTCGACCGGTTCGGAAGAAGGCATCTCCGACGGCATGGTACAGTACATTGCCAACCGGGAAAGAGAGGGCAAGCTTCTTGAGGCCGTGGCAGGCTTTAATATCGACATGGTGGGTGTAGGGGGACCGCCACGAATTGTGGACGGTGGTACCTACCCCGATCAGCCGGATCATGAAGTAAAACACAACAAGGAATTGAATGACTTCGTTGAGCAGATCGGAAAAGAGATCGGCGTTCATTTGGGACATCTTTGGGGCGGATGGGGAACCCCTGAGGAGGGGCACCTTAACGAGCACGGCGTGCCGGCCATGTGCATCTGGAAAGCGGATGATCCAAATTATCACAGCGATAACGAACACGTTGACAATATCGACTGGAACGGTGTCAAGGCTGTCGCCCAGGTCATCGGCGTATCCGCCTGGCGCGTGGCCGGCGATACAACGTTAAAGTTTCCACGATAAACATATTTGAATTGTAACAAAACCTGAAACCATAAATATGAGGAGGTATGTTATGAGTTGTAAGAAATGCGCCAAAGACATCAGAAATGACAGTTTCATTGAAAACATGCGTCAGATCATGGAACTCCATCCGGAATACACCTGGGAGAAGGCCTACAATGACGCCATGGTGTTATGGACCCTTCACGACTACTCGGCCTTCAAGGCCATGGAAGAGGAAGTGGGCAGCGAGAGAGCCCCCCAGCTTTATGCCAGAATGTGGGAAATACGATCGCGGCTCGAATGGCCGGGACTCTGCGAATTGATCGGCAAAAAGCCGGAAGATACCGACTGGACCATCCAGGACATCGCTCAAATCATGATCAAGAGTTTTGCTTTGTTCGGCAATCCAATGGAAATCGTAGAGGAAACCGAAGACAGGGTTACGCTTCGTTGCTACGATTGTCCTTATACCACCCAGGTCATCTGGAACCTTCTGCCTCCGGAAGAAGCCGAAACATACAACCAGAAAATTCAGGTGGACTGCAATCATGCCATTTTTGAGACCTATCTGAAACTGGCTGGACTTTTTGATCAGTGGGTCTTCAACTTCCCGTCACAACTTTGTTTGACCAACCAGTACTGTGAATTCAATTTCGTGAGATGCAAAATAGACAGGGACCGCAAAAAATAGAGGACGATAATTCAGACTTCTAAGACTCAAATCCATGAATGGGATGTTAAGAAGTCGATTTAAACATCTATCTTAACATCTCATTTTTATTTGGCAAATAATGTTTATCACTAGATATTTTACATCACATCGATGATGTTGTTCCATGCGCGCCATGGTCAGCTCCACAAACATGCCGTCCGGCACGTTAAGTTCAGTTGCGCTCCGAAACCGCTACGTTACTAAGGCGGATTCGTTTTCTCTTGACAGAAAAAACTGAATATCATATTTTGCCTATCGAACGTTCGGTTGCTAAGCTTATCCAAAGAGAAGGAAAGATAAGAAGCAGATTCTCGTCACGGGCGATTTCAACAGAAAACACTCGACAAAACTGTTCTAAAATCCTTGACAGCAGAAGCTGTATACAGTACACATTAGCCTGAATAATGTTCCTCAGTTGTTTTGTTTCGTTGTTAACACCGGTTTGAAATCTTCATCCGTTCGAAAAATTGCTGTAAATTTTCAATATGAGGGGTTGTTCCGGCACCGCAATGACAGCCTTTTAACGGCAATGCACCAGTCTTGATACTTACATTCGTTATTCAGGGAGAAAAAAATGCTGCTACCAAGATTTGATTATTCCCAACCCCAAAATCTTGAAGCTGCGCTTGACCTGTTGAACTCACACAGGGAAGATGCAAAGATTTTGGCCGGGGGCACGGACCTTCTGGTCAGAATGAAAAAGGGTTTAATAACACCAAAGCGCCTCATCAGTCTGAAATCTTTGAAGGAACTTTCCTATATCAAAGAGGAAGATGACTGCATCCGGATCGGCGCCGGCACATCCCTTGCCGACATTATTGCATCCGGGACTATTCAGAACGGCGCAAGAGCGCTTTTTCAGGCCTGTGAAAAAGTGGGCGCCGTTACCATACAGCATCACAGGGGAACCATCGGCGGCAACATCCTTCAGGACAACCGATGCCATCATTACAACCAGTCTGATTTTCATCGTTCCGGTCGGCAAGCGTGTCACAAGGACGGCGGTAAAATCTGTTATGCAAGAGAAAATGCAGACCGCTGCAACTCCACATGCCAGTCGGACGGCGCAACGGCCCTCATGGCCCTTGGCGCGAAACTGGTGCTGGCCAGCAAAGAAAATGAACGAACCGTTGATCTGGACCAGTTTTACACCGCGGACGGCATCAAACCCCACGCCATGGAACCCCAGGAACTGTTAAAAGAGATCATGATACCCTTAAGCAACGCCCAAAGCGCTTACCAGAGACTTGCTTACCGTTCCGCCATTGATTACCCCATTGTCTGCGCAGGGGTTCATTTAAAACCGTCGGAAAACCAAAAAGATCAAATAGAGGACGCACGCATCGTCGTGGGTGCCATGGGGAGGGCACCTTTGTTTCTTGCCCAGGCAGCCGCTTCCCTGAAAGGTAAAAGCATTCATGACGAGACCGCTTTTCAAAAAGCCGCAAACGCATCCATGGACAGCGCTGCCACCTTTGCTGTTCACAACGTGGGGTCAACCCTTGAATACCGGTGTGACATGGTAAGCCTGATGGTTTTTCGAGCGCTCAAGGAAGCATCCCAGACGCTGGAAAATGCAAAAGATTAACGGCCACAATGGAGTCTTAACATGGAAAAAATGGAAATTACCCTGAATATCAATGACAAATTTCATGAGGTCATGGTTTATCCCAACGAAACCCTTTTGGACGTGTTGAGGGAGAAACTGGATATGACCGGCGTAAAAGAGAGTTGTGGCGAAGGGGTTTGTGGGTCATGCACCGTCCAAATGGATGGCAAGCCGGTCCGTTCCTGCCTGACGCTCGCCGTGGAAGCGCAAGGAGCAAAGATCAAAACCGTGGAAGGACTTGCCAATGGAGAAGAACTGTCAGACCTTCAACAGTCCTTTATTGATCACGGGGCGGTCCAGTGCGGCTTCTGCACCCCCGGCATGCTCATGAGCGCGGACGCACTGCTCAGTGAAAATCAGAACCCGGATGAAAAGGCCATTCGCAAGGCCCTGGCGGGAAATATCTGCCGTTGTACCGGATATGCCAAAATCGTCCTAGCGGTGGCCCATGCAGCAGAACCCAATGACCACTGCAGCGATTGCAAGTCATAAGGAGCAAAAAATGCCTGATTACACCCTCATCGGGAAACGGATGCCGCGGGTTGATTCCAGGGCCAAAGTGACGGGGAAGGCCAGGTACACGGCCGATCTCAAACTGCCCGGCATGCTGGTGGGAAAGATCAAAAGAAGTCCCCATGCCCACGCCCGCATTCTGAACATTGACACATCGAAAGCGGAGGCGCTCCCCGGCGTCAAAGCGGTTGTCACGGGAAAAGACACCGAAGGGGTTAAATGGGGTGTTTTTGCCTATACCCAGGACCAACAGTTTATCCAGACGGAAAAAGTTCGTTACATCGGGGATGAAGTGGCCGGCGTGGCGGCAATCGATGAAGAGACAGCCCTTAAAGCCCTCGATCTGATTGTGGTCGAGTATGAAGAACTCCCGGCCGTGTTTAACCCAATGGAAGCCATGGCCTCTGCCACGGAACTGATCCATGAGGATTTCCCCAATAATGTGAATATCCATGTCAATATCGATACGGGGAGTGTGGATGAAAATTTCGAAAAAGCGCACTATATTCGGGAAGATACCTTTGTAGCGCAGGAAGAATCCTACTTTCATGCGGAGCCCTATGCCGTAACGGCACGGTTTGACCATGAAGACTGTCTGGAGGTCTGGTGTCCCAACGGCGGACCGCACATGAAAGCAAAGCCCCTCTCCAATGCCTTCAAGATTCCCTTGCACAAGGTAAAGATCCGAAAGATTACCATCGGCGGTGCATTCGGGGGAAGATCTGAAATCTGCCCTGCTGACTACATCTGCGCGTTACTGGCGAAAAAAACCGGAAATCCCGTAAAAATCGTGTTCACGCGGGAAGAAAACACCATTTGTACCCGCCAGGGGCATGCCATGATCACCACCCACAAAACCGGGGTGGACAACAACGGACGCGTCCTTGCCCGGGAAACCACCTGTTACATGGATGGCGGTGCGTATTCCAGCACCGGCCCCATTGCCACCAGCGTTCCCTTTCTGTCCATGGAACAGGCATATCGCATGGAGAGCGTCCGATACAACGGGTACCGGGTGTACACAAACAAACCGATCCGAGGCATGATCCGTGTCCACGGCAGAGGATTTGCCTGCGGGCTCGATACACAGCTGGATATGATTGCGGAGCATCTGGGCATCGACCCTATGGAAATGCGCATCAGAAATTCCAGGCAGCCGGGCGACTATACCAGTACCAAGAGTCTTGTGACATCGTGCGCCATGGACGAAACCATTCACAAGGCCGCTCTCAAATCCGGTTTCAAGGAAAAATGGGGAAAACTGCCACCCTTTCACGGTATCGGTATCGGAACCAATTCCGTGCAGACCGGTTTCCCCATGGGCATTCGGGGCGGATCCCAGGCTTTCATCAAATTCAATGAAGATGGCCAAGCAACCGTCATGAGCGGGGTCGTGGATAACGGCCAGGGCAATGAAAACATGCTGGTTCAAATCGCCGCCGAAGAACTGGGACTTTTGCCCGAAGATATTCATCTGGTCAATGCCGACACCGAAATCACCTCCTCGGACCCGGGATCCTATTCCCAAGTATCGACCTTTGTGGGGGGCCATGCGGTGAAGGTTGCCGCTGGAAACTGTCGGAAGAAACTATTTGAGGTGGCATCAAAAATCTTGAAAGCGGCGCCCGAAGAGCTGGCGGCCAAAAACCGCCTCATCTTTGTCAAGAATGATCCTGAAAAAGCGATCCCCATCAAAAAAGTGGTCCGCACCAGCCTGCTCAACTTCAACTCGGTCAACGCCGAAGGCGGTTACTGGCCCAATGTGGACATGAAACGGGAATGGGTGAAGAACCCCTACGGCCAGCTGTGCGAAGCTTTTTCATTCGGCACCACCATCGTTGAAGTGAAGGTGGACCCCGAGACGGGACAGGTTGAGGTGCTGGAAGCCACCGCGGCACAGGATGTGGGGTACGCCCTGAATCCGCTGGTCCTGGAAGGACAGTTTGAAGGGTCCATCGCCATGGGCGGCCAGGGAGGTATGCTGACGGAATACCACGAATGGGACGGGGGGCGGTGTATCAATCCCACCATGCTGGATTACAAACTGCCGCTTTGCTGCGATATGCCCCCCATCAACAATATCATCGTGGAATCCATCGATCCCAAGGGGCCCTACGGTGCCAAGGAGGCAGGGATGTCCATTGCCATGTCCGCTGCCCAGGCCTACAGCGGTGCGGTCAGCAACGCCATTGGTGTTTATCTGGATTCTTTTCCGCTGACGCCTGACAAAATTCTTGCCGCCATCAGGGAAAAAGCGGCACGGGAATAACTTATTATTTTACCACGGAAACATCATTCATTTTAGGTATATTCACGGGAGGAACAGTATGAGAGCGTTAATCATCGGAGGTGTCGGCGGTATGGGACAGGGCGTTGCAAGAGACCTGGTGAAACAGGAACAGGTAACGGATGTGATTCTGGCCGACCTTTACCCGGATCCGGAAAGACTCTCAAAGAAGCTGCGTGAAAATGAAAAAACGAAGCTTGTGAAAATGGATGTAAACGACCACGAAGGAATGGTCAGGGCATTTAAAGATATTGATGTGGTCATCAATACCGCAGGTCCTTTTTACAAGACGGCCGTGCCGGTCGCCAAAGCGGCGGTGGGAGCCAAGGTCAACTATATCGACATCTGTGATGATTATGAAGGAACCGAAATTCTCTTTGAATCGGAGATCGATAAACTGGCAAAAGACGCCGGCATCACGGTTCTGACGGGAATGGGATCCGACCCCGGAACCAACAACGTGCTGGTGAAATGGTATGCGGACAGGCTGGACCAGGTGGATGAAATCTACCTCTACTGGGTGGTGAGCATCGCGGAACTGGCAGGCGCCGCCTGGGATCACAGTCTCCACATGACCCTCGGAAAAATCCCTCAATACATTGACGGTGAGCTGGTCCATGTTGAAGGCGGCACCGGCGAAGTGGCGGAGCAGTTTCTGGAGCCCCTTGGCACCTGCCACGTTCGTTATGTGGGTCATCCGCAACCGCTCACCCTTCCCAAATACATCAAAGGGGTCAAAAACGTCATCATCAAAGGGGCGTTGATCCCTCTGTGGGTGGATGAACTGATCAAGGAACAGAAAAATACCGGTTTTCTGGGGACGGAGCCCGTGGATATCAAAGGGACGAAAATCACTCCTTATGATCTGGCGCTCAAACTGTGGGAAAGCATTCCCGAAGGGCGAGACAACGGGCCCCAGTCATCGGGCTTGAAAGTTATTGTCAAAGGGGAGCGAGACGGCAAAAAGGTTGTCTATACCGCCGACATGGTGGGGAGAATGGCGCCCGGAACCGGACTTCCCGCATCCATTGCATCACTCATGATGGATGCCGGCGACGTCACAGTAAAAGGTGTCGTGGCCCCTGAAGGGTGCATCGACCCGAACAAATTCCTGAGCATCTTTTTAGGAAGAGGCGCCAGAATTCATCAGACGGAAACCATTTTATCCATGTTTGCGCCTGAAAAATAAAGAAGGAGACGTTCCATGAAAGAGACGGAAAAACTCAACATCACCAAAAGCCTGGAACTTTATGAAGAGGCACTGGAACTGGTGCCGGGAGGGGTCCTGGGCGCCCGGAAACCCGGTGATTTTATTCAGGGAGAATATCCCATTTTTCTTGAAACCGGCAAAGGATGCCGGCTCACCGATGTGGACGGCAATGAATTTATCGATTTTCTGTGCGGCTACGGTCCTATTATTTTAGGATACCGGGAAGAAGAGGTGGATGAAGCGGTCTACAAACAGATAAAAGAAAAAGGGTTTTGCTTTACGCTGACCCAGAAATACCAGAATCTGCTGGCAAAGAAACTGACCGAGATCGTCCCTTCGTCGGAAATGAGCATTTTTCTTAAAACCGGATCCGATGCCACCACCGCCAGCATCCGTATTGCACGGGCGCACACCAACAAACTGAAAGTGATGCGCTGTGGTTATCACGGTTGGCACGACTGGTGTGTTGAAATGAAGGGAGGCATTCCTAGGAAATTTTATGAAGACGTCTATGAATTTCAGTACAACCGGCTCGATCAGCTGGAAGCATTGATGGCTGAACAGGGTGATGAAACCGCCGCCATCATCATGACCCCTTTCGGGCACCCCAATCATCAGACAATGCAAATACCGGAACCTGGATTTCTGCAGGGCGCAAGAGACATTGCCGACCAATACGGTGCCGTACTGGTCTATGATGAAATCCGAACCGGTTTCAGGCTTTCCATGGGCGGTGCCCAGAAGCTTTATGGTGTAACCCCTGATTTGACGGTCTTAGGCAAAGCCATGGCAAACGGCTATCCCATATCGGTGGTGACCGGGAAAAAAGAGATCATGATGGCGGCTGCCCATAAGCTGTTTATTTCGTCCACCTTTTTCCCCAACAGCGATGCGTTTATTGCAGCACTCAAAACCATTGAGATCCTGGAAAGGGACAAGGTGTTGGAAAATATCTGGGAGAAGGGTGAGCGGCTCATGAAGGGTATTCAGAAAGCCATTGACAAATACGATGTGGGTGCGGAGTTGAGCGGTATTCCCCCCATGTTCTACGTTACCTTCAAGAAAGATGAAACCGGCGCCTATAAAAGAAAACGAACCGATTTTTACACCCAATTGATCCGCAAAGGGTTCTTTTTCTCACCGTTCCACCACGGGTATATCAGCTATCGGCATACGGAAGAAGACCTGAAACTTACCCTTAATGCCATTGAGGAATCACTGGCCTTCGTGAAAGAAAAGTATTGAGACGGTATGGTAGTGAGCCCCTTTGACGATCTCGATCTATGAGCGGAGTACGGATTATCTCATCTAAATCGGGATCTCCCAGCTTAAATCAACATAATAGGGAAAGTGGTCCGAGGCATACCGTCCGTCAAACTGATCGTGAACAATCCGAGCATCCACCACATGGGGCGGTGAAGTGGTCAAGATCCAGTCAATCCGGCTTTTCTGCGGAATTCCCGTAAAGGCGTGATGGGTGTAACTCTCTTTTCCTTCGGCATGTCCGAGCACTTCCCAGGCATCCGAAAGCCCCGTTTGGCTGCTTGCCAGCGCCACGTGGGCAGCTGAATCGGGCCCGTCATTGAAATCTCCCATGAGAATCACCGGAACGGTTTTTTTCTGAACCCATTGGGCAATGATTTCAGTCTGTTTCAACCTGGCTGTTTGCCCCATGTGATCCAGATGGGTGACGGCCACCGAAAAGACCTGACCCGATTCCTGAAGTTCCAGCGTAGCGGTACTTACCATTCTGGGAAAAGCACTGTCCCAGTTCTTGCTGCGATGAACCCCCGGCGTTTTGGAAAGCCAGAATTCTTTGCCTTCCAGGATGCAAAACCGGTCTTTTCGAAAAAACAGGGTGGGATACTGGCAGGTGTCGTCTATCACCCGTGCAGGCATGTGTATATCGTATTGTGTGAGATGCTCATCAAGGTACGCCAGCGGGGAAACTCTCCCTTCCTGTGTCCCCAGAATGTCCGGCGCATATCTTTCAATCAATTTCACCACCAGGTCACGACGATAACTCCAGGCGTTAGCACCGTCCTGATCATTTTCAAAACGAAGGTTAAATGTCATTACACGCATCAACTCTGTAGTCCCCTTCCCTGTCAACTCATTTCCTTTGTGGAAGCTTCTCCACGGTTTTCAATAAATACTTTCCCTACCGTCCGGGCAGCGGTGCAAGCGGCCAGAAAATCGGCACCACCACCATGATGATGATCAACACCACCAGGGTCAATAGCCCCCCCACTTTCATGTAATCCTTGAAACGGTAACCGCCCGGCCCCATCACAAGAATGTTGGCCGGATGGGAGATGGGGGTCATAAAGCTGGCGGATGCCGCCATGGCCATGGCCATCATGAAACCGTAAGGGGTGATGCCCATTTGTTGGCTGGCATTTAAAATAATGGGGGCCAGAAGCAGCACCAGGGCCGCCGTGGGGATGACACAGGTGGCCAGAAACGTGAGCACCAGGAGGGCCAGCATGACGACCGTTGGTCCGTAGGGTCCCACTGCCGACACTACCCCTTCCGCAAGAAATTTTGCCGCCCCGGATTGGTCCAGAGCGGTTCCCAGGGGAAACATGCCCGCAATCAGAAAGACCGCTTTCCACTCAATGGCACGATACGCCTCTTCCATGGTCAGGCACCTGAAGAGCACCATGAGGGCCGCACCGATCACCGTGGCAATGTAAATGGGTACCCAGCCCAGTATAACCGGTACAAAGGTGGCCGCCATGAGGGTGGAAGAAAGTGGCGCCTTTTTCAGCCGAGGGGCTTCCTGGGCGGATTGCGTGAGCACTATAAAGTCATTTTCTTTGCCCAGCACATTCAGTTTTTCCCTGGGTCCGTAAAGGAGCAGTGCATCGCCAAAGTCAAGGGCCATATCCCGCAAATTGGTAGCATGAGCCCTTCCTCGCCGAAAGATGGCCAGTACATTCAAACCAAATTTCTCTCTGAAATGAAGTTGCCGCAGTGTCTTTCCGGCAAGGGTGGCGTGGGGGGAAAGAATGGTTTCAACCATACCGACCTTATCGGAAACAAGTGTTTTGAGATCGGGGGCCTGTCCCCCCTTCATTTCCAGGGTTTGAAAACCGCGAAGGGTATTGAGGGTCGTCATACGGCCTTCCATAATCAGTTGATCCCCAGGCAGAAGGATTTCGTCGGCATCGGGCATTCGAACAGCACCATTCTTTCGAATGATACATAACACGTGCATTCCAAGCACCTCGGCCAGCCGACTCTCTTTCAATGCTCTATTCCCCACGGGCGACTTTAAAGGGATGGTCAGAAGCATGAGGCGTTCATTGAGCTGATAGTCCCCATTTAACATGCGCTGGTCAACTTCCCTGCAGGTCAAACCCGGTTCACCGCAAAGGGATTCAATGTTTTCCCTGGTGCCCTGCAACAGAAGTGTGTCCTCTGCCCGAAGGATATCATCCTGCAGGTTCGCCCGCCGGATCTTTTTATCCCGCAGGACAGCCAAGACCACCGCCTGAAATCGGTTCCGAAAGTCCATTTCATTGAGGGTTTTGCCATTTAGAAAAGCGTCCGGTCCCAGGGTCAATTCAACCAGCTGTATCTCTTTTGAAAATACTTCGTCCACCGAAACTTTCTGGATGCCGTTGATGAGTTCCTCCCACAGTTGCAACTCCTTAAGCCTCTCAGGACTTCCTTTGAGGACCAGAATATCACCTCCGTGAAGCACTTCCCGCGGCCCAGGCGCCAGGAGACTCTGGGTCTCCCTGCTGAGGGCAATCACATCCATCCCCAGTACGGTCCCCATGCGGGTTTCCGCCAGGGTCTTCCCCGCCAGAGGCGACCCCAAGGGCACTCCCATGCGAAAGACCTGTTCCTCCATTCGATACTGGCTGTCAAGATTGGCTTCGAGCATTCCTGAGGTGTCTTTAAGGAAGTTGTGTCGGGGCAGCAGGCGACGTCCCACAAATGTCATGAAGAGCACGCCGGCTACAAAGATAAAGCTGCCCACCGGCGTAAAATCGAAAAGACCGAACGGCTTGAGCTGGTTTTCACGAAGAAGGGCGCTTACAAGGATGTTGGGGGGCGTTCCGATCTGAGTGAGCAGGCCTCCCAGCAGGGAACCGTATGCCAGCGGCATCAAGAGGGCCGCAGGGCTCCGCTCCGTACTCCGGCAGATATCCATCACCACCGGCAGCATGAGGGCCGCCACGGCCACATTGTTCATGAACGCCGACATGAGCCCCGCAACAACCATCACGATCATCACCAGCAGCGTATCGCTGCCGCCAGCCAATTTTACCACCCGGTTGCCGATGATGTTTCCCACACCGGTACGCGTCAGCCCTCCGCTTAAGATAAACACCGCCCAGACCGTAATCACCGCCGGGTTACTGAATCCTTTGAGGGCATCAGTGGGACTCACCAGACCGGTCACTGCCAGACTTCCCAGGACCAGCAAAGCCACGACCTCCATGGGCATCCATTCGGTCACCAGGAAAAGGACGGCCGCTCCCAAAATGAACAGCACCAGCGCGATCTGCAGTGTCATAACGTCAAACCTCAACTCTTTAAGAAAGCCAATACCAGTGAAAACGATCTTTGAATCCACCACTTTTCATGTTCAACCCATATAGCGCAAAACTTTGGATTCATCAAGCACTACCGTAGCACCGAAATCCCCTTGATGCGCTCTCGTCATTGGCTTATAGTCGTAATATGCATTCTTCCCCTTACCAACGGAGAACTTACTTTTACCCTGCTCCGGCTATTCTTGCGGGACTGCTCACGGCACAAATCATCGCCACCCTTCAGGTGTATGTTTCCAACAGATCCATTTACCTTACCCTGAAAGCCATTGGCGAGGCGGGCTATTTAACGGTTCTCAATCAACAAACCATTGCCCAGCTTCAAAAACTGAGCACCGCCCTGTGCGGAGGACTTTTCTTCACCCTGAGTGTGGGAGCAGGCATCTCCCTGCTGTCCTTTGCCGCCGCCTGGCTGTGGGACCGCATCTGCGTGCGCAGACCCATTTTTCTGATTTTGATGCTCTTGTTATGGACGGCACTTGTTGCGGCAGTCAATATCAGAGGATTTTTGCCCTTTGTGACCCTATATTTTGTCATCATCCCCCCGGTCGTGTTCCCCGGCACCCTTCAATGGATGCCCAAAAACGTCCGAAAAAAGACGCATCAAAACGGAATACTCCACATCATTTTGCTGATTTTACTGGGACTTTTATGGGCACCCCAAATGAAAGACGGACTTTTTATCAATATTCGGGATCAACTTCTGCTCACCAACCCGATAGGTGAAAACATTGTCCGTTTTTACTACCGCCGTACGCTATATCCGGCGAAAGTTATGAAACCTTTGCACCAGAAACTTATGAAGACCTTTTCACTTGAGGCCCTTCCTGAGGGACACATCAAAAACGCGCTCCTCGAAGGCTTGCTTGCCCGTGACTGGATACCGATAGAAAACCGTGGAAAAGTAGATTTGAAAGTGAGTCTTCGTGGAAAAGAACTCTTTCTGGAGGATGGCAAGGGTACGGTTCTCAAGGTATCGGCAACCGATTTCCCAACTCGATTGACAACCGTTTTAAAGGAATATTCGAACTTGACAGACCGGCATCACTTCTTTCGCCGATTCACGTTTTATTCGCTGCTTATCGGCTTTCCGGTCATTCTGTATATTTCATTTTATTCGCTTATCTCTTTCTTCGTAGGGAGGTGGGTTCCCCGGCGAATTGCTTCTCTCTTATGCGCCATCGTCTGTTTGATAACGGGCGTAATGCTGCTCATGCTCCTCCGGCAGAACCATGAATGGAAAGGAAGACAGAATGATCCTGGGCGGGCACTCATTTCAGACGAACGGCAGGAGCGATTAGGCGCACTGAAACATATCTACAAGGACCATCAGAACATATCCCGGTTTTCTGCATACAAAGCCGTTCTCACAAGTCCTGATACAGCAGAGCGGTATTGGTTGGCCAAAGCCCTCGGGAGTTCCCGTAATGACGAAACCTATCCTGATCTGCTGGCGCTCTTAAAGGATCCTTCACCGGTGGTGGTCTGCGCGGCCATATCTTCACTGGGCCACAGGGGGGAGAAAAAAGCCGTGCCCAATATCTTGAAACAACTCAGAGAATCTCAACATCCTTACGTTCAGTGGTATGCCTACAAGGCCCTGAAAGCCCTGGGGTGGAAGCAAAAAGCCAGAAAAATGCGCTTTTTCTCGCATTGAATCAATTCAAATCTATTTCTCATTCCTTTCGCCGGGAATCGATGCCAGTTCTTCACGAATGGCCAGCCCCAGCTTTTCAAGGGTGAGGGGTTTTTTCAAATATATTTTCGCCCCCAGTTCCCGGGCGGCTTCCACATCTTTGGTTTCAGAAAAACCACTGATGATAATCGCCTTTTGCCGGGGACGAATTTCAAGAATCTTCTGATAGGTTTCAAGGCCGTTCAGCCCGGGATCCATGATCATATCCAGCAATACCAGATCCACCGGTTGCTCTTTCAGGTAACTGACGGCCTCTTCACCGCTACGGACCGCCGTTGCATCATAACCCAGTATTTTTAGCAGTTCGGAGCACAACTCCCTCTGGCTTTCCAAATCATCAACCACCAATACGGCCTCTCCATTTCCGCAATAATCTTCCAGGGGGATTATCCGCTCCTCTATTGCAATTACCTTTTCATCGGTTATCGGAAAGTAAAGCTCAAATGTGGTGCTTGTTTCGTCGCTCCAGACATCGATGTACCCTTCATGAATTTGAACCGTGTTCCACACAACCGCCAGACCCAAACCGGTGCCGCTTCGGCCCATGGTCTTCTTCGTATAAAAAGGCTCAAAAATCCGTTCCAGATCATCCTGTGAAATTCCCGAACCGCCATCGGACACCGAAAGCACTGCGTATTCACCAATTTCTATGTCATCATATCCTCTCACTGGATGATCAATACTGCGGTTCATGGTGCCTATGGTAACATTTCCGCTGTCCGGAATGGCCTCGGAAGCATTAGATACCAGGTTCATTACCGCCTTCAGAATATGTACGGGAGAGCCGCTGATATTTCGCAGATCATCATCCAGTTGAGGCGTTATGGAAACCGATGGGTTCAAATATTGCAATTTCTTGAATTCGGGGGAACGCAGGTAGTCGCGGACGATCTTATTCAAATTGAGGGGTGTTTTTGAAACGGCGATACCCCTTGCCACGGTCAAAAGATCATCAACGATGGCGGCCGCGCGCTGTCCCGCATGCTTTATTTCCTGTACGGGTTTTCTGAGAATGCTGTCTTTGTCAAGGTTTCTCAGGATCAATTCCGGATAGGTGATAATGCCTGACAGGACGTTGTTCAAATCATGGGCTACACCGCCTGCCAAAAGCCCCAGAGATTCCATCTTCCTGGACCTGGACAGCTTTTCTTCGGTCTCCTGAAGAGATTTCTCCGCCAGCCGTGTTTGAGAAACGTCCGTGCATACCCCGACCCAACGGTATGGCAGTCCTTCTTCGTTAAGGAGAGGCAGGGCATGGTCCTTAAAGTATCGGTAGGTTCCATTATGATGCCGGATTCGGTACTCATATTCGATGGGATTCGTTGATTTACGGTGTAGCGCAACAGCGTTTTGCAGCGTCTCCCGGTCTTCCGGGTGTATGAGATCGAGCCAGGCATCGATATGTCTCGATATTCCCATTTTTTCGTATCCCAGAAGCGCATCCACATCCCCAAACCACTCCAGTGAATCATTGTTCACATCCCATTCGTAAATGAGATCATAAGCAGCCTTTCCGGCAATCCTGAGACGTTCCTCGCTCTTCTTGAGGGCCTCTTCGACGTTCTTCCGTTCCGTAATATCCCGCATCACCGCGAGAACCGCGGGTCTATTTCGATATTGAATGGCGTTTGATACGATTTCAACAAATTTCTGTTCCCCGTCCGCGCATAGGACAGGAAATGCGTACGGCCTAAAAAGTCGGTCACCTTTCGTCAAGGAATTCAAGTGCTCAAGGACTTTTTCCCGATGTTTCGGCATAACGATTTCGAAAAAGTCGTGCGGCTGAAGATTGGCAAGTGCCTTGCCGAGAAGCCGGCCGCAGGCCGGATTTTCAAAAACCGGCCTATCATCTTGAATTACCAGGATACAGTCATTGGCAAACTCGGTGATGACACGATACTTTTCCTCCGCCGCAATTTCCATATAACTGTTGAAAACCACCCACAAAACAGCCATGGCAAATCCCAAAAATCCGTATTCCATGACATATTGGAAGGTTGAAAAACCGAGAGAAGTCATGCCGTCGTGAAGCCCCAGCATAATCCAGATACCGATGCCCGCCAGATAAATGAAACGGTTTTTCGGGTCCGTGTCCTGATGTTTGACCCAGAACATTATGACGACAATTCCGGCCAGGGCCGCATAAAGCTCAAACAAGGGTCCCAGGGGGCCTAACGCCGCCTCCACATAGGGTGCAGAGAACCCCTTAAAATGCCGTGTGACAAAACTGTCCGCCACCACATAGGGAGTGGCCCACAAAAGGATCAAAATAAGTGTGTGGCAGATACCGGCAATGGGATGGTATTTGGCGCTCTTGATCCGAAGGTAGGAAAAGCTGAAACCATAAAGGCAGTGAATGGTACAGATGATAGCCGTGAACTCCAGGAGCCCCGCCGCTCGGTTCAACGATCCTGCCGGCGTGTTGTATTCAAGGAAAATGCCCACCGAATATAGAAATGTAGAAAAGGCAGTGGCAGCACTCCACGCTAACCATGTGAATCTGCGCTTTTTAAAAAAGAAAAGTGTCTGCAGGACCGTCATCAGCAGGGCAATCACTGCCACTGAGAAGGATCCGGCTGACTGAAAAATGATGTTTTCGAACCGCATGATAATTCTTTAATGAACGCCGAAGGACCCAAAAAGGCATTTTCAAAGGACTCGGCATTCCAGGCTCTTGATACCAATCAACCACTTCGGAACGAGATATCCTTTTTCTGATTTTTGATACGTACTCTATTCAAACAATTTCAGTTCGTCAAGAAAAGGGAATTTTGCATGAAGAAAAGTTGGCTATCTTATCCGGTTGAAACAGAAGACATGGATCTCGATTGGCATCTTATTTGCGGATTTGGTTTGTTGGAGGATTCAGCACAAAATGTCTGAAACGTAGAATACCCATGGGTGGGAAAACCGCTGTATTGTATCCCGACTTTTTTGTGAAGACCTGATTCAATACACGCCAGCCGCTCCCAACAATCCGGTCTCCCTCTTCCATGAGAAAAAGGGCGCATGTACCGGCATTCGTCTTTCGCCTAACCGGTTCTCCATTATCAGCTGATCCGGGGAGGCTGGAAGAAATATTTCAAAAGTGGCCCCTTTTCCGCTATGGCTGTGCACGTTAATCATACCCTTGTGACTTTTGAGCGTGTTTTGTGCGGTGGCAAGCCCCAGACCCGAACCCATACTTTTTGTTGTAAAGAAAGGGTCAAATATTTTTTCTTGTATGTTTTTGTCTATCCCTTTTCCCGTATCTCGAACAGATACTTTCACATAGTTGCGTCCCTCTATTCCCGGAGACGGATTGCACTTTTCATCAAGCGTTACATTTTCTGTCTCCAAAAATAATTCACCACCGTCAGGCATGGCCTGCTGGGCATTAATGTAAAGATTTAAGAAAACCTGCTCCAGTTGCCCCACATCGGCATCAACCAACCAAATGTCCTTCTGGTACTTTCGGTGTATTTGGATCTGTTTGTTGCCGGCGCCAAACATTTCCGAACTGTTTTTCACTATCCCGTTTAGATCGGTCGTTCTTAACTTCTGTCCGTCCCCCTTAGCGATTTTGAGCAGTTCCGAGGTAAGGTCTGAACCGGATTTCACACACTGTTGAATTTTCCAAAGGTCATCAAGGTGTTCTTGCCCAAGTCCGTCTTTCAGCATCAAAAGAGAAACATAGCCCTGAATTGCGGTCAACAGATTATTGAAGTTGTGAGCAATGCCGCCGGCGAGCGTGCCCAAAGCCTCCCTTTTTTTGGCTTGAACGAGTTTCGTTTCCATTCGACGCTTTTCCGTAATGTCCTGAAGCATCACAATGAATGAAAGACCACCCTGATTTTTGATGGGGAGTATCCGTAATATCAGTTCATGATCGTTGATACGCACCAGGCAATTGGGGCTAAGGCTTTTAGTCTCTACCGTTTTTCGGCATGAAGCATGAATTTTGGGTTGATCGGTTTCAGAGAAAAGCTGAAAAAAATCCGATCCCAACAGTTTCCTTTCGGGGATCCCCAGCAAGGCCAGACACATGGGATTCGCATAAACAATTCTGCCCCTCGAAACCACCTCCATGATGCCCTCATGCATGGCTTCCAATATGGCTTCATTATGTTTTCCCATGCTCAGCAATTCATTGGTGATTCTCCTTTGTACATTTTTGTCGGCACCGAGCACTTCTCCTCGGGCACATCTGAGTGTCGCAATATCCGGACTTTCAAGAGCCCAGCGAATATGTCGAGCCATATCTTCTATCGGCCCCTTGGCAATGCAAGCATTAACACCCAGCTTTTCCGCATCAATTTCCTGTTCTCCAATTGCGGAAGAAAGAATGACGACAAAAGCATTCTTAAGCCTTTCCATTCCGCGAATAATTTGGCACAACTTTTTTCCGCCGATATTGGGCATTACCAGATCCACAAAAATAATATCAGGCGTAATCTTATCCATAATATCGAGCGCTTCGAGACCATCGTTTGCAGTAAAAAGTTCGTATCTGCCAGGCGACAATACATCTTTCATAAACTCCAATATGAAGGGATCGTTATCCACCGCCAAAACCTTTGCTACCATGCCACTTTCCCCCTAAAAAAGTCTTATCCGATATCAATCGGAAATGCTTAACATCGTTTCTGTGCTCATACAAAGCAATTTAGATATCAGCAATGTTCATGCCATCCATATTCGCGCCGGTTTAAAGTGCAAAAGGAGACCGTTTTGAGCGGTATCACCTGGTAGACAATGGTACTTTGAAAAAAAGCAACATTTTCTTGCCTTCAAATTGCACAAAAAAATGTGCACGTGCACATTTTTTTGTGCAATTTTCTAAAGTCATTTTGCAATTTAGAAGGGTGGGTGGAGAAACGGCTCTGTCAGTTTAAATTAAGAATTGATATCAAGATCTTTTATTTTCCCTAGAAGGGTGTTTCGGTGAATCCCCATAATTTCAGCAGCCCGTTTTCGGCTCCCGCCAACACGATCAATGACCTTTCCAATGAATTTTCTTTCAAATTCGTTCACGGCGTCCTTCAATTTCATCGGTTTGACACTTTCATAAACAATATCAGGGGATGAGATGTCATCAATATCAATCATCTTTTTTCGAGTGATGGTAGCGAATCTTTCCACAAGATTCTGAAGCTCTCTGACATTACCGGGCCAGTCATAGGCCATAAAAGAGTTTATGGCTTTTTCTGAAAATCGCTGCACATCTCTACCTGTTTTTTTTGAATAGCGGGCCAGAAAATGATTCAGAAGCAACGGGATATCATTCTTTCTATCTCTTAAGGGAGGGAGATTCACCGGGAAGACATTCAAACGGTAGAAGAGATCCTCACGGAAATCTCCCCGGGAAATAAGATGGGGAAGGTTCTTGTTGGAAGCAGCCACAAAACGGATATCCACATTAATGAGTTTCGGGTTGCCCAACCGCTCAAATTCTTTTTCCTGAATGACACGCAGCAGTTTGCCTTGCATGGTAGTATCAAGGGTATCCACATCGTCAAGGAACACCGTCCCCTTGTCGGCCAGTTCAAGCTTTCCCACCTTGGTGCTGTTGGCGCCTGTAAAAGCACCCTTGGTGTGACCGAAAATTTCGCTCTCCAGAAGCGTTGATGGAATTGCAGCGCAATTCACCACAACAAAAGGCTTTTTGTTTCGAGGACTGCGATTATGAATGGCACGTGCCACCAGCTCTTTGCCTGTTCCGCTCTCTCCCTGAACCAGTACCGCGCCATCACTTCCGGCAACGGTGGATATGAGATCAAAGAGCTTTATCATTTTCTCATCTTTGCCCACCATTTTCTCAAAAGGCTTAACCCTTTCAAGCTCGCTCCTTAAATATGTCACTTCGCGAACCAGGCGACCTTTTTCGAGAGCCCGACTGATTATGGTGAGAACATCATCCACAACAAATGGCTTGATAACGTATTCATAAGCACCCAATTTGATCGCTTTGACCGCAGTTTGGATCTCTTTCACGGCTGTGACCATGATGATCTCGGTGTCGGGTTCGATTTCCTTAAGTTTCTGAAGAAGCGTGACGCCGTCCGTGTCAGGAAGCCGGATATCCATGAGGATCAGATCGACACGATTCTTTTTGAAGATCGCCATGGCCTCTTCGCCATTGGCCGCCAGAAGAACATTGTAATCATCTTTCAAAACCATGTTAAAGGATTGCCGAACGCCGTTCTCATCATCCACCACCAGAATGGTTGCTTTTTCCCGCATGGATAGCCTCGCTCTGTTCGCCGTTTTCAAAAGAGGGAATGTGGAAAAACCAAGATACGCTTATTTGGGTGAACCTATAAATTTTTTGCGGGAATGTACAATAAATTTCACACCGCCAAAAGGAAATTCAACCGCCTGCACCCACCACACAACATTTTTCCGGTTAAATAGACATTCATGGATTTGGCATGATTATTGTTTTAAAACATGGACAAGATGCTATAATAATAAATTATCACACGTTTATTCTGGGAGGATTGAACATGAAAAAGGATCTGAGTCGATTTCTTCAGTCCAGGTTTAATATGTTTCTTTACGCAGTATTTGGCTGGCACGTTGCAAGAGTATTCGTTTTCTTTTTTGGAACACTCTATTATTATTTCCACAGAAGTGAAAAGCAGTGCATCGCTGATGCCATACGGGAAGGCTTGGGCCCCGACAGAAAAGCATACAACATACGAAAAGTGATCAGAAATGTTTTTAGAGGCATCTATAGTCATTATTATGAAAAGCTTTTCATCGCTTATGAAAAACCTGAAAAAGCGATTCGTTTCATGAACCGAAACATTAAAGACAAAGATTTTTACAAGTTACGCACAATTCTGGAAAAGGGAAAAGGTGTCCTCCTTGTTACGGGTCACTACGGCGCCATTGAATTCATTCCAACCTTTCTCGCTGCAAGAGGGTTTAATGTCTCCATGATTGCGAAATTCAAAACGCCACAGCTTAAAGATAAAGTGTATTCTCAGGCTGAAAAATACGGCATCAGACTGATCGATGGCAGTCAGGAAGGAAGCATTTTGCGAGCAGCAAGCAAAGAATTGAAGGAAAACAGAGTTCTGATCACGCAATGTGACGAAATTGAAGAATGGCGGCCATCCGCGAAACAGATCTTCTCCTTTTTGGGAAGGATGACCGGCTTGGACAGAACCATAAACGTTATCCAGAAAAGAACCGGAGCTGAGGTGATTTTCAGTGTTATCCACCGTCATCATCTCAATAAATACGAGCTTAAGATATTGGACTGCCCTGAGATTTTATCTCGGCTGAATCAATCATCGAAGATTTCACCCGGGGAAACCGTTTTGAAATTCCTCGAAAAATCCATTTACGAAAGTCCCGAGCAGTGGTACCAATGGAAGAAATATTTTGCCATTGGTTCCGGAACGTACCCGGTGCGATCCAAACCAGAGCCAAGGATGCGCTATCCTTTTATATTCAAACCCCTTTTTGAAAATGCGCAATGACGCTCTTTCTGAGAAAACAGCCTTAGCGTGGAAAAACAAACAAGCTGTACCAATATCAAACCCATCTTTCAGTATCTGAAGGAGCATCATGTGGGAGATCTTGCACGACTGGTTGAAAACCTCCATCCGGAGATCGATGCCCTCGAGGATCCCATCCATTTCCTGTCCGATGCCAATAACTGGGTTTCCACGGAGGTGGTCGCTAAACTTTTCGAAAGGGCCAAACAAGCACTTAACGATCCCAGGGCGCCATACCGTATCGGGAAATTTGCCGTTGAAGAGGTATCGCTGGGATATATTCAGAAAATTTTTGTAAAAGCCTTTTGGTCATCAAAGACAGGATTTAAACATGTTCAGAAGATTAACGACAAATTTAACCGTAGCAAACGGGTGGAATTGGCAACCATCGATAAAGGCAGTGCCGTTATCCGTCTTCACTGGGATTCAGAAATGTTTCTGTCAAAAGACATTTGCTTTTATAACCAGGCCATCTATACATTCATGCCCACAATTTGGCTGGGAAAACCCATAAAATTAAAAGAAACCTGCTGCCACTTTGAGGGCCATCCTTATTGCGAATATCATATTACCTTACCTTTTCAAAACAGAGTCCGGGAGTATCTTTCCAGGTTCTTCACCTCCAGAACCATGCTCAAGGACGTTATTGCCGAGCAGGAAAAAGACAAAGAACTGATTGAACAAAAATACGGCGAAGTTTACCGCCTCAATGTGGAGCTTAAGCAAAAAATCAAACAGCTTATGGCCATTCAAGACACGGGAAAGGCGATTCTTTCAATCCTGGAGCTGCCACAACTGCTAACGCTCATCTTGAACATTCTGTCAAACGTTTGCAGACTTGAACGCGCCCTGATCATGCTCGTTACGGAAGATGGAAAATATCTCGAATACATGCACAGTATCGGGTTTGAGGGGGGTGTTCCCGAAGAAGTGAAAAAGTACAGCGTCCCTATGACGCGTGTCAGCAACATTATTGCGAGGGTAGCCAATACAGGAAAATCAGAATACATTCCACAGGTAAAGGATTCGAAATTGAGTCAGGAAAACATCATTCTGAATCTGGGAAAACCCACTTCGGTCTATGTGGTTCCCCTGATCACCCGCTCCAAAGTTATCGGCGTGATTGCGACTGATGCGGCCGACGAAAACGGTGTCCCGAAAGAAATACGGGAAACCATGGAAATATTCTCCTCCCAGATCGCCATTGCCTTGGAGAATGCCCGGCTCTACAGTAAATTGAACGAGCAGATGACCGAATTAAAAAGATCTCATGCGCTGTTGAGCCGTGCTGAGCGCTTCTCTTTCCTGGGCAACCTGGCTGCAAGATTGGCCCACGAAATCAAGAACCCCATGACCGCCATCGGTACATTTTTGCAGATATTGCCTCAAAAATATCATGACAAAGAGTTCAGAGAAGAATTCCATAAAATTGCTTTAGAAGAAACCGCTCGGGTAAACAACCTGATTACCGAATTGCTTGACCTTGTCAAAACCAGGGAAACCCGTTTTGCCTTTAACGACATTCACGATCTGATTGACAGAATGATCCTCCTCGTCTCACCTGAAAGCAATGCCAAGAAAATTAACGTGGTGAGGCATTACAGCCCTGATATCAGCCAAGTTTGGATGGATTATGAAAAAATGAAGGAGGTGGTTCTTAATCTTCTATCAAATGCAGTGGAATTTACACCTAAAAGAGGTACAATTGAGATTTCCACGAAATTGGTTACGCTGAACGGTGGTCTGGAAAATATCCTGATAGAAATCAAAGATAACGGCGCTGGAATTCCGGAATCGAGACTGGATAAGATCTTTGACCCCTATTTCACTACCAAACACAAGAGCAGCCTTCATAGTGGCACAGGGTTGGGCCTGTTTATCGCTCACAAAAACATGCAGGAACATGGCGGAAACGTGGAAGTAAAGAGCGGGGAGAATGAAGGAACGTCGTTTTTTCTGACCTTGCCCTTTAAACCCCTCGACATTTCTCACAACACAGAACGCCAAAATTATGCGGATCAAGAAAGTAAATATATATCAACTGGCAATGCCCTTTAAAGGAGAATTCTCCATATCCATCAGAAAAGGGGTGCAGTCTCGGATCGTGGTTGTGGAATTGATTGGGGAAGATCAATCTGTAAGAGGTTACGGAGAAGGCATTCCCATAAAGTCCGTCACCGGCGAGACACCCGAAACTGTCGTAAATGATATTTCTCAATTCCTTGACAAACCCTCATTCCCCTGGGAACTTGAAAATGTTTCGCAGATTTGGGATTTCGTAGATGGCTTTTCCGATGAAAAAGACCATAATGCTGCCATCTGCGCAATGGAAATGGCGCTTCTGGATATGCTGGGAAAGGTCAAACAGCAGCCCCTCGTCCAATTTTTCCAGCAATCTTTTCTGACGGATAGCGTACATTACGGGGCCCCTGTTCCGCTGGGAAACGCACAACAGGTCACGATGTTCTGCCGCTGGATAAAAGCACTGGCGATCACCCGGATAAGGGTAAAGATGGGAACATCCTATGACCGGAACCACCACACACTTGATACCGCAGCATCGGAATTGGGGATCGATTGTGAGATGAGAATTGACCCAAATGGGGTATGGGATCGAGACCTGGCCTTCAAACACTTGCCGATTATTCAAAAATACGCGGTAAACATTGTGGAAGAACCGATGGAAAGAGATGTACCCGGATTTCGTGAATTTGCAGAAGCCCTTCGCGTAAAAGATATTGCGCTGATGGCCTGCGAATCCGCACCTACCCTGAAGGATGTAAGAAAAATCATAGAGGAGAAATTTTATCAGATGATCAATATCAAGTTGTGCAGGAGCGGTGGATTCAGGAGAGCCCTTCGAATGATCGACACGGTCCGCAAGAGTCCCCTTTCCTTTCAAATCGGATGTACCCTTGGGGAATCTGGAATCCTTTCCGCGGCCGGCAGAACCCTGTGTTTGCTTTCAAAGGACGCCGTTAACTGCGACGGTTCCTATGACCGGTTTTTGTTAAAGAAAAACACGACCATGGAAGATGTAAGTTTCGGGCAAAAAGGAAAGGCCGGCCCTCTGAAAGGTTTCGGTCTGGGCGTTCATATCAACAGGCTGAACCTGCAAGATCTGGCCACATCCCCGAATCTCACCGTTGACCGACACTGATTTCGAACCATCAATCCCAAGACCAGGAAAAATAATATGACCATCGGAATAGATTATTCACAGTGGAAATTGGAACATGAGTCGATTCTTAACGACTTTTCACGGAAGGAAATCTTCTTTCTGTTTTCAGCAGGTAAAGACTCCTCATTGGCCATGCATTTTATGGTAAAGGCGGCAGACGAATTTGGATTCGCCTTTCAGGCGCACTCGGGCGCGTTTCCAGTTCATCGTTATGACGCGAAAGAGAAGAATCGGATTTCATCTTACTGGGAAAGAAGAGGCATAAGGCCTGAGTGGCATGAGTCGAGAGAAACGGATGTCATTCTTGATGCTAAGGAAAAGCCATGTCTGACATGTCAGTCGATTCGAAAGAAAATGTTGCACGACTTTATGTCAGAAAATGTGAAAGACTGGAAAAACCTGGTTATCGTAACCAGCTACAGTCTTTGGGATCTGGTGAGCTATGCAATGGAACAGACCTTGACGAACTTTATGGGTGAAATCAGTGAAGCGCAGCGAAAAGCGAACAAACGGCGTAAATTGGAAACAATGCAGCGGTTTCATACATTCCTCAAAATGAATGACGGGTATGCTGTTTTCAGGCCTTTGGTACGATACAATGGCATCGACATCGAATATGAGGTCAAAAAGAATGATATTCCAACGCTTGCGACCCCTTGCAGGTTTGGGGATCAAAGGCCCAAGCGGGTGCTGGAAAATTACTATAAACAGCTGGGAACGGGTTTTGATTACAATCAACTTCTCGAACATACCAGACAATGCCTTTCGTTTCCGGATGCCTCAACGTGGACTGGCATGGGACGGAAAGAATATCTGGGTAACTATTTCTAAATTTTCTTTAACGGAGTTATGGGAAAAATGAGCTTTAAAATTGGCGTTGGCCAGATGAACAGCCGTGATGACAAGGCGGCCAACCTGACCATGGCAGAGAAATTGATCGATAAGTTGGCCGAACGAGGCGCTCGGCTGATTATGTTGCCGGAATATTTTCTCTTTCTGGGTGATATGCCCGATATCGCCAGGAACGCTGAACCGGCCGACGGCCCCAGTCTCGATCGGATTCGGGAAAAGGCGGTGTCTCACAAGGTATATATCCATTGCGGCAGTTTTCCCGAAAAAAACGGCGGCAAAACATACAATACCTCGGTGGTTTTCAATCCCGACGGGTTCATCGTCGCCGTTTACCGCAAAATCCATTTATTTGATGTGGAACTGCCCAATGGGAATGTCTACAGAGAATCCGATACGTTCACACCGGGCTCAAGGCTCGTGACTTTCCAAATTGACGGGATAACTTTCGGCATGAGCATCTGCTACGATCTCCGTTTCCCCGAACTCTATCGGCAGTTAAACAAACAGGGCGCCCAGGTGCTCTTGGTGCCGGCAGCCTTTACCCTGGAAACCGGCCGTGATCACTGGGAACTGCTCTTGCGAACCCGTGCGGTGGACAACCTCTGCTGGGTGGTGGCTGCCGGCCAGTGGGGCCCGCACCCGCCCCACAAGACCTGTTACGGTCGCAGTCTCGTGGTCAATCCCTGGGGTCTGGTGGTAGCCAAAGCCACCGACGGTATATCTCACCTAACAGCTGAAATCGATGTCGACATGATAGCTGAATTAAAAGCCACCTTCCCTGTGGTTGACCATCACCGCGAGGACCTGTTCAGGGGATAAGGCTGAGCAAGGGAATGGCTCTTTGAAAGCGGAAAATACGAGCTGTTTAGGACCGAAGACCGCAACATAACCGAATCAGATTTTAGCAATCACGCCGGCCGGAAGCATTTTCATCACGCGTCCAATCACATTCCATGGGAAAACGGGGACCGTCGCGGATTTGGCTTTTTCAAAATCACCGCGCCCGACCCTTTCCCTCAGCCAGACCCCCGCATTGGCAAAAACAATATCCAGGCCGCACAGTTGCTCAGCCATTTCATCGACGGCCCTATACACATCATCATAATCCCGTACATCCAGCGGCCGAACGGCCACTGCCGGCGGTTCGTACGCGGATTGAATATCCGCCTGAATCTGCTTAAGGCGTTCGGCTGAACGGGCCGCCAATGCCAGTGAATACCCTCTTTTTCCAAGTTCAAAGGCGAGCGCTTTTCCGATTCCTGAAGAGGCACCGGTGATCAGGATGGATGAAGGCATCGAAAACTCCTGTTATCTGATTTTAAAAAAATTGCAGCAAAAATGTCCCATCGAAATGCAGCATCTGATTTTTAAGAATTGCCGTGCAAATTGGCAACTGCGAAGATGTGTGGCCACTGGCATCTCCTTCATTTCAGAGCTGATGGTATGAACTTCTAAAAGAAGCTGAACGAATGATGCTAAAATGATCATAACATTTTCCCTTCCACTGGCAAAAATATTTTCTATTTATTAAAAAAAAACTTGAAAATTTTGGCATACTTCTTTTGAATATCTTGAGAAAGATTTTCCAACAAATGCTGTCTGTTCCAGTCGACTTTTCGCTTATGATGCTAAAGAATCAGGAGAAAACCATGAAACGCTATGCAATGTGGATGCTTCTTATGGCCGTCATTTTTTCACTCCTCGCCTGCAGTGGTGATGATAACAATACTCCGACAGAGCCGGGAAAGGTCGGCTGGGCAATCGGCTATCGAGAAGACAACACAGCCGCCATCCTTCATACGGAAAACGGCGGTCTCATCTGGGAAGAGCAGGGTGATCCTTCTCTTTGGAAAGGGATGACCGGAAATGATATCAGTGCGGTAGATGAATGGACCGCCTGGGCGGCGGTGGGCTCCGATGAAACCGGGGCGATTCTCCATACAGCTGATGGGGGTGTCAACTGGGAACTGCAAAGACTTCCGGACGGTGTAATTGATGTGATGAAAGGCATCAAAGGGCTTTCCAGACAAATTGCATGGGCGGTCACCCTCACGGGCATCGTCATGCAAACCCTTGACGGGGGTGAAACCTGGACCGTTATACCTCACGAAGGGATCACCATCAAACAGGTCAATCGCATAGACGCAAAAGGAGAGGACATCTGGATCGCCGATCATGGCAGCGGCGAAAAGGGCATGATTCATTCGCCTGATTTCGGTCAAACCTGGTACCGGGAAACCCTTAACAACCCGGATCCTTTTGAGACCGGTTTCGGCCCCATGGGCGTCAGTATTGTTGACTCTCAAGTGGCCTGGGCGCAAACCAGACCAGATGCAAATATCTTCCGCACTTTGGATGGTGGAAATAACTGGCAATTGGATGCTCCCGATATTTCCGGCCCCGGTGATTTGGACGACATCTGCGCCCCCGATACGGACACGGTCTGGGCAGTCCAAAATCATGGGGGCGCCAACGGTGGCAGCATTATCCGTGTACAACTGGTGGATGGAAAGGTCATCAGTGACATCATGAGGCCTAAGAATTATTCCGCGTACGAATACGAAGGGGTGACCTGTTTTGATGAAAACACCGCCTGGGTGGTGGGCATTCAACTTGTAAGGGCATTCCCGGACCTGCCTGCGGGGGTAATCCTTCACACAACAGATGGCGGCAAAAACTGGACGAGTCAACCCATGTGGGTCAGCGATGTGGGCCTCTGGAAGGTTTCCTTTGTGGGTGCCCATCGCTGATGCAACCGGCATCACAAAAAGAGCAATAACGTGGGCAATTACTCTTTTTGCCCTTTTTTCAGCTCCTCATCCCGCAGCACACGTCGCAGCACCTTTCCGACTGCGGATACCGGGAGTTCATCGCGAAACTCGATCAGCCGAGGCCGTTTATACCCGGCCATGTTTTCCTTGCAATAGGAAAGGATCTCTTCTTCGGCGGCGGTCTCTCCCGGTTTCAGCTGGATGAAGGCTTTAACGGCTTCACCGCTTCGCTCGTCAGGCACACCGATGACCGCCGCCATGGCCACCTTGGGATGTTCGAACAAAACATCCTCCACCTCTCTTGGATAGACGTTGAACCCCCCCACGAGGACCAAATCCTTTTTGCGGTCCGTGATGACGATAAAGCCATCCTCGTCGATATGCCCGATATCGCCGCTCAGAAAGTACCGCATACCGTCAATGTTCCGAAATACGGCCGCTGTCTCCTCGGGCTTGTTCCAGTATCCTTTCATGACCTGGAGGCCGCAAATGGCAATTTCGCCGTCCTCCCCTCGTGGCAATTCCTTCTCTCCCGTGTCGAGATCCAGCACCTTGATGTCGGTACTGGGAAACGGGAACCCAATACTGCCTATTTTACGGGTTTCCGTATTGGCGGGATTGCCGCTGGCAATGGGAGACGTTTCGCTCAAGCCATACCCTTCATATATGATGGCCCCTGTTTTGGCTTCAAATTGCCGGAAAACTTCAGGCGGAAGTGGTGCGCCGCCCGATACGCAACAAAGGAATGAACTCAAATCATAGTTGTCAATATGGGGATGGTTAACAAACGCCACAAAAATGGTGGGGACCGCGGGCATGAGAGTCGGTCTGTATTTTTGAACTGCCTTTAAAACCTCCGCAAAAGGCGGTTTACCGGCCCTTGGATCGGGAATACAGACGAGCTTTCCGCCCAGCAGGCACGAATGTAACATGCCGCAAGTCAGGCCGAAACTGTGATACCACGGGAGAATCCCCAGGATGGTCTGGTACCCTCCCCGCTTCAGTCTTTCCGGTTTTGCGCCCGGCGCCTGAGCAAAAAGGGACCACTCGTCCAGTGCCGTCACGTTGGCCATGAAATTGGAGTGCGTCAGGCAGGCCCCTTTGGGCCTTCCCGTGGTACCCCCGGTGTACAGAATGAGAGCCAGATCTTCAGCGGGGTCGATTTCAATTTCCGGCGGTTCGGGGGAATACTGCTTCACCACATCATCAAAGAGAAGGTGACCCGGCTCATGCCTTTCGGCTTTGGGAATCTTTCCCAGCAGACTACCCATGAATGCCATGAGCGGTGGCAGATACGATTTGACGCTGCAAATGACGACCTGTTCCACATCGGTCCTTTTAATGGCTTCCACCACCGTGGGGTAAAACTGGGGATGATCCATGCAGAATACAATTCTGGCCCCTGAGTCTTTGAGCTGGTAATTCAACTCCGTTGCGGTGTAGAGCGGATTGCAGGTGACACAGGTCGCACCGGCTTTGAGAACTCCGAAAAAAATCTCCGGGAAATGGGGCAGATTCGGCAGAAAAACGGCCACCCGCGCTCCCTTTTGAATCCCCTGCTTGCTCAGGAAGTGAGCCAGGCGATCCGAAGTCGCTTTAACGTCGGCATATGATTTTAACCGGCCGTTAAAGATGGTATAGGTTTGGTTTGGAAAGTTTTTTGCAGATTCATCAAGAAGAGAAAAAAGCGGTTTTTCGTATCCCGTGATCTCACGGGGCACACCTTCGGGCCAGAAAGGGGTATCCCAGGGTTTGAATGCCATGGCGGAATCCTCCGAATTTAGGGTGAGATTTCAAACATACGCTACTCCTGCTTAATCTCAATGATCGAAACAGGATACACACCGGCAAAACGAATCAAGTCTCAAAAATGTAATGTCTTTGAAATATCGCCTTTATACGATATTTGTCAACCAATTCATCTCTCACTTTATTTATATAGTTTATCAAAAAAATTGCATTTGACTTTTGAGCGCAAGTTGTTACACTCTGATGGCTCAGGTGCATTCATTTGCTTAATAGGGAACACCGTGAATACGGGACGGGCCCGCCGCTGTGACCGGGGACGACAACCGCAATATGCCACTGCCGTGCACTCAACGCTTCCAAGTGCTGATTGTTTGATGGGAAGGCGCGGTTATTAGAAAGATCCGGGAGTCAGAAGACCTGCCTGAACAGAAAAGGGTTTGCCTCCACGGACTGCTGGCAAATCCCATCAACCTCATGGAGAAAAAAGGGTAATCCTTGGGTCGACCGAATCGGCTCGAGGATTTTTTTTTGAAGATTCGCCTTGATCACCGATAATCTCTCATAAAACGCAATCGAGGATTTTTTAAATGCATCATCAGAACGGCTTTCCGCACGGCATAACGCACCGACTGTTCCATGTTATAATCATCTTACTTTTTGTGTTGGCATTTCCTGCGACTTCCATCGCCTTTCAGTTTATGGATGATGCCGGCAACACCATTGTCATCAACCAGGCGCCAAAACGCGTGGTGTCACTGGTACCTTCCGTTACCGAGATCATAAATAAAATCGGCGCAGGAGATAAAATCTCCGCCGTAACCTATCACGACGTGTATCCTGTTGAAAATGCAACCAAACCCATCGTTGGGGGCTATTTTTCACCATCCCTCGACTTGATCGAATCCCAACATCCCCAAATCATATTTCATTCCGCGCTCCATAAAGGATTGAGAGAACGATTCAAGAACAGTGCGGTTCAGCTGGTTGAGCTTGAAACCAACTCCATGGTGGACGGTCGGGAAAAAATTCTGTTGCTGGGAAAAATCTTCCAAAAGGAAACCCAGGCCCGAGAAGTGGTAAAAACCATTGATGACCAGCTACAGATAATTGCCCAGAAGGTGGCAAAAATCCCCGTAAAAGACCGACAACGGGTGATTCGCCTGATGGGCCGTGATGCCGTTATGACACCCGGAAGTGACTCTTTCCAGAATGAGATGATTCGGGCAGCGGGTGGCATTCCCCCCAACTTCGGCAGAAAAGGCGCCGTAACCCCCGTCACCCTGGAAGAATGGACCCAATTCAATCCCCAGGTCATCTTTGGATGCGGCGGCGATCGAAAGACCGCTGAAACCTTTCTCACGCGTCGCGGATGGAAAGACGTGGATGCCGTGAAAAATGGAAGAATTTTCTTCTTCCCCTGCGAGCTCACCTGCCGGGCCGCTACCAACACCGGCACCTTTGTGAGCTGGCTTTCGTCGAGGATCTATGCAAAACGTTTTTCCCAAGAGGCCTTTCAGATCCTGGATAGTAAAATACAGAAATCCCGAAAACTCAACATTCAACTGGACTACATCAAAGGCGCACAGATCGTCTACAGCACCATCAACGATTTTCTGAACAAAACGTTGAGGATTGATTTCACCCAGGCGATGACCGTTGTGTCAACCCTTGAGGGGGAACGAACGGGAATTCAGACGGTGGGAAACCATTACTCACCGCCGCCCGCCTGGGCCCTTGAGCACATGAAGGGGCTGGAAAAGTCGCGTGCCCTCATCTACGATATTTTGGGCGTATCCGTTGATACGGCGTCCTTCCTTTTCACCGGCGCGGATATGGACCACATCGCCGTCGTTCGAAAACAGTTCAGAGGCATGGTGGTTTACGCCCTGGTGACGGCCGGCGTCAAATCGAATGCACTGCGAATGGGCAAGGATGAGGGAAAATATTATGAACCGGGTACCATCAACATCATTCTTTTAGCCAATATGAAACTCTCCACCCGTGCCATGACCCGGGCCATTATCAGCGCCACCGAAGCCAAAACCGCCGCTTTAATGGATCTGGATGTGAGAAGCACCCCGACGCCTGCAACTTATCAGGCGACGGGAACTGGCACCGATAATATTATGGTGGTGCAGGGAACCGGGCTTTTAATTGAAAACGCCGGCGGGCACACCAAAATGGGTGAACTCATTGCTGGAGCCGTATACCAGGGGGTTATGGAAGCGGTGGCGGAACAAAACGCCCTTGTGCCGAATCGCAGCGTCTTTCAACGCCTTTACGAACGGCATATCAGTCCCTATGAACTGGTTTCCGAGGCGCAGTGCGACTGTATGGCCAAAAAGGGAGAGGCGACGGTTGCCCTGGAGGAAATTCTCATGGATCCCCGCTATGCCGGTTTTCTGGAAGCTGCTTTTGCGTTGAGCAACGATTACCGTAGAGGCTTGATAAAGGATCTTAGCAGCTACCAGCGTTGGTGCAACGCCGTGGCGCAGGAGATTGCCGGCAGAGACATTCCCCAACCCAGGGACCTGGTTCAAATGGAGGACATCCCATTACCCTTAAAAATGTCCTTAAACGCGGTTTTAAACGGTATTTCTTTTCGATATGCACCTTCTTCCGATGAGAATCCAAAACCAAAATGATTTTGGCTTGACTTTATGACCAATCACTATTAAAAATCGAACACACATCAGGTGCTCTTAATGAGCCTAACAGGGAACTCCGTTAAAACGGGACGGGCCCGCCGCTGTGACCTCTGCTCTCTCTTTGAGGGCAACGCTTTTGGCACTTTTTTTCGACCACTGTTCAAACCAGATTCCTGTGAATGGGAAGGTCGCCAAAAGGGGGAGGAAGTCAGAAGACCTGCCTGAATGAATACTCGCATCAGTTGCGTGGCCGCATGGTGTGGGTAAGATCTTGCGGATAAAAAAGGGAAATCCCCGGGTCGTTTTTTCGGCTCGGGGTTTTTTTTGCCCACAGGCCCCGAGAGAAAAAGATGCTGAAGCTGGTTTTATAAGATAACCGCTCATCTGGGTGCTGTGGGCCAGGAAAGGAGGCATGCCATGTTCAATTTCCCTTTGATATTATCCTTACAAAAATCTGGTGGGATCCATTCAGCCGTTTCCCATGAAGTTGGTAATGTTCGTGTGGTATTCAGACGTTGGTTTCTGCTCGGTCTCACATTGATTCTGGTTCTGCCTGTTTCTGCATTGGCCGAAGAAGAGGAATCCACTCCGGAGGTTCAGAATACACTTGACGAGATCGTTGTAACGGCTACCAAGACCGAAGAAAAGCGAAAAGATCTCGCCAATTCGGTCATTGTCATTGATGCCATGGATATTGAAGAATCACCTGCCAAGACACTGGGGGAACTTCTCGCCAAT
>JAJDOH010000238.1 GCA_022340265.1 Deltaproteobacteria bacterium | reverse complement strand
TCGCTGTCAAGGATCATCAAGTTGAGCTGGCCGAACAGATACAGCTTGGGTTCTTCTCCGGGGTCGCGCCATTTGGTGTAGAGCAGCCGCTGGGTGAGATGGAACAGCAGCGTGGAACGGCGCATATCGCGAATATGTTCCAGGCTCAGGTCCACGGCTTCTCCGATGATGCCGGAATTCCTGGTGATCGACGGGCCGACGATGGCAGGGGTGAGTTCAAACACGGACTCTTCGTTGAAATTGGCCGTGAGGCGCTCTTCCGGCAGTTCCATCCGGTAGCCTGCAACCCCGGGGAACCGAATTTCCAGTGCTTCGCGCTCGGGCAGGATGGCCTTGACCTGGATGGTCTCACGCGGTGGTTGTGGCGGGGCGATGACCGGTTTGGCGGTGAAATCAAAGGGAATGCCGAGCACGTCGGCGTATTCGACATTAAACAGCCCTTCTTCATTCAGATCATAGGACTGCCGGCGCAGAGCCCGGCCGATCACCTGCTAGCAAAGCAATTGGGTGCCAAAAGCACGCACGCCCAAAACATGGGTCACGGTGTTTGTGTCCCACCCTTCGGTCAGCATGGAAACCGACACCACACAGCGGATCGATTCCCCCAGGGTAACGAATTTTCCGACCGTGTTCATGACTTCGCACAGCAGGGTGGCGTCGTCGATCTCCTTACCGGCCATCAGTTGGTTGGCCAGGTCGCCGCCGCGCTCCAGGGCTTCACGCTTAAAGCGTTCTATTTCGTCGGTTGCCAGTTTGCCGAAGTTTTTGTCCAGCGCTTCACCGGATTCCAATTGTTCACTGTCGATCAGCAGGGTGTTGGGTCGCGACAGCGGATTGTCGTGTTCATCGTAGTTGCGGAACAGTTCCAGGCGCCCATTGACGACATTGGAAGTGCCATCTTCGTTCTCACGGACAAAGCCGGAGATGTAGTCGTAAACCGGTTTGGAGGTGGCGGTGTTATTACAGATCACGATGAAGCAGGGCGGCACCTTGATCCCTGCCTTTTTCCAGAGTTGGTAGGTTTTATCGTAGTGGCCGTAAAGTGCCTGCAGGGCGGTCTGCAGTTCCACCGGGATGCTGAGCGGATCGAGCACCGCTCCTTTGCCCCTGCCCTTTTTCGGCATTTTCTTGCCGATGTGCTTCCACAGTTCGCGGAACATGGGCAGTTCGTCGTCTTTGGCTCCAGGCAGATTCTGGGCAACCGGCACCCTCAGCAGTTTGACGATTCCGCACTCGATGGCATCCATCAGCGAGAAATCGCTCATGGTCCAGGGGAACAGAGTGCCTTCGATGTAGCCGGAGCCGCTGAGGAAGAAGGGCGTGGCGGACAGGTCAAAAACACGGGTGACGCCGAGCTTGCGATTGACGGTCTCCAAGCCGCTGATCCAGAGGCGGGCAGACTCCTTGTTTTTCTCGGCTTCTTTCTTTTCATCACCCTTCAGGGTTCCTTCGCCATCGCCACCCGGTTTCTCGCGGTAGTTTTGGTGAGCTTCGTCATTGATGACCAGAATCTTCCTGAGGTCCATCAATTCAGGCATGACCCGTTGCAGCATTTGACCTTCGGTTTCCAGGGTCTCCAGCGGCGCTCCCCGGCGGCCTTGCAGCAGCAGTCGGCCTCCCGAAAGCACCATGCGCTCGCGCAGTTTGAAAGCGTGAAAATTGGTGATGACGATCTTGGCCTTGTTGAGGTCGTCCAGCATGTCGTTGGGCACCAATTCGCGGCTCTTGTAATAGCTGTCCGGGTCATTGGGCATCAGTACGCGCAGGCGATCGCGGATGGTGAGTTGAGGATCGGCTTTTCAAAAAAAGGGTTAGACATAATAAATGATCACCTTGGATTGCGGTTTGATACAAAAGGCTGGAAGGGATCTCTTGGAACTTTGCCAAAGGAGATTTGTTTTGAAGCACAGATTGCATGGTATCTCAAGGTTTGTCAACATTGTCTACAAGATAAAAATTAATAACAGAATGGTGAGCCGAAAAAATATGGGGTTGCAAATTCATGCCTTCAGAACACCATAAAATGGTCATTGGAATCCGGAGCGGAATCCGGAGCTATCAACAAACACACGATAGATTCCCTGGCACTCGTTACGCTGGATGACATGCGGGGCAAAAGAGTACGTCGCTAAGAACATCAACTTTCTTTCAGAGCACAAAGCATAACACTCAAGCTTTTTTGAGACCTTCGAAAAAAGCTTGCCAGCTTCATCGTTCTGACCAGCTTAACGGCGAGCGTTTCCTTGTTTGGGAGCCTTTCCCGGGGACCGTTCCTTGACGACGCTATCTTTCACAAAGTGTTTCCTCGCGTACTCAACCCATTCGATTTCGCGCGCGATGGAGTCTGTGACCGTTTCACACCGAAGATCCTCAGGCAACACCGCCCAGGTATAGGTCTCCACTTCCATGGGAGTCCCGTCGGGAAAAAGGGGCAGAATCCGTTCAAGGAAGAAGCGTGTGGTAACGCACTCCGCCGTGGCATCGAGAAACACCGGAATATGGAAGTGGACCCGCCATTCTTCCACGTTGTCCGGGGCGGCGGCGATGGCCTGGTCAAGATCGGTAAAGCGAAGCAACTCCCCCTCTTCGGTTCTGCCAATGCTCTGATGCAAATAGCATGATTCACGGAAGCCGTCAAGCCGACCGATATCAGGATGCAGCAGGCGAAGCGCCGAGGAGACCTGGACGTGACCGATCCTGATCTCATGGGCAGCGAGCCGGCCCAGCGATTCGGACGGGTCTTCATACTGCAAAGCCTGGTGGCAACAGTCATAGCAGACCGCCAGCAGAGAACGGTGGACCGGGGACAGCGCCAGTCGGCCGAAAAAGGCGAGGACATCGGCGGTCGTTTCGAGCAAACAGCCCGGTTCCGGTTCCAGAGAGAGCAGGATCTCCTTGCCGCTTTTCTGCCGTAGCGCCTCCAAATAATCGAGTGCCGCAACGAGATGTTTCTTAATCCCGGGAAAATCCTCTTCACTGAGGCTAGTACGAAAGCCGGCCGGCACAGTGGAAATCGAACCGGTCATTCCGTCGGGCAGCCACTCGGCCAGCAGTGCCGCCACCTGTTTTGTGTAGGTGAGACGTTGTGGATAGCGCCAGTCCGGCAAATAAACGGATTCCTTGACCGGCGTATTGTGGAAGGTTCCGTAAGGAAATGCGTTAATGGTGGCCACATGGACGTTGTTTTCCCGGCACCAGTCAGAAAAAGCAGCTACGTCATACGCGCGCATCTCCCCGGCTGCTTTGCCGGAGACTCGCAGCCCCAGCGGAAATGGGGCATGAGGGGATACCCGCCGCTTGACAGACGGAACATGGCGGCGGACTGCGGCGAAGATCTCCCGCCAGCTCTCACCGGGATGAATGTTGGTGCAGTATGAGGTTGTCACTGTCAATTGTTCCCCGAAACATTTGCAAAACGTTCCATTTTACGTATAATCCGGAAAATATTTTGAATTATGAGACGGCAGCGAGTATTTTATATCGAAGTCTAAAATTTTTGCAACAATTGGGAGCATCGGTTTCCGGGCCGAAAGAATTTATTCCATGATCACGACCAACCTCATTTTAAACCTCCTTTTGATTCTCTCGGTGGCATGGATCCTCGGATCTTTGTTTTCCCGTTTCGGCCTCCCCGCCATGCTGGGTGAACTCCTGGCAGGGGTCATTCTGGGGCCTCCCCTTTTGGGTGTCGTTCTTTCCTCGGATGCGATCGAACTTTTGGCGGAACTCGGAATATTTTTTGTCATGTTTCATTCGGGAATGGAAATGGACCCGAAGGAACTTCTGGAGCACATATGGCCCTCGCTGGGAGTGGCTCTGGGAGGATTCGTAATCCCCTATGCTTTAGGCTTTCTGATGGCGAAGGCATTTGGCGCTACCTTGTTCCAGGCCCTAGTGATCGGCATGGGCGTCTCTGTTACGGCCATTGCCGTTCAAATGGTGATCCTTTATTCCATGAGAATCAATCGAAGCGAATTGGGACACGTCATTGTCGGCGCCGCCATCGCCGATGATATTTTTGCGCTGATTGCATTCTCCACCATCCTGGGTCTCGCCGAATCGGGAAATATCAGTTTTTTGGCCATTGGCTTCATTCTTCTGAAAGTGATCGCATTTTTTGGTCTGACCATTCTAATGGGCGAGTTCGTCGTTCCAAGATTCACCAAACACCTGACCGACAAGGGGGGAAAGGCCTTTACCTTCGCCGTCGTTATTGCATTGCTGATGGGGTATTGTGCGGAATTGGCGGGTTTGCATCTGGTCGTCGGAGCCTTTCTGGCAGGGCAGTTTGTGCGAAGAGAAATCCTGGACAGCCGGGTATACGAAGTGATCAACGATCGCTTTTTCGGCATCAGCTATGGCTTTCTGGTGCCCATTTTTTTTGCTTCCCTCTCCTTTAACCTCCACCTCTCCCTGGAGCCTTCCTTCCTCATCTTTTCTCTGGTCCTGATCCTTGTGGCCATCGTGGGCAAACTGGTGGGTTGCGGCCTGGGCGCAACTCTGTTCAAATATAACTTATGGGAGTCCACCATCATCGGGTTCGGTATGAACGGTCGAGGCGCCGTTGAACTCGTGGTTGCCACAGTGGTTCTCAAAAAAAGCCAAGAGCTGATGGCAAACGGTGTCATCACTGCCCCTCTGTTGACCGGGGATCAATTCTCCGCACTGCTTCTCATGGCTTTTGTCACGACTATCCTTGCACCTGTCTCTCTTAAGTGGGCCGTGGCCCGAGCCTGCGGTTCAGCCGAAAGGGCGGATTTTTGCGAATTGTGGGATGAATCGAAAGGGTCATAACGCTCGGAAACCAAACCATTGGAGGTCATTTGCATGAAGGAATTCGAACTGGAAAAACTGCAGGAGTTTGATGGCAAGGAAGGCAAACCTGCGTATGTCGCCTACAACGGCAAGGTTTACGATGTGAGCGGCAGCAAGCGTTGGAAGGGCGGCCTTCACATGAACCGGCACCATGCAGGAAACAATCTGACCTCCGACATTCAAGCGGCACCCCATGAACCGAGCGTGCTTGAAAGATATCCGCAAGTGGGGACTTTAAAAAAGGAAAAACAAACAGACCGTCAACTGCCGCCAATTGTTTCCCGGATTCTGGAAAAGGCGCCCTTTTTCAGAAGACACCCACACCCCATGACCATTCATTTTCCCATTGCCTTCACCTTTGCCACTCTTGCTTTCACTCTTCTCTATCTCATAACCGGTTTGAAGAATTTTGACGTCACGGCGTTTTACTGCCTCGGGGCCGCTGTTTTCTTTACGCCGGTCGCCATTGTGACCGGGTTCTACACCTGGTGGGTGAACTACGGGGCCAGGGCCATTCGGCCGGTAAGGATCAAACAAAAACTCTCGTTCCTCCTCCTTTCCCTCGAAATCGGCCTTTTTATCTGGCGGTGGAACAATCCGATGCTGCTTCAATCTCTGGGATGGCAGCGCCTCATCTACCTTCTGCTCGTTCTTTCCATGTTTTTTGTGGTGACGATGATCGGATGGTTCGGCGCCAGTCTGACGTTTCCCATTGAAAAACCGGAAAACGAAAAACAGTAACCTTTAAAGCCATACATGATTCCTTGTTCATGAATACGGTGTTCACCCCATTTACCTTGCATCCCGAGAAAAAGATACTGTTTGGTACCTGGGGATATTCGGAACGTCAATTGTGGCATGAGGTGCGGAGATTGATGAAAAAAAGCCGTTTCATTCTTTACATTCTGCTGCCGTTGCTGTGTGCCCCGGTTCTCCTCGCGGGCTGCAGCGACATGGTCCTGTTCAATCCGAAAGGGCCCATTGGTGAAGCGGAGCGGTCCATCATTTACATCGCCATCGCTTTGATGTTGATCGTTGTGATTCCCGTGTTCGTGATGACCATCTGGTTTCCCTGGAAGTACCGCGCCTCCAATACCAAGGCCACCTATCGCCCCAAGTGGAGCTATTCCGGGAAAATCGATTTTTTCGTATGGCTGATCCCCCTTATCATCATCGCGGCCCTGGCGATTCTGGTGTGGGTTGAAACGCACCGATTGAATCCCTACAAACCCATTTCTTCCAACGTCGAGCCCGTCAATATCCAGGCCGTCAGCCTGGATTGGAAATGGCTCTTCATCTATCCGGATCAGAATATCGCCAGTGTCAACGAACTGGTCTTTCCTGCCAAAACCCCTCTCAGTTTTCGAATCACCTCCGACACGGTCATGACGTCCTTTTTTATTCCGCAACTGGGCAGCCAGATCTACGCCATGGCGGGGATGCAGACCCGTCTCCATCTCATGGCCGACGAACCCGGCGTTTATCGCGGGCAGAACCAGCAATTCAGCGGTCGTGGTTTCTCCCGCATGCAATTTAAAGCGGTGGCCGTTTCCCAAAAAGGATTCCAGGAGTGGGTCAACAAGGCCAAAAAATCGAAGGATAAGCTGGATCTGGCGCGTTACGAAAAAATTGAAAAACCGAGTATGGGCTACCCGGTTACGTACTTTTCTTCCGTTGTAAGCAAACTGTTCGACCATATCATTACCCAATACAATCCGATGTTTCTAAGGCCTTCTCCCCCAAATGAAAAATACGGCTCCGTTCAAGGGAGAAACGACCGCCGGGAGGAAAGCTGACATGTTCGGAAAATTAAGTCTTCAGGATATACCCTTTGAGTATCCCATCACCATGGGTGCCGTGGCCGGTGCCACACTGCTGGCCCTGTTAATCCTGGGGCTGATCACCTATTTCCGAAAATGGCCCTACCTCTGGAAGGAATGGCTCACCAGCCTGGACCCCAAGCGGATCGGCATCATGTACATCATCCTGGCGCTGGTCATGCTGCTGCGGGGATTCTCCGATGCCATCATGATGCGGTCCCAACAGGCCCTTGCAATGGGCGCCTCTCAAGGGTATCTGCCGCCGGACCATTTCAATCAGATCTTCGGCGCTCACGGGTCCATCATGATCGTCTTCATGGCCATGCCCTTTCTGGCCGGATTGATGAATATGGTGATTCCCCAGCAGATCGGCGCCCGCGATGTGGCCTTTCCTTTCGTGAACGCGGTCAGTCTCTGGCTGACGGCGGCCGGCGCCTTGCTGGTCATGACGTCCCTCGGGGTGGGGGAGTTTTCAAAGGCCGGCTGGTCCGGCTATGCGCCTTTGACCGAACGCCAATACAGTCCCGGCACCGGGGTGGACTACTGGATATGGGCGTTTCAGATCGCCGGAGCCGCCTCCCTCATGAGCGGCATCAATTTTCTGGTAACCATTTTGAAAATGCGGGCCCCCGGAATGAAACTCATGCGAATGCCCATGTTCGTGTGGACCACCCTGGTCACCAACGTGCTCATGATCTTCGCCTTTCCGGTGCTGACCGTGGCGCTCCTGCTCATCACCCTGGACCGCTACCTGGGCATGCATTTCTTTACCAACGCCCTGGGCGGCAACATGATGATGTACACCAACCTTTTCTGGATCTGGGGACATCCCGAAGTCTATATCGTCATTCTGCCGGCCTTCGGCATCTTTTCGGAGGTGGTCGCCACCTTTTCAGGGAAACGCCTTTTCGGCTATACGTCCCTGGTCTGGGCCACCGTGGCCATCATGGTCCTCTCCTTCTGCGTGTGGCTGCACCATTTTTTTACCATGGGGGCCGGCCCCAACGTCAATATCGCTTTCGGTATTTCCACCATGATGATCGCCGTCCCCACCGGTGTTAAGATCTTCAACTGGCTCTTCACCCTGTACCGGGGCCGCATCCGGTTCACCACCCCCATGTTCTGGACCCTGGCCTTCATCGTCACCTTTGCCATCGGCGGTATGGCGGGGGTTTTGCTGTCCGTGCCGCCCGCCGATTACGTGCTTCACAACAGCCTCTTTTTGATCGCACATTTTCACAACATGCTGATCCCCGGCACCCTGTTCGGGTTTTTCGCGGGGTATGCCTACTGGTTTCCCAAAGCCATCGGCTTCACCTTGAACGAAAAATGGGGCAAACGGGCCTTCTGGTGCTGGTTATCCGGTTTCTACATGGCCTTTTTTCCCCTCTATATTCTGGGCGTCATGGGAATGCCCCGCCGCATGCAGCATTATGACAATCCGGCCTGGCACCCCTATCTGATCATCGCCGCCGCCGGGACCGCCCTGATTTCATTGGGCATCCTCTTTCAGATGATTCAACTGTTCGTCAGCATTCGGGAGCGTCACGCCAACCGCGACCTGACCGGCGACCCGTGGGACGGCCGCACGCTGGAATGGGCCACAGCCTCCCCTCCCGCCCCCTACAACTTTGCGGTGATCCCCGTTGTGCGGGACATCGACGCCTTTTGGGATATGAAGGAGCGGGGTGTTGCCTACCAGAAACCCGCGCAGTACCATGACATTTCCATACCCAAGAACTCCGTAAAAGGATTTTTGGTCGGCGCGTTCACCTTTATTTTCGGATTCTCCATGGTCTGGTACATCTGGTACATGGCCGTTTTAAGCGGTCTGGCTATCATTTTGACGGTCATCCTCAGGGCCTGTGACGACGAAACCGAATACACCCTGTCCGCATCCCAGGTGGCGGAAATGGAAAACGCGCGATTCCGGCAACTGTCCTCCGCTTTTGCCCACGAAACGGCAGCGGTGGAAAACAGCCTCAACCCCTTATCCGGGAAATGAATCATGACAACGGACCTTTCGATTCCGGCAACCGACTATTCTGAAACGAACGAGCACGCGGATATCCTCGACGCCCGAGCTTACGGCTTCTGGATCTATCTCATGAGCGATCTGGTCCTGTTTTCGGCCATTTTCGCTACCCATGCGGTGCTGGCCCGCAGCTACGCGGGCGGCCCCACCGGAAAGGACCTCTTCGATCTGTCCTACACCTTCGGTGAAACCCTTGTTTTGCTGTTCAGCAGCACGACCTGCGGACTGGCCATGCTGGCCGTGCACGCGGGAAAGCGGGGACGGGTTTTGGGTTGGCTCCTGGTCACCTTCCTCTTGGGAGCGGGATTTATCGCCATGGAGATCAGCGAATTTTCCGGCATGATTCAAAACGGCTATGGCCCCGACACGAGCGCCTTTCTCTCGGCTTTTTTCACCCTGGTGGGCACTCACGGCGCCCACGTAACTTTCGGTCTGGTCTGGATGGCGGTCATGTGCGGCCAGATTGCCGCCAAGGGATTGACCAGGCCCGTTCGAAGCCGGCTGATGCGATTTTCCATGTTTTGGCATTTCCTGGATATCGTCTGGATCGGTATTTTCACATTTGTCTACCTTATGGGGGTTATGTAAGAATGTCACAATCAACAGGGAATGATACCGGCGCCGCCAGTGGAAATTTCAGAACCTACATCAGCGGATTCATTCTTTCATTGGTTTTAACCGTTATTTCCTTTGCCCTGGTGACCAGTGGCGTTTTGCCGCGCTCGGCGATCCCGTTCGGCCTGTCTGGCGCGGCCGTCGTGCAGATGCTGGTACACCTGCATTATTTTCTGCACTTGGATGCCGCGTCGGCGGCCCGATGGAACCTGCTGGCATTGGCATTCACACTTCTGATCATGTTCATCTTCGTAGGGGGGAGTATCTGGATCATGATAAACCTCAATTACCGAATGATGTGAATATGTTTGGCAAGATCAAAACCTATCTGCTCGTAACCAAGCCGGGCATCATCTTAGGGAACCTGATCAGCGCCTCGGGAGGATTTCTGCTGGCATCCAGAGGAAGGATTGATGTGGTCCTCTTTCTTTCGACGCTCATTGGGCTTTCCCTGGTCATCGCTTCCGGATGCATCTTCAACAACATCATCGACCGCAACCTGGACCGAAGAATGACACGCACCAAAGGTCGCGTCCTCGTCACGGGGCGCCTGTCGCCGCAAGCGGCCCTTTGTTACGGAACAACGCTGGGAATCGCAGGGATGGCGCTGCTGGCAGCCACCACCAATCGGCTATGCGTGTCGACGGTGCTGGCGGGCTTTATCGTTTACGTGGTGGTGTACAGTCTGGTCCTGAAACCCCGTTCCGGTTACAGTACCCTGATCGGAAGCCTGGCAGGGACCGCACCACCCCTGGCCGGTTATGTTGCGGTCACCAACGGTTTCGATATGGGGGCGATCGTCCTGTTATTCATTTTCGGTTTGTGGCAGATGCCCCACTGTTACGCCATCGCCATTTTCCGGTTTTCCGATTACAAAAGCGCAAATATCCCCATACTGCCGGTCAGACAGGGAATCGCAACGACCCGGAATCACATGATCATTTTTATGCTGGCATTTACGGTAGCGGCCATGATGCTCACCTTCTGCGGTTACACCGGTTATCGGTACCTGGGGGTAACAGTTGTCATTTGCCTGTTCTGGCTGTATACTGCCTGGATAGGCCACAAAAAAGGAAATGATCGAACTTGGAGCAGACAACTCTTCATCAATTCCATTCTGACCATCACCCTCCTGTGCATCATGATGTCCATCGATTTCACGGTCCCCTTCGCGGGGGACATGCTGCTGGCCTGCAAGCCCTAGACCGGCCGGCATTTCTTCCCATTGAACCGGTTTCCGGCAGGAAATTTCGCCGGGCCTGTTACCCGATAAATTCTTTTAAACCAAAATGGCAATAGCAATGACTTTCGGGAAGTGGATCATTTTCACGGCGTCTTTTATAGAGATGGTCTTTTTCGGCGCATGCGGCTATACGGCCGTTGGCGCGGAACCGGTCTCACCTGCGCCGACTTTCAAAATAACGGACGCAAAAAGCGCTTCCGGCAAGGATACTTCACGTGCTCCCCGGTATGTTTCCATCGGCATAAAAAACCCCCTGAAACCGCTGATTGCCGGCGAAAAGGGCAGTTTTGAAATTAAAGTGGTTATGAAAAAACCGAGAAACGCTGAGGACAATCCCCTCACGTGGGACCGGGATGCCATAAGCCCGGTGATTGCCTGGATTTCCTCGCCGGCTGAAAGCGGAATCGCCTTCATTGATCGCACCCGAACCGATCGGCCCGTTCATCACCTGCTGGTGAAGTTCCCAGCCCTGAAAAAGGCGACATCACAGCCGTTAAGTGCCAGGATAGAATACACTCTCGACCCGGAGGCCAAATCAGGACATCACGTTTTTTGGCTGGACATTATTGCCGAACTGACCGTCGCCAAAGGAGAGAAAATTCACGACATGGGCATTGTTAAGCTTCCCTTTGAAGTGGATACCCATCTGAAAACCAAACTTCTGATGCTGCTGGTAGTGGCTGCCGTCGTATTCCTGTTTATTGTGGAATGGGTGCGCGTGGATGTGGTGGGCATACTGATGATGGTGCTGCTTCCAGAGTTGGGATTACTCAATGCCCGTGATGCCTTCCGGGGTCTCAGCAGCAATGCGGTCATCGCCATCATCGGCGTCATGATCATCAGTTACGGGCTGAACCGGGCGGGTCTGGTGAGTCGCATGATTCAACCGGTGCTGCCGCTGATCCGAAAGAGCACTTCCAGACTCGTGATGATCTTTTCCGCTATGATCGCAGCCGTATCGAGCGTCATGCAAAATACCGGCGCGGCCGTGCTATTCCTGCCGGCGATTCGGTTGACCGCATCCCACAAACTGAAAGTTCCCGTTTCCCGTGTTCTAATGCCCATCGGTATGGCGGCCATACTGGGCGGGACCCTGACCATGATCGGAACGAGTCCGCTGATCCTGCTCAACGACATCCTGCCTCAGGGAATGCCCAAGTTCGGCTTTCTGGAACTTAGCCCCATCGGCCTGGCCCTCGTCATCGGCGGAATCCTGTTTCTTTCCACGGGAGGGATGCGCATGCTTGCCCGTCTTTCCCATGACCCCTCCGATGGAAAAGCGGACGCCCGCCATATGACCCAGGACGCGGTTCTCGCTTCCTATCCCCTGATCACCGGACCTTATGAGATTGATGTCCCCGAAGATTCGCGGGCGGAAAAGGAGTCTCCGGAAGTGGTCACCCTCAGAAAACACTATCTGGTGAACATTGTGGGCATGGCCGGAGATAAGGGGACATTCGAGGTGGCGCCGCTTCCCAAGACGGCCATTCGTGGCGGCCTGTCATTGTGTATTTTCGGACCGCCCGAAGGTGTCAAGGACTTCGTCCGGGATTACGGTCTAGTCCTGCAAAAGGAGCCGATCCGTTTCAGAAACACCCTTTTCAACCCTTCCATTGCGGGTATCGTTGAAGTGGTCGTATCTCCCCGATCGCGCCTGTTGGGCAAAACCATTGAAGAAATCCACTTCCGCAAGACTTTCGGTGTGAATCCGCTGGCAATCCACCAGTCCGGCAATACTTACTATCGGAAACTGGCCAATCTGCCCATCAGGGCCGGTGACACGATCCTGGTCCACGGCACCTGGGAACAACTCCATTCCCTGCAGGAGCATCACCAGAACTTCATCATCATCTCCCAATTCGAAAACGAATTTCAGCAGCCCGACAAAGCGAACCGGGCTTTGGTCTGCTTTTTGCTGACCCTTTTTCTGATGGTTTTCTCCAATTTCTATTTTCAACATAAGCCCTATAACCCCCTCCCTCTTTCGGTCTGTCTGATGCTGGGCGCTTTGGGCATGATATTGAGCAAAGTCATGACCATCGGTGAAGCATACC
>JAJDOH010000316.1 GCA_022340265.1 Deltaproteobacteria bacterium | reverse complement strand
ATCAGCGCCTCCCGGCAGACCGCAACGGTGAGAAGGACGAAATCCGCGTTCCAGTTATAAACCTCTTTTGCATCCGCGAACTCGAGTTCTTCGGGATTCCAGCCGGGAATCTCCCCCACGACATTGCTTAGGGCATCCACCTGGCAGCGGGTTACCTTTCTGAACCCTGCATCCCCCTTTACCGCCCGTGTCCATGTCTCAGGAAAAGTCTTTCCCAGCGGGGTTGCCGCACCGTAACCCACCACAAAGACCCGTCTGTTGCTGGGTGCTTTCATACTTCCTCCCCATGTCTATTTTTCAGGCAATCTTTCGAAACACAACACAAGCGTTACAGCCGCCAAATCCAAAGGCATTTTTCAGTACAAATTCCTGATCCAAATTTCTCGCCCCTTCAGGAACACAGTCCAGCACCATCTCTGGGTCTTGGGTGTAATTGACGGTAGGCGGCAACATTGCATTTTTCATCCCCTCGATGGCCAGAATGGCTTCGATGGCACTGGAGGCCCCCATGCAGTGCCCCGTAACCGATTTATTGGCACAAACCGGTGGTATTTTCTTGCTGAACACTGCGGAAAGTGCGTCAAACTCCACCCTGTCCCCCACTTTCGTGGAAGTGGCGTGGGCGTTCACAGCGTCGATATCAGCCGGCTGCAGGCCGGCATCATCAATGGCTTCCGAAATGGCCCGGCGCACGGTTTCAAAATTGGGCGCCACAAAATGAACGGCATCCGAGGTCATGCTCCAGCCGGCCAGTTCAATATCATAATGCAGACCATGGGCATCCGCAAATTCCTTTGTGGCGAGAATAACACTGCCCGCACCTTCGGACACCACAAACCCCCGGCGATCAAGGGAAAAAGGTCGACTGGCCCGTTGCGGCGGCTCCGGCGGTTGTCCCGCTTTGGGAGCATAGGCACCATTCATGGTGTAAAATCCGGCCACAATCGGTTCCACCAGCGGAAAATCCACGGCGCCGCAAATGACCATATCTGCCCGGTGCTGATCCAGCAGCATTTTTCCTACGATCATGGACGTTACGCCAGTGGCACAGGCGGTGATGGTGGCGGTGATGGGGCCAGTGGCGCCCGTCAGAATGGAAACCTTCCCTCCCACCATGTTGATGCAGGCATTGGGGTTGGCAAAGGGATGGGGCATTCGACCTTCGCCAATCATTCGCCGGTCCGCTTTCAGTACCGCATCCTGCCCCCCGACAGCGGAGCTGAAGGTGACGGCCGTCCTTGGGGCCAGGTCCGGGGTGATTTCCACACCGGTTCTTGCGAGGGATCGATGCACCACCAGCATGGCATGTTTAAAAATGGGGGATGTCCACTGGGCCAGATTTCGAGGTGACAGAAAGGGATAGGGTGAGGCATCCCACTCGCCCACCTGCCCCGCGATGCGGACCGGAAAACTCTCCGTCAATGGAAAACGTGTCAGCTGTCCGATGCCGCATTCACCCCTGACAGCCTTTTTCCACTGGGTCTTCATGTCCGTCCCCAGCGGCGACGCCATGTCATATCCCAGAATAACCGCTTTTTCTACCATGGAATGAACTGGTAAAGTTTGGCAAACATCTCGTACACCTCGATCCAGCCCTTCAGTTCTGTTTCGGACCGAATATGGCCGCGCTTGTTGACCATGACCCAGCTCATGTGGGCGGCGCCATCCTTGCAGGTGGAGCAGTCCCGCGTCTCGGAGGTGCAGCAGCGGTGCATGGTTTTAAGGTCGGACGCGTACCGGATGAAGCCGATGAGACGTTTGGGAGCCGGATCCCTTTTGTCCATGGGTTCCGTGACGGAAGGACACTCATTCCACCCGAAAGGCCGATCCAGCATTCTGCCGCTGGTGATGATTTGATGGTAATATTTGGATGAAATAACCGTGTCGGGATAGCGATCAAGCATCTGATCCATTTCGTCCCGAATGTCCTTCAACTGATCGCCCGTCCAGAAAAACTGGTCCACCCCTTCATCGTTGCTCAACAGCTGCATATGGACCTTCAAGCCCGCATCCCGAATTTTCTTGACGATCCGCTCCGTTTTCCCGATCTGTTTGGGCGTAATGGTGTAAAGGTAGTAGGCATGCGGATCGCCCGCATAATTCTTACTGGATATGGAAAACGTGTCCCGGCCTCTCAGGATTTTCTCATCCGCCTCGTCACCCCACAGTGAAATCCCCACCATCATGTGGGGGAATCGATCCCGAGGTACCTTGATCAGGCCGTTTGTGGCGCAAAAAGTGGGCAGCCGTTTGTAAAATGCCGCCACCCGGTCAAGACAAAGGGTCGGCTCCCCACCGATCAATATGGCCAGGTTGACGCCCCTTGCCATTTCCTGATCGATAAATGCTTCCCATTTTCGAACATCCATCTCTTCACGGGCCGCTTCATGTTCTCCGGAAGAGAAAAAAAAGCATCCTTTACACCTGAGATTACATCGGTTGGTGACGTCGTAAATGGAGCTGCGAATATGCAGTTTAGAGATTTTTTTGTATCGGTTGTACCATTCTTCTTCTAGTAGAGAACTGACGGTTTTCATTGAAAAACAAACTCCTTTTACACAGAGCCGTTAGCTATTGGCTTTTAGCGTTTAGAACAATGGAACAGCTGACAGCTAATAGCTCAACGCTAAAGATCGTATCCAGGCGGCGCCACCAAATCAGAACTCAGATTCTCACCCTTCTCATACCCCATCACCCACACCGCAAGGTAGGTATCCACATAATCGAGCCAGGATTTGAAAGTATCCGGATTGGTTCCATGGCGAAACAGCTTGGCGGTTATGACAGCACTCCCGGCCGCATAGTGCCGGCAGTCAGCGCAGTCCGTATCCGGGACGCAGCAAGCCGCGTTGCGATTCCATGTGAGATCCGTGCGGTACTGTCTGAAAGACCGGCCCAACCCTTGGGCCTTTGACGGATTCATCCGGGGATAGGGACAGGCGTAGAGGTCGTGGAGAGCGTACGTGTGGGTGTGAGCGACGATGTTATAGGGTGAAAAAAGGACCGTGTCGGGGCGCTCCCTAAGAAGCTTCACCATGGTCTCACGAACTTCTTTGAGTGATGCCTCCGTGTGCCTGAGCGGACCTTTATAGCCAACCGGCGCTGAAAACATATTGAAGGTGAGCTTACAATTCGCTTCCCCGAGCCGCTTTACAACGCCTTCGGCATCCCCGATGTTATCCCGGGTAAAGGTGAAGACAAACACCGCCCTTTCATCCCCTTTGTAATTTTCGACCTGCTGCCGCAACATTCCTTGTCGGTGCCGAATGCGAGCGCTGGTTTCATCGTTTCCCCATACGGAAATGTGAATTTTGTATCGCACCGATTCCGGAATTTTATTCAACCCATTGGTAGCGATGGCCCCCAGTGGAATTTCCTCATGACAGACCTTGCAGAGTTCCGGCACCAGAGAGGGTTCGGCACCGGCCAGCACCACGTAGGTAATCCCTCTTTCCTCCTCCGCCTGCATGAGCTGCCGCCACGCTTCAGGATCACCGTTTTCCTTGACAAACTGCTTTTCCCCCTCATAATAATAACAGCCGTCGCACCGAATGTTGCAGCGGCGCGTCATGTCATAGGTGGACTCCCGCAGAAAAAAGTATTTCCGAACCTTCTCCCATCGGTGATTTGTCCCTGGATCCAGCAGAAGATCTTTAAATCGATATGCCGTCATGGCAGGTTCCATATTGTTTGCAGTGTTGATCTTTCTACCTCTATTCAATTTTCATGCTCCAAGGATCATTTTGCATCCTGCCATGCACATCACACAACGGCGCACGATTATAGCACTTTCCACCGTCAAATAAAAGCGCATAAAAGAAGCCCTGCAGGCGGCCGGGGCTTTGCGTTTTGCCTATGCTCCCTCGGGTCCTGAGGTGTTTTCCATCACGTTTAAAAATTACGTACGTGATTCCGTCGCAACGATTTGTATTTCCACAGATTGGCCATGGCGCAAGCTGCACGCTCAGGGGTTGCGTAATTGACAAGGGCCTTTGCATTTTCAAGATCCCGAATCTGATCAGCCCATATTCCCGGAGGCGACAGGATGCAACTCACCACGGGTTTTTTCTGATTCCACTCTTTCAAGAGCCCGCTGATACCCGCGAGCGCTTCCACGTTGGCGGAGGCGAACATCATCAGAAACAAAATGCCGTGAACCTTTTTATCATCCATGACCGCCTGAACGATCCCTTTGATGGCCTCTGAATCATACCAGGCGGGGCCCATATCCACCGGATTGGTGCGATGGGCGAGGGGCGGCAGCAGTTCGTTGATGCGGGCTTGGGTGTCCGTTCTAAACCGGACAATCTCAAGACCCCTCTGTTCACACACATCGCAAGCCGCCATGGAAGGCCCCGCCTGTCCCGATAGTACCGCCACGCCGGGGCCGGTGGGTACGGGGCAGGCGGCCAGGGCTTTGGCCGCATCCAGCAGGTCCTGCGTGCCCGGAACGGTAAGGATCCCCGCCTGTTTAAATGCACCTCTGTAAATCTCGTGCCGGCCCGCCATGGCACCGGTATGGGAACGGGCGGCCGCGTCTCCCACCGATCCGCTGCCGCTCTTGAAAGCCACAATGGGCTTTTTGCCGGCGTGCCGCTTAGCGGCGGCCAGCAGTTGGCCGGGTGCATCAATCCCTTCCACGTAAAAAGCAATGGTGCGTGTGTCCGGATCATCCATCAGATAATCCACCATTTGCGCAAAATCCACATTCAACCGGTTGCCCAGGCCTACGATTTTGGAAAACCCCACCCCGTCGCCCATGGCCAGAAACCCCAGCAGATGGGAAATTCCGCCGCTCTGGCTCACCAGAGCGATATTGCCGGGTTTTGTCAGGGAAAACTCGGGGGTAAAGGAAGCGTTCAGGTTCGCGTGCAGGTTGATCATGCCGAAGGTGTTCGGACCAATAACCGGAATCTTTGCCTTGTTGACGATCCCGGCAATCTCCTCGTGCAGCGCCGCGCCTGCGGGATCATCGATCTCCTTGAAACCCGCCGTGATGAGTACAATACCTTTCACTTGAACGGCCGCGCATTCCTTGAAAACGCCTGCAACACGGCTTGCCGGCACCACCACAATGGCCAGATCAATTTGGGCCTGAGATACCGAAACGGACGCAACCGCCTTGATTCCGAAAATCCGCTCCGCCCCTGGATTCACCGGTATAAGGGTTCCCTCGTAACCGCCTTTCACCAGGCTTTTCATGACGTGAAATCCCAGTTTCGAAGGGTTGTCGGAAGCGCCGATGACGGCCACTGATTTTGGATCAAAGAGAGAATTCATGATATTGGTTCCTTTCAGACTATATCTCCCCGGTTTCCCGGGCTTTCGGGAAACTGAGCACAAAGGTGCTTCCCCTTTTTTCCCAACTCTTAACGTCAATGCGCCCGCCATGGTTTTTCACGATCTCCCGGCTTATACACAGCCCCAGGCCGGCCCCCTTCCCTTCCGTCTTGCCCGTAAAAAAAGGTTCGAAAATGCGCTCCTGCAGATCCGTGGGAATCCCTGTCCCTGTGTCGGACACGGAAACCTTGACCCGGTTTTCTTCCATAAAGGAGCGAATGGCAATCAGACGCCCCTGGACGACCTGATCATCACCATGGGCGGCTAAAATGGCATCCGAAGCGTTGGACAAAAGGTTGTACATGACCTGCTCCAAACGGTTGGTCTGTCCGAAAATCAGTGGCAGGTCCTGGTCAAGATTTCGGGTGATCTTGATATTATCGAGCAGAAGCTGCTGCTCGACGATGGCAAGGGTTTTCCGTATCACATCGTTCAGCTGGACCTTTTCCTTCTCAAAACCCCGTTTTTCCTCCAGTTCCGTTAGGCGGCTGATGATGATGGATGCACGGTCCACCTGGCCGCTGATTTCGGTGGCCACATGCAAAATGCGGTCATCGGGGATTTTCTGTTTTTTCTGCGCCATCATTTTCAAGAACTCACTCCCCACCTTAATGGCGTTGAGCGGCTGGTTCAGCTCGTGGGCCACACCAGGGGAGATGCCGCCCATGGTGGGCATCAGCCGCAGCAGATCCCAAGCGGTCACCAGTTCCACATGGAGCATGATGGACGGCAGAATGAGGAGTGCTCCCGCCAGCGCCGCCAACATGGTCACCACCATGAGAAGGCCGAAAACAGCCGTGGGCTCAAAATGGGAAAAGATCAGGATTGAAAACCCCAGGCTGATGGCCAGCGTGGTAAAGATGATCGGTCTTCCCACCTGGTAGAGGGTGTCCCGCAGCGCCCGGTCCTTGTCCAGGTCCTTCTTGAACTCCTCATTGTAGCGAACCAGGTAGTGAATGGTATCATCCACCGCCAGCCCGATGGCGATACTGGCGATCAGACTGGTGGCGACAGACAGCTCAATCCCGAACCAGCCCATGAAGCCGAAACTGATCACAATGGGGAAAAGGTTGGGAATGATGGCCATGAAACCAACCCTGGCTGAGAGAAACAGCAGACTCATGGCGGCAATAATGAGCACCAGGGTGAGAGACAGGCTCTTTACCAAACCTCTCGTAAGGAGCTGGCTGCTCTGGGAAATAACGATGCCGAACCCGGTCACGTGGGCGTCAAAATTTTCGCTGAAGTTCTTCTGCAGGTAATGGGAGATTTTTTCTCTCAGTGCGAGAAAATCCCGTGAGCCGGAAATGTGGGTTCGAAGAAGGATATTGGCCTGTTTCATGTCCATATCCATAAAGCGTTTAAACATTTCCTGTCCCAGCATGGTTTTGTAGCTGTTGATGAGCATGCGGACTTCAAAGGGCTCTTCCGGGAGAGCGTAGGCCTTTTTTTTGTATTCGTTGGTGGCATAATTCACCAGTTTCAGAAAATCAGCCAGGGAAATGGTTTTGTCCACACCTTCAAGACCGTTTAAAAACGACTGAATCTTGGCCAGTTGTGCCAGGTGGGCCGGATCTTCAAAATACCCTTCCTCGCGTGCATTCAGAACCACATTGACCGGAAAGCTGCCGGATGTTTGCCGGGCCACATCCGCAAAGTTACGGCTGATAGGCGTATTTTCCTTGAAAAACCCCACCGGGTTCGTTTCCACGTGGATACGGGTGATGCCTGATATGGCAATGGCGCTCACCAGCAAAACGATTAAAAGCACCCATTTTCGCCGTTTGATGTTGAGGTGGATGATCTTTCCAAGGAAGAGATTGACGGGGCCGCCGCCTTCGATGGGGTTTTCTTTGCCTTTTCGCTGAAGGGGCAGAACGGACAAAACAGCGGGGACCCCAAAAAGCAACATCACAAGCAGGCTCAAAAGCCCCAGGCATGAGAATGCGGAAAAGGCCCTGATACTGTAGATTCGGTTCAACATAAGGGAGCCAATTCCGATAATGGTGGTAATGACCGCCAGGACCGTGGGAAACCGTACGTGAATAAAGCAACCGTAAACGGCTTCTTTTGAAGATTGGGCCGCCTCAGCTTCAGATCGGTAGGCCGAGAGTATGTACATGCAGTAGGCGGTGCCCACAGCAATGAGAAAAATGGGAACGATCATGGTCAGAAGCGAAAGAGGCGTCCGGGTCCAGGCCATCATGCCGAAGGTCCAGATCAGCGCAAAAAGGACCGAGCCTGAAGGAATCAGAACGGATCGCACATCCCTGAAAAGGAAGAGCAGCACCAGGGTCATAATCAGAAAAGTGACGGGCGGCAGTTTTTGAAAGTCACTTACCGTGTAATCGGCAAGGGCTTTTGAAACCAGCGGCATACCGATCTGATAAAGTGAAAGCGTACGGTTTTCCTTCTCAAGCAGTTTTTCGATGCCTTGAATCACCGGTGTCTTGTTGGAAACATCGTCCAGAAGGACGGACATGACGGCGGTTTTTTGGTCTTCGGAAAGGAAATTCTTCTTGAAAAGGGCAATAGGATTGATGATTTTCTGAAACTCACCGGGTGTCCAGCGGTTGGTGAGGTCCATGTCCTGTTTGATACCTGGCAGGCTTAACACCCGTTTGACACCTTCAATCTTTGAAATGGCATTGGAAATTTCGCCCAGTCGTTTAAATGTTTCAGGGGCAAAGAAATCGTTCGCCTTTGCCACCACCAGGATCATTTCTTCGCTGCCGAAAGTCTTTTTGAACTGGCGGTAATAGACACTTTCCGGAAGGTTTTCAATGGCCAGGTCGTAGATGGATGTCTGAAATCTGAGACCCGGTAGTTTGGTGGCGAAAATAAGGGTCAAAAGGCCGATGAGGGTCAGCACCAGGACCGGATGCCTGATTACAAATCGAAGCCGCCGGCCGGAATTGATCAAACCCATTAACCCTGTCATGTGTCGCCCCGCCTTTTAAAGGTCTCTTTAGGATGTGCCATTGTTCAAAAGTTTTTCCGCCTTTTCAAGCGCCGCATCGAGGGCTTCTTTCTGAACCGGTTTATGAATGAAATCCGTTGCGTTCAAATCGAGTGCTTTTTTCTCCAGCTCCCGATCCCCATGACCGGTAATCATCACCACCACCGCGCCGGGTGAGATGGTTTTAATCCGTTTGAGCACCTCAAATCCATCCATACCCGGCATCTTGATATCTGTGAACACAATGGACGGATTTTCCGCTTCAAACACCGCGATACCCTCTTCGCCCTTCTCAGCGGTCAGGACTTCAAACCCATAGGCCTCCAGGAAGAGTTCAAACATGGCCAGTGTGGGCTTTTCATCATCGATAATCAAAACCTTGCGCATCAAACCATTTCTCCTTCAACTCATCTTCTCATCTGCGGCAGCACCACAACAAAGGTGGTTCCGATGCCGACGCCACTGTGGACACGAATTTCCCCTCCGTGTTCTACCACAATTTCATAAACGATGGCCAACCCCAATCCCATCCCCTTTCCCACCTCCTTTGTGGTGAAAAACGGCTCAAATATTTTGTCCCGCGTATCTTTGGATATACCGATACCCGTATCTGAAACGGAAATAACCGCCCGGCCGCGCAGCGAAAAGGAACGGACAGTGATTTGGCTGCCCGCATTTATGTTCAGGGCTTCACGGTTCTGCACAATGGCATCTCGGGCATTGGACAAGAGGTTGAAAAAAACCTGTTCCAGCCGGTTGGGGCTGGCCAGAACCGTCGGCATGTCTTTGCCTGAAAGAAATCTCAAATCAATATCTTGAAGTTTTAACTGCTGACCGAAAATCTTCACCACGTTCATAATAGGATCGTTGACGGAGACCTCTACCCTGCTGAAATCGGCCTTTCTGGCAAAATCCCGAAGCCGCATGATGATCCCCGATGCCCGGCTTACCTGTGCGCTGACCTCTTTGGCCACCTGGGCCAGTTTCTCAGGCGGTATGACTCGCCCTTTTTCCAGCATCAAAATGAGAAAATCATTTCCCATTTTGATGGCGTTGAGCGGCTGATTCAGTTCGTGGGCAATTCCTGCGGACATTTCCCCCAGGCTTTTCATTTTGCTCGCCTGAATCAACTGCGCGTCCTTCTCCATGCTCTCCGTCACATCATTGGTGGCCAGAATGATGACCTCCCGGCCTTGATAGATGCCCGGACAGGCCCGCGTGTTCACATAAAAGGCGCGATTTTCCTTTCGGTAATGCCGTGACCTTGAGCTCATGACACACACGTTGGTCAACCTATTTTCACCTGAAATCTCATGTTTCCCATTTTCATATTCAAAAGTTCCCAGATCACCAAACGGTCGGCCGATCAATTCCGATCGATCATAACCGTATGCTTCCTCTGCGGCCGGGTTGGCATCCAATATGATATATCTGTTACGGCTGACCACAAACACCGGGTTGGGACCGCTGTCGAAAAGATAGCGATACTTCTGCTCGCTTTCTCCGAGCTGCTCCCTGGAAGCCCGAATGGATGCGGTCATGCGATTAAAGGCATCAGACAGTTGTTCAATCTCATCGTCACGATATCCTTTATTCGCCTTGGAAAGTCCCCGGTCGGCCGTTTCAATTTCCAGATTGCCCCGACTGATTTCCTCCGCCTTTCGAATCAGTTCACCCATGGGACGGGTGATGTAGCCTGAAAGCCAATGGGCAACACCAAAGAAGATGAGAATGATAACGGAGATGAACCCCAAAAACGTGATGCGAAGGCGGCCGATAATCTCATCAATCTGGCTTTTGCTAAGTCCAACATGAACGAAGCCGATTCGTTCATTGTCGGCCCTGATGGGGAAAGCGATATCATAGGCGGATTCATCTCCAAAGGTGATCCGTTCAATCCCGTGATGCGCTTCCCGATTCACCGGGTTGATATGCCGCAGTTTTAGAGGAAAGGCGCCCTCAAAGGTGTGGGCTAGCAACCTCCCTTTGGCATCTGCAATAAACATATAGGCAATCAGCGTTTCCCGGTTTCCCAGGCGGGAGGCCTTAAAGAGCAGCCGGTTCAATGCTTCCCCATGGCCGTTTAAAACGTCCGGTGCGCTTTCCTCGGCAACACTTTCAGCAATTCCCACGCCACGCTGTTCCAGTCGCTGGATGAGGCTTGAGACCAGCACCCATCGGGCCACCAGAGCAATGCCGACGCTTACAAAGAGGATGACCGCAACGGAAGCAAAAAATATCTTGTTTTTGTGACTGAGGCGGTCCAGCAGCATCATGACACCCTCAAGGCGCATCCTTTTTCATTTCCTTTTCCGCGAGCTCGCTCAAAGCAAATTTCTGCACCTTTCCGCTGCGCGTCATGGGAAATTCATGGACGATTTTGAAATAGCCCGGCCGCATTCCTTTCGCCATATGCGCATCTGCAAAGGCTGCCAGAGACGATTCATTCAAACGCGATTTCTCTTTCACCTTGACCCAAGCCGCCACTTCCTGTCCTTTTTCCGGGTGGGGCACACCGAAAACCTGCACCTCTGATATCTCCGGATGCCCATAAAGACATTCCTCCACCTCCACGGGGAAAATCTCTCTTTCATCACGCACGATTACGTCTTTCAAACGGCCCGTGATTTTAAAATATCCGTTTTGGTCCATTTCCCCCAAATCCCCCGAATGAAACCATCCGTCGCGATCAATGGCTGCGGCAGTAGCCCCCGGCATGTGATAGTATTCTTTCATGAGATATCCCCGGATACAGAGCTCACCCTGGTCACCGGGGATCTGGTCTTCACCGGTTTTGGGGTCCACAATTTTCACTTCATTGCAGGGGAGCGGCGTGCCGATGGTCCCCACCCGCAGAGAAATGGGGTCATGGGGATGGGTCATGGTGATCCAAGACGAGGTTTCCGTAATGCCGTAGGCCACCGTCAACTCGGAAACACCGACCTCTTCCACCAGACGCTTCATGAGCGCCATGGGACAGGGAGCGCCACCCACTATGCCGGTGCGTACCGTCTGCCAATGGGCTTTGTTAAATGATTTGTGCTCAAGAAGCGCGATGAACATGGCGGGGGATCCGTAGATGGCGGTACACGCTTCCGCCGCAACCGTTTCAAGAACAGCAGAGGGATCAAAGGTTTCGGAAGGCATGACCAGTGCTGCGCCCCGTATGAGGCCAGAGAGGGCGATGCATGTATTGCCGAACATGTGAAAAAGCGGAAAAAAGAGGCAGAGCCGGTCCGCCTGGGTAATCTTCTGCCGGTCGGTGGCGCACAGAGACTTGTTGATGAGCCCCAGGTGATCCACCACCACCCCCTTCGGTTTTCCGGTGGTGCCGGAGGTATACATGATGGCTACGGGATCATCGGGCAAAACGGCATCCGCCGTTTCTTTCAATGTTTCAGGTCTCACCTTTTGCCCTTTTTCCACCATTTCAGGCCACACCGTACCGATCCTTTCCGACCCGGAGGAAACCACGATGATGTGTTTCAGCGACGGGGTTTTTATGGAGACCGTCTTCTCTGCCAGTTCGCCTGAAACCATCAAGAGCACACATTCCGCCTGGTCCAGAATGTACTTCAGATCCTCTGATTCGGCGCCCGGATCGACCGGGACAAAAACGGCCCCCACTTTTGCGATGGCCAGCATGGAAACAAGCCACTCAGGCATATTGGCTGCCCATATGGCCACATGATCGCCCCTTTTGATTCCCAGCGCCAGCATGCCCCGGGCTGCCCGGTCCACCTGCCAGAACAACAGTTGATAGGTATAGCGAGTCCCTTTTTGGGAATGAATCAGTGCCTCGCGCCCGGGGTACGCTTGCGCTATCTTTTCCAGCATGCCACCGATGGTGTCCGTTACAATTTCCATGGAATGTCCTTTTTCAGGTTTATGGTTTAATGTGTTCACCATTCACCTTTGAGACCTGCTATCCGAAACCTTGCACCCAAAATCCGGCATGTAATGAATCCTTTATTTAATTAATCCGAGCCCTTTTGAAGGTCAACTTTTTTCCTCTTTCCGTGCACCAGGTCGATGACGGTTACTTCCGGGGGCGAAAGCAGCCGCATAGGAGGGCCCCATGTGCCGGAACCCCGGCTGACATACAGCGCTGCATTATCAGGTAGCTTCAGCAGCCCTGCACCAATGGGAAAGACCATCTTGACCATCAGGCTGAAAGGAAACATCTGGCCATCATGGGTATGTCCCGACAACTGGAGATCAAAAAACCCCTCGCTCTCAGGGTCCAGCACCGGTCGGTGCTTCAACACCAGCAGAAATCGCTCTTTCGGCCATTTTGAAAAAAGCGTTTTTTCCCTGCCGCTACCGGAACGGCCAAAGCGTTCAGCGGTCAAATCATCGACACCCGCGATCACCAGAACACCCGGAATATCGACCGCCGCATCGTTTAGCAGGGTAAACCCGGCCAACCTACAAAATCTCCGGGCTCTGTCAATCCCCACATAATACTCGTGGTTTCCGTTGACCGCATATTTGCCATAAGGCGGGTTGATGTTTTGAAATGCCTTTACCAGATCCCCGATGCCGTCAATCTGGCCGTCCAGCAGGTCCCCGGTGGAAACAAGAATGTCCGGGTTTGCCGCACGAACAGCGTTTAAAATGCGCGAAAGCTGCCGTTTTCCCACAATCAGCCCGAGATGCACGTCGGAAATCTGGACGATTCTGAATCGACCCATTTTTTCCGGGAATTCAGGCGATTCCACAACCAGGTGCTCGGTCCTTATGATCGAGGCTTCCAACAACCCGTACGCACCACCGGCAAGGGAAACAGAAAGCGACACAAAGAACAACGCCTTTGGGGACAAGGCCCATTTCGCAAATGATCCATCCAGAATATGGGCGCCCAACAAAACCAGCCCTGTATAAATATCCAACATCGCCGCAACGATAAAAAAAAGGAACAAGAATCCCATCCAGATGTATCCCACATAGGCCAGTATGCGACCCAGAGATTCCATCCCATTGTGTTCGGCCACCCGGATCAGAATGGGGCAGACCACCATGAATACCATGAAAAAGAGCAGTGGCAGCACCAGTCCCTTATGGAATCCGAAGGCGCGTCCGGTTTTCATGAACGCATAAAAATGAAGAGACCCGTAAAGGGTGATAAAGACACTCAGGAAAATGGCCATTCGCATAATCGTTTAGGGTTGTCTGTTTTTCGGTAATGCAAAATAAACCATCGGGACAACCACCAACGCAAAAAATGTGGAGGCAAAGAGTCCGAAGATAAGTGCCCGCGCATGGCCGGAAAAAATGGCAGGGCAATCATGCCGATCATGCTGGTAGCGGAAAAAAAGACCGGATTGTTTTGAAGGGCTATTTGAATGACTGTTTGAAGGGTCAGGGCCCCCGCAGCCTTTAAAACATTTTCCGGCGTTTTACCGGGTTGGTTGACCGCCGGTTCGGAAAGCGCCGCCGGCAGTTTCTTTGGTTGATCATAAGCCTCTTTGATCTGTTGATACGCGTACCGGTCGTCATGTTTACAACCGGGGAGCATCAACAGCAGCAAAAGAACCGTAAATCCAGCGTACCAATCAATGCCTGGCGTGAGATTCTCCTTTCCCAGATCATGCGCCATCCTTCTTGGCCTCCTTGGCGCGGGTCATGTCTTCACGCAACCAGCTGGTGAGGAGATAAACAATATTTTTGTAAAGGGCGGGATACTCTTCAAGGATCTCTTCGAAATCCCTGTTTGTAATCATCAGCATACGACATTCCTCAACACATCTGGCGGTTGCCGACCGGCCCTTTTTGTCCAAAACCGCTATTTCTCCAAAACAGCCGGGCGGACCAACGCTGACCATCAATTTATCGTTTTCATTGACGATATCCACCTTTCCTTCCAGTACGAGATAAAGAGCGTCGCCCGGATCGCCCACCCTGAAAAGAACGTGCCCCGCTTCAAAACTGACCTCCTGCGCAATCTGCGCCAGAATGATCATGTCCGTGATGGAAAATCCTTTGAAAAGCGAGACCTTTCTCAAAAAATGAATTTTCTCAAGTACCGGAATCATATCTTCAATCTCCTCCAGAACCGGCATGAACCGCTGCTGCATTTCCGGCGGCACATCCAGGATGGCGGAAATTTCCAGCCAGCGGTTGCTTTGACGCAGAATCTGTTCATAAACATCCTCAACACTCAGATGAGGACCTGGCAGATAATCCACATCCGAAAGAAAACCGTCTTCAAAAAATATTGCATCCAGCAGTTGCAGAAATGCCGCGTGTTGGTCTTTTCCACCTTTGGCGAGGCTATCCAGATATTCAATGGATTTGCCTTTCACATGGTCAATATTCCCGAGGGTTGTACGGGTGATGCGGTAATAGGAATCAAACACCCGCAGATCGGGATAGAACATATCGAATATCTTGAAAACAGACCACAGCCGGTGTTCTATATTCCGGGCCAACTCTATCAGAAGCAGACTTTCAGGGTTCCAGGATTTAACGACTGAATAATACCGGCAGTATCTTGTACACAAATTGATTTCTTTTGGCAAATGTTCCAAAAGGCCGCTACTCTCCAATTCCGGCGCCTCTTTCCGGATCTTGCCGAACACATTGAGAATTTCCTGTCGGATATTCGGAACGTTTAATTCCTCAAGCATTCCCAGCATAAAAGAAATGGTGCCGGGCGTCTGAATTGCCCTGAGGCTTCGCAGACATTTGCGCGCCTCAAAATGAGATTTCGATTGAATAATGGTGGTAATCATGCGGGAAATGATGGGAAAAGACGCTTCCCGTAAAAAGGCAAGGCTCTCATTGAACTTTTCAAAATCCCTTATCCGGTCGTATCCTACAAGCTCCAGGTATTGCCCAAAAAGATGCGCATCCCCCAGCCTGGCCAGTGCCCTTAAAATAACGTCAAAAGATTGGGCGGGATCCATTTCGAAATGTTTTCTGATATGGTCCTTCAAAGGCTGAAGCCCCAACCGACCCGCCAGCCACATACCGGCCAGTACATTTTCCGTTTTTGTGGACCGAATGAGTGAGGTCGCCTCCTGCACCACCGAACGCCTAAAATCCTCATTTCCCGTGCGGTAAGCGATGACCAGAAGATAGCGCCGGAAAAAGATGGGATGGATTTGATCCATCCACCTCAACATAACGCTTTCATTAGAAATACCCAGCCGAGTAATCACCTTGAGACACGACAGTTGCAGTGTCTCATCGGTTTCTGCTTCAAAGAGCGTCTCAAGCCGCGGGACCAAGGGCAGAATCCCCAGGAAACCGATCACGGAAACGGTTTCCAGTTTCACATCCTGATCTTCATTGTCCAACAGGTCCAGCAGAATGTAGTTCAGACGCGATGAATGGTTGTAGCGGATGATATTCAAAATATAAAGATATTCAAACCGATCGTGGGTTCCTGAAACCACTTTCTCATACTGATCAACAATATAATTGACTTCCATTCGTACCAAAGAACTTTCGGCACCGGATAGGGGAAGGCGCCTCAGGACAGATGTTTTGAGTGACGATATGTAATGCTCCGGAATGCGAACCACCACGGCGGCCAATACAGCCAGAAATACCATGATCAGAAAACAGTAAAGCGCCAACGCTCCCTCCTGGGGCGGCAGCACCACAAAAAAAATGCAGACAAGAATTACCACCATGGGTTTGATCAGCAGCTTCGAGTAGAGTCTGAGTGCGTTACAAAGCCTCTCGGGAACTGAGAACATCAACACCTGAAAGGCGGCGTCAAAAATGATACGCCGGACCAATTCATTGACGCCGCACGCCAGAATCGTTCCCCAGAACAGAAGGCTTTCAAAGCCGGTACCACGAATAAAAAAGATTCCCAGAACAAATAGAAGGTTGGGAATCAACAGCAAGGGATAGGCCAAAAGAATCCGGCCGTTGAACCACAGTCGCTTAAAGAAATAAATGAAACAAAGTTGAATAACAACTTGGAACATACTTATTATCGACTTGTAATCTCCGATGAATTCTGTTTTTGGATCCGGTTTGTCCGCGCCATCAAGCGCAGCGATTACCGTTGCCGAATTGGCCGGAAATTTCGCATTCACCTGGGTATCGAAGAGTACCTTGAAAAAGAGATTGAAAATCCCGATCAGAATGGTGAGGTAGATAATGGATCGAATAATCCGGTATTTTTTCTGGGATGCGAAAAGAGCGGTAAACCCCACCCGTTCACTGGAGGCAGTGCTGACGATGCTTGATCGGTGTTTGGCAAAAATGTAGAAAACAATCAGATAGCTGACACAACTGATGGCCATGGTCAGGAGCAGAAACCCGAGAGGATTATCGGCCGAGATCGTGGGAACCACCAATCTTCCAGAGAGAAAAGCAGCGGTTCCCCCTGAGAAAAGAAAGAGACTTTGAATTTTGCGCGATTCCCGAATATCTATGCAGTAATTAATGAGCGTCCAAGTCTGAACAATGATGAAATCGTCTAAAATATCATAAACCACAAAATAAAATGAAGCCGGGAAAAATTTTTTTTGAAAATCGGGCAGGACCAGCGGCACAAGGTAAAGGATCAACGAGCAACCGATCAAAAACCGGATGTCTCGTTTGATGCGATATTCAAATGAAACTCTTGGATTCAGCACATGGTAGAGAAAATAGAAAAGGATGAAACCCACGCCCGCAAATCCGTACAGAAAAAAATACGGCCGCTGGTTGAACCCGTCCTGAAAAGCAGGGGTGGTCTGGATGGCGGTCAGGAAGTTGCTTTTGGTATAGGACGTAATGACGGTAAAACATGAAATATTTAAAAAAACAAACAGGCATAACCCGATAATCAACTGAACATGATTGCGACTAGCATCCGTTCGGTTCCCCATGGCGGTCGATTCGGTTTTTTCCGGACTCCTCTTCCCTGTTAATTGAGTTTCAAAATTTTGCGATTCTCATCATAAGTCGTACTGATTCGGCGCAACTCCCTTACAAAAGGGATTGGCATACGGTTGTAGAATTGAATGGTTTCGGGCGCATACTCCGCCTCGTAAAGGGGGATGTTTTCAAACGTATCACCCCTGTAGGCTGTTTTTCTAACAAATTTGGATGTGGGCGCCTCATCAAAAACAACTCTTCCCTGATCATCATAGTGATAGCCGTCCACGTAAAGCCATTTGTAAAAGGATTTCCGATCGGCTGGGGCTCTTCTTTTGTAAGGTTTTTTGTTTTTGAGGGAATAGGCATGGAAATATTTGACGCCAATCACTTCGGGCTTTCCGTCACCGTCAATATCAAATACGTCAAAATGGTTGGATTTGTTTCGAAAGGTTACCACCTTTGGCAACAATTTCTCAGCTGAAGGGAGCATCTGGCGCAATTCGGAAATATGCCCAGCGTTCACATGGGTGCATCCATGGGACATGGGACCGCGACTGAGTAGCCATAAATTTGTATAGGGTTTCCCGGTCCGACTGTCCTTTGTATTCTGTTTCCATTCTTCAGGGATAAAACTGTTTTTTTTCGTAACATTCTGAAACCAAAGGGTATGAAATGAGTTGTGCAGGGTTTTACCAACATGCATATAAGGGAGCCAGGGCAGATAGCCGTAGCACTGTTTGTCCGGAATGTGGTCCACTACCTTGGTACGCTGATGCTCGATGAGATTGCGCTTTCCGGGGCAGGGATAAAGGGGAATCTTACGGCCGTCATATTCAGCAAACTGATTAAGGGTTCCAACCGGATACACGGCCGTGAATTCGTAGAAATCAAGCAGCTTCCCCTTAACCGGATAGATGTTCTGGGTGGCAAAATCAAAAAGTTCGACGGCGGCATTGTAAAAGGAATTCCAGGCCACCGTGCTTTGAAGATCTTCCTCGTAAATCCCGTAAAGGGTAATGGCATTTTGAAGTTTCTTCTCTAATCGCCATGGCAATTCGGTAACCCATACCCTTGTGGGAAGCATGTCATTGATCAGGGCCAGACTTTCCTGGATGGAAGGCTTTTTATTGAGCAACGGCATCAGCCGGGTTGACCACTGGCGAATTTGACGATCAAGATCTATCTTTATATGAAAGACCCTACCAGGATTTAACTTTTCAAGCTTTTCAATGCTGATTTTTCGGTATTCTTTCTGACCCAAGCGGCCTTTTTCCGCCGCAAGTTTCAGAATATTTTCGGTTGAAATTATTCTGCTGAATTTTTCAAATGCTTTATTCTGGGTGAGCTTGATAATCCCTTTTTCGATCACAGTTTCATAAGTGCGATATCTCTTTGCCAGATCCGAGAGGTATGAATCAATCATTTCATCTGATAACGCAATGGTAACCCGAAGCTGATTGCCCCGCCCCAAGTGAATATGGATGCGCTCCGGGTCCTGACAGCGAGGGGCGAATCCCGTATAAAAGGAAGGTTCTATCCGGTAATAAAATACCCCTTGGGGCTGGCTTTCCGTACCATTCTGAACCCGGGGTTCCATCTTTGTCGGCTCAGCAGCCTGAACAACAAACGGCATTAGCCACAATATGGACAAAACCATAACAATTATTCTGAGACCGTATGGGCAGCGATTCTTCCCTAACTTCTTTTTCATTTCAACTGGTTATCCTTTTTGAAGACGCGCTCTCGCGCTTTTTGTATTCTTTGACCAACAGGGGAACAATCAGAATCCAGATGATAATCAATCCGATCACCATGTAATTAATCCTGACGGCCGTGACGGCCATGACCGCTTGCATACCGATAATAACGACACCGATGCCCCCTTTGGCGAAGCGATAGATAAACATGTCAATCACCGCTTTACCCTTGTATTTTTCGATGTAACTGAGCGGAATATAGAGAATCTCCTTCGCCGAACGGAAAATGGAATACGTCAGGCTCTTATTGGCCAGCCGCGTGCCGAAGAGCACGCCCATGGTCGGGATAAAGAAAAACGCAAACGATCCTGCCCCCATGATTGCCGGCACCAGTATCAAAGACAGCAACAACCCCAGAAAATGAAGCATGGGTGCGCTGATTCCAAACTGGAGTACCAGCGAAATCACGTTGGTTGCACCATAGAATTTAGCCAGATAGGCGGTCCTAATATCCAGCTCCGTGACCTGCACTTCCAGCACCTGATTGAATTGCAGCCCGATCAGCGCGGTCACGAACTGACTAAACATAAGCATGAGACAGATAAAAATCAAATATTTGGATCGCAGCACCACATCGAGACCACCCCATATACTGCTTTTTTCCGCCTTTTCCTGATCTGTGGAAGGCGATTTTTGACGGTTCTCGTTCAACACTATCCCGCCCCTGCGATTGGCGTATGTAAACAACCAGACACCCAGCAGCAAAGCGCCGCAGCCCACAAATATCAGGTTTTTGGAACCCAGGACAGCGGCCAGTTCAGAAGTGAGAACACTGGCCAGGATACCGCCGATGGAGCAGGCACCGGCCAGAAATCCATAAAGAATTTTTGCCGGCTTCTCTTGAAACGTGGCATCGCAAAAGCTCCAAAGCTGTTCAATGAGAATAACCACATAAATGTCTTTAACGATAAATGCCGTCAGGGAAAATCCTTTGTGTTTTGCCGAAAAATAGAGGTAGAACAGGAGAAAAAACGCGACCGCCAAAAAATTGCTTACGGCGTAAAGCTTTGAAGGACGGGCTGAAACGACAAATTTATTGTAAATCCAAACCACCAACGCTGTGGCACCGGCCGATATGATCCAGACTTGGGGCATTTTGGAAGCACCCCAGGCCGATAGAAAAAGGGACTCGCAGACCGGTCGAATAAAACTGTAACTGAACAGCACCAGAAAAAAACATCCGAAAAGCGGCAGAAAAATACCTTTGTTTTGTGCGGCCGCCGCAGAAAAATCTTCATACAACCGTTTCATATGAGCCATTTTTCTTGATCCTCAAAAAACGACCATCCCACCATGGGATAAAATGGCGGGATGGTCTGAACAAATATGGGCGAAAACAGCTTTTAACGGATTGTGTTTGAAAAAAATCAAATGGTTTCATCGTATGCTAAACGGCGACCTGTAAAAGTGAACATGGGTCACGGCTGCCATTTGACTTTTTCATCGAGCGAAAAGGGGTGGCGTTCCTTCTCTTTTACGGTTTTGTCCAGCGCTGCCAGGGCCGGCAGGTTCCTGAGGTCGTTGTTTCCCACAAAAGGCCGGGTTTGAAACAGATAGAGCTTTCCGCCCACGAAACCATATTCGATATCCCAAGGCAGCAGGTCCCCGCCGGCACCTTTTTCAGGGGGAAATTCCTTTTTGATCTTCTGCGCTGCAGACACCAGCGCACTCAATTCCTCTTTTGTCAACACCCGTTCCGCGCCGGTTGAAGGTACCATGCGGCTTCCGCCCTTCCCTTCGAGAATCAGCATCCGGCGTGTGGGAGACTTGAATTGATTCAATAAAATAGTTTCTTCCGGACTGTATAAAAGGGTCTCTGCAGGAGAACCATCCACTGTACCACCGACCCCTTCGGCCGTGGCGATGGTCATTTTGGTAGGATCTCCGGTATCCACATCCGCCGTAATTAATACGCCGGATTTCTCCGACGGCACCGATTCCAGCACAACGATGGAGGGAAACACCAGATTCGGATCACTGATGACCGTCTGTCGCCATGAAAATGAACGATAGG
>JAJDOH010000267.1 GCA_022340265.1 Deltaproteobacteria bacterium | reverse complement strand
CTACACCTCAAAACGAAAGGCGTTCGGCCGGCCCGTGGCGGCTTTCCAGGGTGTTTCTTTCCAGGTGGCTGAGGCGGTTACCCTGCTGGACGCTTCCCGGTCCATGATTTACACAACCGCAAGGGCCGTGGATGAGCAGATTGATGAAAATCGGATCCGGAGGCTTGTCTCCCAGTCAATGAAATTTGTTACGGAATCATGTCAGAGGGCAGTGCATAACGCAATGCAGGTGATGGGCGGTATCGGGTACACCAACATCTACCCCGTGGAAAGAATTTTCAGGGATCTTCGACTGGCTTCAATTTGGACAGGCACCAATGAGGTGATGTCCATGATCATTGCCAATGAGTGGTACAAGGAATTCCGGAAAATGAAAAAAGCCGGCAATATCCGGGATATGGAGCTGGATGCCGCTGAATCGGGTGCAGCGGATGAAAAAATATTTGAATAATTGCCCACCCCATCCATCATGAGGCGGGCAGTTTATCCTGCACGTATTGAGCGATACGGTTGAGGGTCGTAAGGTTGATATAGTCATCCTCATCGATGCGGATACCGTATTCATCCTGCAGCACCAGCGCTACCGTGGCCAGATCCATGCTGTCGATACCCACCTCATCCACCAGGTCAATTTCAGGATCAAATGTCTCAGGGGTCACATCCTCCAGTTTCAGTTCGTCGATCATAATTTTTGCAATATTGACGGTGATATCCTTTAAATCCTTTTTCACGATGTTTCCTCCTTCATATGTTCCGCGTCCGGATCTTTGACAAAAAGCACGCCGTTGCATGCCAGTTCATTTCCAACCAGGATGCGAAAGGCGTAAGCGTCTTCATCCGATTTTCTGGGCGCGGCAATAATTTCAAGTTTTTCGCCGGGCCGTATCACCCGCTTAAAACGAACTCTTCTGAATCCCGCGGCCGACACATTTCGTTTTCCCGCCAGTCGGATCGCATCCACGGCCATTTCCAGCTGTGCGATCCCCGGAAGCGTCGGGTCTTCTGGAAAATGGCCGTTAAACCACGGGGATTCAGGCGGCACCTGGGCATGCAGAATCATTTCCCCGATATCAGTGGTTTTTGTGTCGAGCGCAGTATACCATTTCTTTTTGGATGCGTGTGCCACTTTCATATCCTACCTGTTTCAAATAACCTTTGAACGACACCCATCAGCTATGAGCTATCAGCCATGAGCCATCAACCATCCCCCATCAGCCATTCCCCATCAGCCAATTCATCGAATCAAATGTTCCCACAGCGGACCGGTGTGTCCCCGTTCATACAACCGGGCCACAATCCTGGATGCGCTCTCACCGCCCGAACCCAAAACCCAGTTGGGACGTCCTTTGGCATGATTTCCAAGCCGCGCAAGGATGCCGTCCGGGGGAATCTCTTGAGATGCATAGAAGCGGGGCTCGAGAAGGGGAGTAGAAGCCGAAATTTGTCCTTCCGCCACGGCCATATCATAGAGATCCGTGTGCGGATAGATACGCAACGCCGTGAAAAAAAAGAAGACGCTGCGGGTGAGCTTAATAAGACCGGTCAGCGTTTCTCCGATGGAGTTTTCGCTTTCACCGGGTCCCCCCAGCAGAAAAAAATGGGATACGTACAGCCCGCTGTCAAGGGCTGCTTTGTGCGCTTTGAATACATCCGTTGCACAAAACGGCTTGCCATACTTCTTGAGTACGGCGTCGCACAAGGATTCCGTGCCGAACTCGGCATGTGTGAGACCCGCCCGCGCCATCAGTTCAAAATACCCTTCGGGCGGCTTCATGGGCGCGAAAAAGGCTCCCCAGGGAATTTTGACGCCGGCGGCAATAAAGGCTTCGGCCACCGCCATGCTGTGAGCCGTGTGGGAATTGAATACGGAATCCGTTATATAAAAATATTTTGCGCCTGCATCCTGAAGCCGCAACGCATCCCGGGCCGCGGCTTCGGGTTGAATCAATCGCAGTTTTTTCCCCTCGATATGCGGGTAGGTGCAATAGATGCAACTGAAAGGGCATCCCCGTTTGGTCTGAAGATTCAGCATCCCGCCGTGTTCGAGATAATACGGCAGGTGGGGGCTTTTGACCAAATGCTTTCGGCCGAACGGGCCTGCCAGGGGACGCGGAATTTTCCCGGAACCTTCCCGTGTAACGACCCCGGGAATGCCGGTGACGGGCGCTTTTTCTTCCATTGCCTTCAGCAGATCCGCCAGACGCTCCCCTTCTCCCACAATACCGTAATCCGCACCGAGAACATTCATCATCTCCCGGGGAAACAGGGTAAAGCCGCTGCCACCCAGCACCAGGGTCGCCTCCGTATGGTTTCGAACCGTACGGGCGATACCTTGATACCCTGCCACGAAGCTTCGCTGATCCCTTTGATCGGTGTTGTCGATATTTCGTAATGACATGCCGACCACGTCCGGAGCAAAGGAATCGATAATGCCGATCAAAGGTTTAATATCACCCAGCGCGTTGATGTCGGCAATTTTCACGTCATGATCCGCCCGAATGGCATCGGCCACATGGTCAAGGCCCAGGGGATAGACCGGGTAGGGTGTTGTGAGGGTATTGGTTGCAATTAAAAGGACTTTCAAAGCGACGCCCCTTTCTCATGAAGGACAGTGGCCGTGACAAATTTACCCAGGCCCAGCAGGAGAATCCCTTTTCCATTTAAATCAACGCCCTCTTTTTCAGTCAGTGTATCCGGAATCTTCCCGGTTCTTAAAAGTGCCGCGGCAAGGACCGCTGCCACGGCCGAGGCCGACGCAAATTCGCCCACATAACGGCGGTAATCGATAAGCGGTCCATTAAAACCGGTGATTTGAACGAAGGAATCCAGCTGTTCCCGGCCCATATCCCGGGATGCCGCCGGGAGTCCCACAAAAGCGGCTGCAAAATCAAGATTTATTTTCTCGGCTCCCCCCAGAGATTGTACGAGGGATGAAACCACGCGGGGGTTTTCATGGGCGTTTTCATAAAAGAGGGGAGCCAACTGTGGGCCGGCGCCGTTTGAGGCGCTTCGAACCATCAGTGCCCCTCCGCCGTCGGATGGCGTGCCGGCCTGTGCAACGGAGCCATCAAAAAGCCCCGACAGCACCGGATGAAATTCATCGGCTGCCATGACCAGGAGCGGCTTGCCATCATGTGTTGCCAGAAGATGGGCGGACATCAAAGCCTGTTCAAATGAGTAGTCCCCGCCGGTGGTGGTGATGTTGGGGCCTTTGGCATTCAACTTTACGGCAATTCGGCCGGCGGTGGCATTGTGTACGGAACCCATGAAATCCGTGGGGCTGGAGAACCGTTGGTTCGTTTCGTACAATGCCTTCAGAAAATCGTGGGTTTCCGAAAGAGCCCCCCAGCCGGTTCCGAAAAAGATGGATTCGGGTTTATGATCAACGTGTGAATCTTCAAAAGCGGCGACGGCCAGGGACAGTCCCATTCGGGCAAGTCGTTTGAGTCGCCTGGCGGCTCTGGGGGAAAGGGATTGGGATATCTCTTTTTCAGATGACAGCCCCCGGCAGCTCAGCCCTTTCAAGAGGGCGTTTAACGTTTGTGACGTGTTCCCTGCACCCGTTATGCAGGCAAGACCTGACACCGCCAGCGGTGCGGGTGGTTTAAATTCATTTGCCTGCCTGCTCTTAGGCCTCCCCATGACCAGACTTGCATTGCTGCCGCCGAAACCAAAGGCATTTGAAAGAACCGTTTTCATGGGAGCATACTCAGGTTTTCCAAGCGGATTCATGTTCAGTTGCGGATCCGGGGTAACGCACCCCACGTTGGCCGGTGCAACCCCTGTTTCAATGCACTTGGCCGAAATAACCGCTTCAATGGCCCCTGCCGCGGAGAGACTGTGCCCAAAGGCCCCCTTCACCGAAGAAACAAGCGGCTTTTCCTTATCAAACAGCCGATTAAAGGCTTTGGCTTCGGCCAGGTCATTGTCAATGGTACCGGTGCCATGGAGATTGACATAATCAACTTCTGATGGATTCACGCCCGCATCTCCAAGGGCATAATTCATGGCGGAAAGCGCACCGCCCCCTTCAGGATCCGGTGAGGCGGGATGATAGGCATCGCAGGTCAGCCCCGCACCAAGGATTTCAATGCCGTCAGGATCCGGAATTTTGGTTTTTCCCTCCAGAAGCAACATGCCGGCACCCTCGGAAACCGTGAGACCCTTGCGATCCCGATCCAGAGGACGGGAACCCTTTGGATCAATGAGCTGCAGGGAATGAAAACCGAAATAGGTGAGACGGCACAGTGATTCAGCCCCTCCCGCCAGGATTCTGCGGAATCGACCGGTTCTAAGCAGGGCAAGGGCCAATGCGATGGCGGCGGCCCCGGACGAACAGGCGGTGGAGACGGTGATGAGGGGTCCTTTGCATTTCAGTTTTATTGCCAGATATTCGGCCACAGACCCCGCGCCATGGTGCACAAAAAGGGCCGGGTCCATATTATTTTCTTTTAACAGGGTTTCCGTCAGGCTCATCCCGCCCGTGGTGCTGCCCATGACAATGGCGTCGGGCGGGCTGTCTGCATGTTCCATGGCCTCTCCGGCCGCCATCAGGGCCAGCCCGTGGGTCCTTGGCAATTCGCCTTGGGGCAGGGGAACTTCCCCTACGGGAAAGGAGAGACCCTCCGGCGTGTCAAACAGGGTGAGCTTTCCGTTACCGGTTTCGCCCCTTAAAAGGGCGCGCCAGTTCTGTTCCACACCGTTTCCAAGGGGTGTGACCAACCCCATGCCCGCAATTGCAACGCGAATATCCGTCAAGAGATTCCCTTTGGTGATTTTTCCGCAATATAGGTTGAAAGGGCTTTCAGATTGGCGAAAACGCGGGCACCCAGTTCCTTGTTATCTATTCTGACGGCATAATCCTTTTCAATCATGATGACCAGTTCCAACACGTCAATGGAGTCCAATCCCAGTTCGCCGCCCACCAGCTGATCTTCTTCTCCCATATCTTCAGGTGAGACATCTTCCAGCTTCAGCGTGTCGATTATCTTAATCCGCAGTTCATCGATCAGGTTGTTCATAGATTTTTCCCGTAAAGGGGCCTTCTTCCGGCCTAAATCTCAAAAGATGGGATTGCCGCTTTACAGAAACGGCAAAGTGTCGTAGAAATTCTTTAAACTATCATGATCGCCAGTTGGGGTCAATGGCAATTTATATAAGGCTAATCCTTATTAATTCAATGGGTTGGGAGCAAAAATCGAGATGATTGATGATGTGGAGAGCCTGATTCCTCACAGGGGTCGCATGAGACTGGTGGATGAAATTATTTCGGTGGATGAGAAAACTGCCGTCACCGCATCCACGGTAACCGAAACCTGGCCCATGGTTGAAGGGGGTGCGGTCAATTGTATCGTCCTGGTGGAACTGGTGGCGCAGACGGCGGGGGTGTGCCTGGGCTGGAAAGAACGTCGGAAAACTGAAGAGGATCTGGATGGTACCGGATGGATTGTGGGTGTTAAAGAGGCGCTCTTCCACTGCAGCGAAATTCCGTTGAAAAGCCGTATTATCGCCGCCTCCGAAAGAGTCTTTGAAATGGAACTCTACAGTGAAATTGTGGGCTCGGCGCGCGTGGGTGATGAAACCCTCGCGGAAGTCAAGCTACAGGTGGTGCAATCGGATTCCAACGCATAAATAGCCTCAGGGGAGAATAATTTTATGGACCTTAATGAGAACCCCGTGGCGGTGGTGACCGGGGGGAGCCGGGGCATCGGCCGCGCCATATGCCGGGAGCTGGCAGGTGCCGGTTATCAGGTGGTGATCAACTACCATTCCAACGGGCAGGCCGCCCGGGAAACCCTTGAGATGGTGCAAGCGCGGGGGGGCCGGGGAGAGATCGTTAAATTTGATGTGGCCGACAGCCGGGAAACCCATGATGCCGTCAGCGGAATGATCCGGCGTTACGGCCATATTCATGTTCTCATCAACAATGCGGGCATCACTTCGGACGGGCTTTTTGTCTTCATGACCGAAGAAGAATGGGACGGCGTTATCAATACCCATCTAAAAGGCTTTTACAACGTGACACGACCCGTCCTCGAAAACATGGTGGCCCATAAGGCGGGCAGCATCGTCAGCATATCATCCCTGTCCGGCCTGATGGGGCATCGCGGGCAGGCCAACTATTCCGCGGCCAAAGCCGGACTGATCGGTGCCACCCGTTCCATCGCAACCGAGGTGGCGCGCCTGGGTGTGCGGGTCAATGCGGTGGCGCCCGGCTTAATCGGGACTGAGATGATCGAGGACCTTCCGAAAGGGCAGATCAAGGGGCTGATTCCCATGGCCCGTGTGGGTCGGCCCCAAGAGGTGGCCACGGTGGTGCGGTTTCTCTGCTCGGAAGATGCGTCCTATGTGACCGGCCAGGTGATTTCCGTAAACGGGGGAATGGTTTAGCATGGGGAAAAAGGACGTCATTGAAATGCCGGGGGCCAAAGGGCTGTTTTTGTTGCTGATGCTTTTCTTTGTAACGGTTCCCCCGGCCCGGGCTGATGACTGGGACCGGATTCGGAAAGAAGCGGGTGACATTCAAACCATCAACGCGCAGTTTATTCAGGAAAAGCATCTGGAAATTCTCATTAAACCCCTCATAAGCAAAGGGGCCTTCTATTTTCGGGCACCCGGATCTCTCAGGTGGGAGTATTTTTCTCCCATCAAAAGCATCCTGGTCATGCACGACGGCGCTGTTCGCCGTTTCATTGGAACTGAGACGGGCTTCAAAGAGGATGCGAGCCCCGGCCTTCAGGCCATGGAAATGGTACTCCGGGAGATTTCGTTTTGGCTTAAAGGAAAATTTTCCGATAATCCGAACTACGGGGCCACCCTGGAGGGACATAACAAAATTGTGATGGTTCCCAGGGACCAGGCATTTAAAAAGATCATTCAAAAAATTGAAATTCTGCTCTCGGATCGACCCGGCGTGATTGATACGGTTACCATATATGAAGGAAAAACTTCTTTTACAAAAATCCGCTTTCAAAATGTCAAAATCAATGAAGGGGTGGCGGA
>JAJDOH010000251.1 GCA_022340265.1 Deltaproteobacteria bacterium | reverse complement strand
CCTGGCGGAAAGACTCCGTATCGATCTCACCCCGGGGCATTTCTGCGAGAGCGATTCATTTCATCCCGTGGCCACATCCCGGGAAGGGATTTTTGTGTGCGGTGCTTTTGCAGGCCCCAAGGACATTCCCCAGTCGGTGGTTGAGGCCAGTTCTGCGGCGGCTGAAGCGGGGGCCCTCCTGAAGGCTGCGCGGAATACACTGACGAAAGCGGAAACGTTCCCGGAGGAACGGGCCGTCGCCGGTGAAAGACCCCGGATTGGCGTGTTTGTCTGCCAGTGCGGCATCAACATCGGTGGCGTTGTGGATGTCCCGGCCGTCAGAGATTATGCGGCATTGCTTCCTTATGTGGAATACGTGAACGACAACCTTTACACCTGCTCCCAGGACACCCAGGAGGCCATGGCGAAGGTTATTTCGGAAAACAACCTCAACCGCATCGTGGTGGCCGCATGCACGCCCAAGACCCACGAATCGCTGTTTCAGGAAACCCTTGTTGAGGCCGGCCTCAATAAATACCTTTTTGAGATGACCAACATTCGGAACCAGGATTCCTGGGTGCACAAAAATGATCCGCAGAAGGCCACGGAGAAAGCCAGGGACCTGGTGCGCATGGCGGTGGCCAAAGTGGCGCTCATGGAACCCCTGTCGGAAACGGAACTTGAGATCGACCAGCGGGCGCTGGTGGTGGGCGCCGGCATTTCCGGTATGGCGGCCGCCTCGAGCCTGTCGAGGCAGGGGTATGAAGTCTGCCTGGTGGAAAGGGAACCGTTTCTGGGCGGGCAGGGCAGCCTTCTGTTTCGAACCTGGAAAGGCGAAGACGTTCAGACGAACCTGTCCCGAATGATGGATCAGATTCAGTCCGACCCCAACATAGATTTGCGCCTCAATACGGAACTGGGAGGCGTGGAAGGATTTGTGGGAAATTTCAAGACAACCCTGGTAAGCGACGGCCGTGAAGAAGAGGTGGCGCACGGTGTGGCGGTGATTGCCACAGGTGCCTTTGAGGCAAGGCCGGCGGAGTATCTTTACGGTGAGGACGAGCGTGTGGTGACCCACCTGGAACTGGATCAGCGGTTCATCAGAAACGATCCGACCTTGGCGGATATGAAATCGGCGGTGTTTATTCAGTGCGTGGGTTCCCGGGAGCCCGACCGCCCCTACTGCTCACGGGTCTGCTGCAGCCATGCCATGGAAAGCGCCCTGCACCTTAAGAAGCTGAACCCGGACATACGGGTCGTGGTCCTTTACCGGGACATTCGCACCTACGGGGAACGGGAATATCTGTACCGGGATGCCCGGAATGCCGGAGTTTTGTTTATCCCCTATACCCTGGACGGGAAACCTCAAGTTTCAAAGGATGCGGATAGACTCAAGATCGCGGTGAGGGACCCGTTGTTAAAAGAGAATGTGACGCTTACGGCCGATCTCCTCTGTCTGGCTTCCGCCATCGTTCCCTACCGTGATGAGGCGCTTGCCCAGATGTTCAAGGTCCCCATGAACGAGGATGGTTTTTTTGTGGAAGCCCATGCCAAGCTGGGGCCGTCGGAATTTGCAACGGATGGCGTTTTTCTGTGCGGGATGGATCATTACCCGAAACCCATTGATGAATCCGTTGCCCAGGCACTGGCCGCCGCTTCCCGGGCGGTGTCCCTTCTGGCCCGGAAAACGGTTCGCATGAGCGGTACGGTGGCCCAGACCGATCCGGCCCTTTGCAGCAGTTGCGGGGTATGTCTGGCCATATGTCCCTATTCCGCACCGGCGCTCAGAGAAAAAGCCCCTTTTGCCGGTAGAGTGGAAATCAACCCGGCATTGTGCAAGGGATGCGGATTGTGTGTGGCCTCCTGCCGTTCGGGAGCGCTGAACCTGAAGGGTTTTGGCGAGAATCAGATTATGGCGATGATTAATGAGATATAATTTGTAGGTTTTAGGAGGACACATCTATGGGAACCGTTGATCTGGACCGGTGCGATCCCGATTTTGCAAAGGAGCTGGCCCGACAGCCCGAAGCCGAAAAAATACGGGGATGTTTCACCTGCCGAACCTGCGTTGCCGGGTGCCCCATATCCGCTGTGGATGATGCGTTCAATCCGGCGCGAATCATTCGCATGGCCCTTTACGGTATGAAAGAAGAGATCCTGACAAGCCCCTTCATTTGGCTCTGTTCCAGCTGTTACACGTGCCAGGAACGCTGCCCGCAGGGGGTTCGGATCACCGACTTCATGACACTGCTGAAAAACATGGCGGTACGTGAAGGATATGAACCCTCGGGAATCAAGGCACAGATGGATCTCACCAAAGGGCAGGGCAGGATCTATCCTTTGGACGATTTTGATAACAAAAAGCGGAAAAAAGCGGGACTGCCCGAGCTGCCCACATCTTGCAAAATGATTCAAGGACTGTTTCCGGATCAGGCGTAGATTCATCCATTGGCTGCTTGGTTTTTGGAAATGAGAAGACCTTTGACCCATTCAGGAACGAAGAACCTAAAAAAGCGGATTGCCGCTTCAGGAACATCTTTATGAAATATGCACTCTTTTTAGGCTGTACCATCCCGGCAAGGGCACGAAACTATGAGCTTTCCGCAAGACGGGTGGCGGAAAAAACTGGTATCGAACTGGTGGATGTTGAAGATTTCATCTGCTGCGGTTTTCCAACGAAAGCAGGGGATATGGACGCATCCCTTCTGATGGCCGCCTACAATTTGGCCCTGGCCCGAAAACGGAACCTGGACCTGTGCGCCCTGTGCAGCTCCTGCACATCGGCTTTGTCAGAAGCGGCCCATCATCTCCTGGAGAACGAGAAAGATCTTGAAAAAGTGAACCAACGGTTATCCGCCGTAGGATTGCAGTATGAAGATTCGCCCAAGATCCGACATTTCGGGCGGGTGCTTTTTGAGGAGGTAGGCGCTGAAAGGATCAAGGAACATTTTGTTAAAGACCTGAGCGGGCTTAAAATCGCGGTCCATTATGGATGCCACTATCTGAAGCCTTCGGAAATTCATGGGGGATTTGATGACCCCGAAAACCCAAACTCCCTGGAAGCGCTGGTGGCGTTGACCGGTGCAACCGTCGTGGATTATGCGGGAAAAAAGACCTGTTGCGGGGGCCCGGTGCTCCCTGTGGACGAAAAACTGGCCATGAAAGTCACCAAAGGCAAACTGGACAATTTGAAAAAAGCAGGGGTTGACGCCCTCTGTCTGGTATGCCCCTTTTGCTCCGTCATGTATGACGGAAATCAGAAGAGCATCGAAACTCTGTATGAGACTGAATACAAAATCCCGGTACTCTATTTGACCCAGGTGTTGGGTATGGCCATGGGGTTTGACCGCAAAGAGCTGGGTCTCAACATGAATGTGGTCAAAACCAAGGATCTGCTCAAGCCGTATTTTTAGGGAGGGTTTCTAAAATGGCGATCTATCTGGTTCAACACGGTCTCAGCCTCCCCAAGGAAGTGGACCCCCATCGCGGATTGTCGGAGGCGGGGGCTTCAGAGGTAAAACGGATTGCAGAAGTGGCAAAGGGGTATGAAGTCCCTGTTTCTGCCATCATCCACAGCGGCAAGAAACGGGCGCTGGAAACCGCCGAAATATTTGCCTCGGTACTTGCACCCGAAGGTGGTGTTAAGGAAACGGCGGGATTGAAACCCATGGACGATGTCAAGGCTTTTTCAAAAAACCTGGACCCCCGAAGCAACCAAATGTTCGTGGGCCATCTCCCTTTCATGGAAAAGCTGACGGCATATCTTGCCACGGGTCATGAGAAACGTCCGGTCTTTCAATTTCAGAACGGCGGGATCGTCTGTCTGGGCATGTACGGGGATCAGGGCGGCTGGGTCATCAAATGGACTTTGATGCCCAACATCGGTTGAGAATCATTGCTGTTTGTAGCAAACCGACATCTGTATAAACAGTCGTTTCACCGCCATCTATCTCATCTCTCAAAAATAGATAAAGAACGTTCGGCGCAAAAATTGGTGATCACGCCACGATCGGATTCCGCAATATTCCGATCTTTTCGATTTCCACTTCAATAATGTCTCCGTCGTTTAAGAAAATCCGTGGATTCCGGGCGGAACCCACGCCGGAAGGTGTACCGGTCAGGATAACCGTGCCGGGCAACAGGGTGGTATCCTGGCTCAAAAAGGCAATCAGGCTCGCAACACTGTGAATCATGTGTGACGTGTTGCTGTCCTGCATCACTTCGCCATTGAGACGGGTTTGTATGTGGAGGGTTTGAGGGTCTCCCACTTCCTCAGGTGTGAGCAGCACGGGCCCCAGCGGACAGAACGTATCGAACCCTTTGCCCCGGCACCATTGATCCCCGCCGCCGAGGATTTGCCATCGCCGGGCGGAAATATCATTGGATATGGTGTAACCCAGCGCATGGTCGAGCGCTTCTCCTTCGTTCACATCTTTGGCCCGTTTGCCGATCACCACGGCCAGCTCTCCCTCAAAATCCACTTCCGGTCCTCTCATTTGGCATTTGGGGATGCGAATGGGGGCGCCGGGATCATTCAGTGAAGCGGTATTTTTAAGAAAGAGAATCGGGTACTCCGGAACACTCTTGTCAAATTCCTCAATGTGATCCACATAGTTCCGGCCGACACAGAAGATGTTTGCGGGAACAACGGGAGCCAGCAAACGGACCAACTTCGCTCTTTCACCGGTGAGCGCCAGCCCGCCGTACGGATTGCCCTCAAGGAGCTCGACCCGGCCGCCTGCAGCACCGTCCAGCACAGTGTCTTGATCCAATCCGTAACGAACCTGACCGTCTTCATCTTCAAAACGAATGATACGCATTTTTGTCCTCCATCATCTTTTTGCCCTTATTGCGACCGGCGTGAATCACATCTCGGTCTATGCAATCCATAGGGTATCCACATATGAGAATAAAAAATCAACCACCATTTTGGGTCGATTGTTCTCCAGATCCCGGGAAACAAAAGGAGTCAGCAGATCCAACACGTTCTCCTCTTTCGTGTACAGCTTATCAGAAGCGGCGGTGGCAATATGCCTGAGGGTTTCAATGATAATTCTGTCCATTCTGGTCGCTTCATTAGATCTCTGGTTCTGAAGGAAAGGGGAATGAATACCATTTCTTCCAATAACGCTCTCACGGCTCCCAAAGGCGCTTTGGTCCGGGCCAGGACGGCAAAATCACCCCAATGGACATTCGGGTCCAGTTGTCTGATACGATCCATTTCACTTTGAACATAAACGGCCTGATGAATCGGGTCACGCACGGAAACCACCTGCACACGTCCTCGACTGACCGGGTCCAGTTCAGTCCACCTCCCGCCCGGCAGGTTGCGCTCTCTTTCCCGATTGATACGGGTGGCGTGGGCGCCTTTCATTCTGTCCCGGTTGCGGCGGATCAAAGCGTTGGAAGCGGCAATGATATGCCTGCTGGACCGATAATTCTCCACCAGGTAAATGATCCGTGCGTCATAATCCTCCTGAAAGCGGCGAATGAAGCGGATATTGGCGCCCCTGAAGGTGTAGATGTTTTGATCATCATCCCCCACCGCCAAAAGGGCCAGCCGGCAGTCTTCCGTTTCCATCGATTTGCCGGCAATGGCCGATACCAGCGCATATTGATCTTGGTCAATGTCCTGGTATTCATCCACAAGGATGTGGCTGTATCCGGAGAGCAGACGATCCCGCATTTCATCCGATTCCATGCCGGGAATATCTTCTCCTCCATCCAATAGCGCCACCGCCCGTTTGATGATCTCTTCAAAATCGATACTGTTTTTGCCTTGTGATTCGGCCATATCCCGAATGGATATACCGGCCAGCCGCATGGCGGCGCCGTGGTAGGTGGCCACGGTAATCGCTTTCGTCCTCCTCCCAACCAGTTTGAGCAGTCTCTTTTTAAGTTCCATGGCGGAACTGTGGTTGAAACAAAGGACCAGAATCTGACGCGGCGGTATTCGTTCCACTTCCACCAGATAGGCACAGCGGTGGACGATCACCGTTGTTTTGCCTGAACCCGGTCCCGCCAGGATCAACATGTTGTCCTCCAGGGGCCCCCCCACCGCACCAATCTGTACCGGATTTCGAAGGTTTTCCACGATCATTCGGTATGATTCAGCGGTGGTGGCCTTATCCAGAAGATCTTTGTCGTCCGCAAAATATTTGTTGATGAACTTGACCCGGCCCAGCGCAAAATAGTCCAGCACCAGCGCCAGCGCCCCGGCCAGCTTTTCCAGCCCGAGGGTGGCGTAGCGCATCATGATATGGACCTGAAGCCGTTTCTCCCGATAATGGACTGCCAGCGGTTTATAGTCCCCCTTGTTGTAATACCGACCTTTAGCGTTTTGCTGGAGTCGAATGGTCATGGCCTGCCTGAGGATGGCCAGCCCCCCCTGGAGTTCGATCACCTTCTGCTCATGGAGAAACATCAATGCTCTGTCGATGGCCGGTAAAATCTTCTTGATCCGGGTGGCAAGGAATCTATCCGACTGAATGGCGGCCGAAAGATCATTGCTGGCAAAAGTGACCCGAACCGTACCCGCAAATTCGACGTCGCTTTCAGATGCCTGTTCCCGTACCCTTTGAAGCTATGCTCTCAGAATGGTGCCCGCCACGTTCTGCCTGAGTGATATGGTTTCCTGAATATTGTGCCAGCTTCGCTGCAGCCTGACCCGGTAACGGTTACGATCCACGTACTGAAGCTCAAAACTGCCCTGTGAGGCGGCAAGTCCTTTTCCGTCATAGGAAATGCCTTTGATCAATTGCCGAAGAACATCCGGAGAGGTTTCACAGCCTTCGTCATGCAGTTTCTGATTCAACCGCCGAATATTCATTTCCACCCAGTCCCCGTTTTCGGCATTCGGGTCACTCTCCTGGCACAACCGAAGGAGTTCCTCCTCCAGTCGGCAGGCCGCCTCCAAAACCTCTGAAGCTCGGTTTCTGCTTTTGGGCCTGAATGTGGCCGACAGCATGATACCCTGGTCCACCAGACCGGCATCCGCCATGTCATGGAGCGCCGCTATGACCATCTGGGCGGCGGTCAGTCCGGTTTTCCGCTCCATTTCAGAAATCGCATGTTTTTCCGGGAAGAGGGCCTCGGCGATGGAATCCGCTCTAATGCCTGCTTCCTCCCGGGTGTTCATGAGGTTGCTCAAAATATTCAGCCAGAGATTTCGGTTGTAAGGTCCCAGATTGAGCTGCCCGATGATTTTTTCTGCTTCTTCCAGGGAATGGACCAGAAGCTTACCCTGAAACACATCGGTCAGATTATTGTTTCGGCTTAAAAATCCGGCCCTCTCCAGCCAGGCAACCGCCGCTTTGACTTTGGTGTCCCTGAATTCAGGTCTTAATTCGCGCAGATCCGCCAGATCTTCATCCCGTACCAACTCATCACTGGTAATAACAATCTCGCCTTTTCGGTTTTTTGTCTTGCGGCGTAGGGCGCGCAGGATTCGCCCAATTTCCTTTTGCCTGACCTCGGAAATGGCACCCATCTGAAACTGCCGGCTCACGTCCTGAGGATCGTAGAGAAGAATGCAGCGGGCCGGTTTCAGATCCCTTCCTGCCCTTCCCGCCTCCTGGATGTAATTTTCCAGGGAACCGGGTATGTCATAATGCAGAACAAGGCGAATATTTTCCTTGGGGAAGCCGCTTTAAGAATGGGAAAATCATGGCCCAGGAGGTTGTGCCCGAGGATAAACGCCGCGCTTTCGGCGATACCGTCCAGCGTTTTAAGAACCTCCCTGGAACCAGCCCGCTGATTCTTTTCAAAAATATTGCCATTAAGCACTGCCCCGACCCGCCTGATTCTCCCGGTTCGCGTGGTTTCCAGATCCAGCAGCAGCGTGTGCGTGAGCAGTTCAGAGATATTCATGTTATGATGCAGCGTGTATCGAGTAATGCCGTCACAGGTTGCGTTAGAATTTGCGCAAAGCGGCGCAAAATGGTGCCCGGGCGGCTGGTGGTGGCGAATCTTATTCTTGATTTTCGGGTGATCTGTTTTTGACGAGCAGTCCCACCAGATATTGCCCTTTGAAAGGGCCGCTTTCAAGGTATGTGATGTGCCGGATTTCCGTTTTCATGGTTTCAGGAGCGCCTTTTCCATTTTCCGGATGGTAGGTCATATCAAGAATCTGCCCCGCTTTTAAATAGGCAAGTGCTTTTGATGCCTTGTTCACAAGAATTCCCATTCCCGAAGGGGACACGTCCCGAATCTGAAATTGAAAAGCGGGATACTGGCGACTGATGGAAAACTCCACGCTGCGATACTCATCCAGAAAAGCACGTGCTTCAGACCTTCCTTCAGCAGCTTTTCCTTCTGCTTTGTTCATGGCTAGCGTCCACTCATTGCGGCTGTAGATGGGTCGAGCCCGCTTTCTTCCATTGGGATTGCACTTTGACCGAGTTTGAAAGCTTGCATCCCGGAAAATTGTATTATACTATTTCGCATACCTTAAGAGGTTCAACGTGTGCGAATCACTGTTAAACGATATAATACTTACTAATATCAAATATAGTAAAATATTATAGCATACTTTGGTTTTCATTGCGACCATAATCAATCAATACGACCCGTGAGAAAAATTCCGGTATTGGTGCGTGGTCCGGAGCGATCGTCGAAATTCACCCTTGGCAGCTGCCGTTTCCATCTTCAACGAGGTCAGACGTGCGAATAACCCTCAAGCAAAATATTCTTTTCATGGTCGCCATCATTACCGTTTCCTCTATCCTGGGATGCATCCTGTTAATTCAGAACGCCCGGATGATCGGAAAAAACCTGCAGGTTGAAACGGAAGCACGCCTTCGTGCCATGGTGGGGCAAAATGCCGAGCAGATCGAAACCGCCTTGCGGGTTATGGAAACCAATGTGACGGACATGGCAACGGCGGGCGAAGCGTTTTTTGCCATCGTTCATGGGACGGGACAGGAGATTACCCGGCAGATCCAGGGGTATCTGGTGAACAATTTCAAGAAACTGCCGGAAGCCATTGGCGGTGGCCTCTGGTACGAGCCGAACGCGCTTTATAAGGACACCAAGCGTTTTGGGCCGTACGCCTTTAGAGAAAATAATCGGGTACAGTTTACCTGGGATCTGAACACAGCAACGTATGACTACCACAATCAGCCCTGGTACCGCATGGCCATTCCGGTAAACTGTGATCGAAATCGGAGCAGGCCGCAGAATATCTACTGGACGGATCCCTATTTCGATCAGGCGGCCACCTCCGCGCTTATGATTACCGTGGATGCATTAATGTATGATTCAAAGGGACGCATTATCGGTATTTCAACTGTTGACTTCAGCCTTGAAAAGCTTCAGTCAATGGTCACCAAAATGATGGTGACACCCGGATCACTACCCTTCGCAGCCGATCTCTCGAGTGGCCTGCTGATCTCATACCCGGCAAATCCCGCGAAAGTTCTGCAGAGACTTAAAAGCCTCGAATGGGGCGATGTTATTTCCGAAGACGGCGGAAAAGGAATCGGAAAAATTCTGGTTAAGGAATTGACGCTTAAGACGGATGCATTTTCGCTCTTCTACACTTCGACGAAAACAGGGCTGATAATGGGAATCCTGGTGCCACATAAAGAACTGTATGCCAGGATCAATGATCTCAACCACGCCAACATGGTGACATCCGTTGCCGTCATTGTATTTCAGATCCTACTGTTCCTGGCCATCGCTTTTTTTACGGTGAGGCGTATCTGTAATCCCATCAGTAAGTTGACTCTTGTGGCGAGGGAGATTGCAGAAGGAAAGCTCAACAATGCCAAAATGGTGCTGGACCAGCTTCATGGAAGATTTACGTCCAGCCGGGATGAAACGGGCCTTTTATTTTCGGCGTTTCAAAGCATGACCGAAAAACTCAATGCATTGATCGGCCAGATCCAGGATTCCGGGAATCAGGTGACCGCATCGTCTACCGAAATCGCTGCGTCTTCAAGGGGATTGGAAGCGACCATGAACCAGCAGGCCGCATCGACCAGCCAGGTCAGTGCATCGTCAAGAATGATATCCAAAACGGCGGAAAATCTTTCAGGAACGGTAGATGAGGTATCCAGGGCTACCACCGAAACAGCGGCGTTGGCTGAAGCCGGTCAGACGGGTCTGTCTGGCATGGAAGCATCCATGCAAGACGTTTTGAAAGGGACGGCATCGGTTTCAGCCAAATTGGAAGCCATGAAAAAAAATGCCCTGGTTATCAGCTCCGTTGTGGTAACCATTACCCGGGTGGCGGATCAGACCAATCTGTTGAGTTTGAATGCCGCCATCGAGGCGGAAAAGGCGGGGGAATACGGCCTCGGGTTTTCGGTGGTGGCCAATGAAATCAGGCGGCTGGCGGACCAGACCGCGGTAGCGGCGCTGGATATTGAGGATATGGTCAGTGAGATGGAAAAATCCGTGTCGACGGGAGCTTCTGAAATGGAGACGTTCAGCGGCGTTGTCCAAACCACCGCACATAAAATGAAAGAAATCGGCAGCCAACTGGGCGGTATCATGGCCAAAGTGCGAACGCTTCCGCCCGGTTTCGAGGCCGTGAGTAAAGGTATGGCGGAACAGTCGAGAAGTGCCGGCCAGATCAGCGAGACCATGGAGCATTTAAATACCGCCACCCAGGATACCCTGGAGTCCCTTCGAGAATTTAAGATTGCGGCGGAGGATCTCAATGAAGCGGCTCTCGGGCTTCAGGAACAGGTTTCGCGTTTTGAGGTCATTGGTTGAAGCGATCAAATGAGCCATAACAAGGATGGATCGACCATGAAACCCATATGGAAAAGAGCCTTCACCATCGTTCTCTGCTTGGTTTTGATGAGCGCATGGCCGTACGCATCTGCCCGTGGGGAACCCAAAGAATTAACTGTTGCCGTGGGTTTGGCACTTGCACCTTACAATATCCCGGAGGAAAACCGCGGCATTGAACTGGATATCGTTCGGGAATCACTGGCAATGAAAGGGTACCGCATCAAGACCAAATATGTCCCTTTTGCGCGCAGGATTCGGGAAATCGCCCAGGGAGAGGTGGACGGGGTCTTAACGGTCAACGAGAATTCGGATCTCGATGTCTACCTGTCGGACCAGCACATTGTCTGCGAAAACGTGGCGGTGAGCCTGAAAAAAAACAATTTCAAGATAGAGAAAATCAGTGACCTCAAGGACAAAAGCATTCTGACTTTTCAGAACGCCAAGAAGTATCTGGGAAAGGAATTTGTGGCGGCGGCGGAAGCCTCTCCCGATTATCGCGAAATCAGCGGGCAGGAACTCCAGATTAATCTGCTCTATGGTGACCGCGTGGACGTAATTGTGTTGGATAAACGGATTTTTTATTATCATAGAAAGAATAATAAAATGGTAGATACGACGCAGCCCATTGATATGTTCTATATCTTTGAGAAAGTCCCCTTTCGTGTGGGATTTGTTGACAAAAAGGTTCGGGATGATTTTAATGAAGGCCTGAAAAAGTTGCGTGAAAGCGGACGTTACGACGAAATAATTAATAAATACATTTTAAAATAATCAAATGAGGCGGCAATGAAAAACTGGAGCATCGTCACAAAGCTAGTGGCATCAACATCCGGCATTGTGTGTTTTCTGGTGTTGCTGGGCGGGTATATCCTAATCCGTTTTGAGATCAAGATGGTGGATACTTTCACGCAGGAAATTCTGCGGGGGTATCATGAACTCATTAACGACCGGGAGATGGATGAAAAACGCTCCCTGAAGCATGGCATCAACTTCAGCACCCATATTCTGAATGGTATTGGTGCCGCCTATTTGTACAACCTGGATCAGGAAGGGCTCAAACAATCGCTACGGCCCTTCATGAACTATGATGAGATTATAGCCATTAAGGTCCTGGACGAGCAGGGAAAGCCCTTTGCCGCTGCCTGGCGAAATCCCGATGTGGAAATCGGAAATGAACTGCCAAAAGATCTGGACCTCAACGATGACCTGTCGACGCAGGCCGAAAGCTTTCGTGGTGACAAGAAAATCGGGGTTTTTAAGATCTATTATTCGGACAAGCTTCTAAAACAAAGAATTCAAGAACTCAAAAAAGAAGCCTCATTGGATGTGAAAAAGTTTGAAGCCAGTTCTCGGGCGCAACTGGAGAAGGCCATTTTGAGCCAAAGTATCGGCGTGGTGCTTATCCTGTTCGTGCTGGCGGTCACACTGATCTTTTTCCTGCGGGCGCTTGTTTTAAAACCCCTGAAAAACGTTTCAACAATTGCGCATCAACTCTCTGAATTTGATCTGGCGGTCACCATCGACACCAAACGAAAGGACGAAATCGGGGTACTGTTGGGCGCCATAAACGAGATGGCCTCGTCTTTTCGCATGGTTCTGGGGCAGGTTCAGAGATCCGGCATTCAGGTGACCTCATCTTCCACGGAGTTGGCTGCCACCGCAAGGGAGCAGGAGGCAACCATGAGCAATCAACTGGCAAGCAGCAAGAAGGTGGTGGCATCGGTTGAG
>JAJDOH010000221.1 GCA_022340265.1 Deltaproteobacteria bacterium | reverse complement strand
GCATTTTCAACGTCCGCCAATTCTTTACAATGGCGTGCCGAAAAAAGGCGGAATATCCGCCCAAAAGTAGTGGCATCAGGAAATTTGTCCCAGCGGAAAAGGGCTCGCAGGACGTCATCATTTTTGAGGATGATGGTATGGGCCATATGCTTGATACCGGTCAATACGCTCATCATCAGCATTAAAATAGCATCGGCTGCCTGGTAATCCGCATTGGGCGCTCGCTTGATCGTAAGCATATTCTTGAGCATTTTTGCAAGGCCAAGCTTCTCGGCAAAGCGGCCCAAATGGACAAGTCCAGCGTTTCCGGTGAGGTTCTTTTCGGAAAAAGTAGTATAATATTTTCGCATCATAACGGTGTCTCCATTTATGTGGCGTTTTTATGCATATATATTGTTATTTCAGTATAATATTAAGTTTTTTATACTATATGAGTGCATATTTTAGGTGATAAATGAAAACCAGTTAAATTTGATACGGGAGTTTGATGAAATTCTTGGGAATAATGCCATTCCCTGCCCAGATGGAGTATATTTGGTAGACGGAACAATCAAGACGCTTCCCCAGGCGACATTCCGCTTTCTAATGCCAGATTTAAATAATGAAACATCTTCAAGTCGATGAGAGGCCGGATGCGAAACCGGACCATTGATTTTGCCATGACGGAGTTCATTTTAGCACCTTGGGGGAGGGTGTTGACGGTTTTTTGTTTAGTTCCTGACTGAAACACATATATCGGCCGTTTCCGGAATCAAAGTTTCCATTGGAAAGGATTTTCTCTTGTGCTATGATTATTTTTATGATCAACAAAGGAGCCACCCACATGAAGCCATTCATCCGTTTTGACATGAAGGTACCCGCCCGGATCTTCAAGGAAGGTGACGGGTTCGTTTCCCATTGCCCGATCTTTGACGTGTCTTCCCAGGGTGATACCGAGGAAGAAGCCAGAAAAAACCTTGTCGAAGCCCTGACCGGTTTTATCATGGTGTGTCATGAGATGGGGACCATTTTCGAGGTTCTGAAGGAAGCTGGCTTTGTTCCCGGAACAGCCGAAGAACCTGAAGCGCGCACAGATGACGAAATCAACCTCATTGATATCCCTCTTCCTTTCATGCTTTCGGACAACGGGCATTCCCAATGCCGCGCATAACCCCGGTGCACTGGAAAAAGCTGGAATGCGTTTTTCTTCGGTACGGGTTTGAATTCGTCCGGCAGGTGGGCTCCCACCGGCATTACATCAAGGAAGGTATCAATCGACCCCTTGTCATTCCCGCTCACCCGAAACCCGTAAAGGTCTTTGTGATTCAAAACAACCTCAGAACGGCAAACATGGAAAGGGATGAGTATTTCAAATATCTGGCCGATTGTTGATTTGCCTTGTCTCACGAAGAAAGGTGGAGCGCCTTTGCGCTAATCGACCGACATGTTCAGTCAAATTCCCCGAACAATATAACGCCACCCTTGCGATGGATTTTCCACCAGATATGATTTTCTATATATCCGGCCGATACAGACTTACTCCGGTCCCCACGAGGGGGAAGTCTGTTTTCCCTTTTCAAAGGTTATGCGGCGTTGCGTCTGTCCGTTGGCGTTCATCATGTAGATGTGGTACTCACCGGTTCGACTGGAACTGAAAGCGATATATCGGCCATCCGGAGACCAGCAGGGATCTTCATTGTTGCCGCTGTCACCGGTGAGTTTTTTCATGCCGCTTCCGTCTGGCGCCATGGTGAAGATGTCAAAATGCCCATCGGTCTTTCCCACAAAGGCAATCCGATTCAGAGCCGACCAGGCAGGTGACGTGTTGTAGCTGCCTTCATAGGTGAGGCGATCCACTCTTCCACTGGAGATTTCCAGCAAATAAATCTGTGGCGAGCCGGATCGGTTGGAAACAAAAACCAACTTTGTGCCGTCCGGGGAAAAAGCCGGTGATACGTCTATCCCCCAGTGCTCCACAAGCTGTTTCAGGATTTTACCCTGAAGATCAATGGTGAAGATATCAGGGTTCCCCTTGTGGCTCATGGTCAATGCCAGTTTTTTGCCGTCCGGTGCCCAGCAGGCGCCGATATTTAGTCCCGACCGGCCCGACAGTCGCGTCAAAGAACCGTTGACCAGGTCCCGCAGGTAAAGCATGGGACCGCCGTTTTTGTAGGAATTATAGACGATTCTTTTCCCGTCAGGGGACCATCTGGGCAAGAGGGCGATGCTTTTATCTTTGGTTAGCGGCCTTACATTGTGACCATCGTAATCACAGGCGTAAATCTCTCTTTCTCCCGTTGCGGTTCCCACGAAAGCCAGGCGGGTCATAAAAATACCTTTGTGTCCGGTAAGGCGTTCTATAATTTCATTGGAAAGGCGATGCATGAGAAGGCGATACTCATCCAGTTTTCCAATAGCTCGCTTTCCCAGGATCTGCCGCCCAAAGAAGACATCGAAAAGTCTGATTTCAACTTCCAGTTGATTGCCAGAACAAGTGTAAACGCCTTTCAACAGCAGCTCGGCACCGATAACGGACCAGTCTTTGAAATTAATATGCTTTCCCTTTATGGGGCCATTTTTTCCTTCCAGAAAGGACGCTTTGTCCAGAGGGCTGAAATAACCGCTTAGATCGAGATCGTTGCTGACCACACCGGGAAGTTCGGAGGAAAGCTCCAGACGCGGACAGTCACCGCCCTGGTTCTGGAAATCGGGAATGGCAATATTGAATTTCTGGGCGGAAGGAGCGTTGACATCGATGTATATCCGCGCAGTCGCAACGCCTTTAAAACAGAGAAAGAACAGGACGCAAAGAAAAAGAAAGCCACTTGGAAAACGACGCCGTCTCATTATGGATACCCCCACCATCAATAGAATTATGCAAACCTTCAGTTGTCTTCCAGTTCGCTGAGGTTAAATCTGATCTCCACCTCGTCCTGATTTCTGTTATACCCTTCCGGAAAAGGGGGAAGCGGATTTGATCGCTCCACTGCTTTCATCACCGAGGCATCGTAGATGGCATTGCTTGAACGGTCAATGAACCACGATTTCAATATGGTTCCATCCTGTTGCACCCTGACGACCACGGTAGCTACCAGGTCTTTCAGTTTTGAAGGGCTTGTTAGCGCAACCGGATATTGCCAGTTGCTTTTGACCCGCTCTTCCACCTCCATTTGATAAATCCGGATGGCAATCCCTTCAACGGGCGGACCTCCGGCACCGGCTGTTTCCGCCCTGTTGACCTGGTTCTGAATGTTGCTGATCGCTTTGTCCAGGTGTTGATCCACCTTTTTTTCGGTCGTTACATTCTTTTTGATCTTTGCCACAGCCTGATCAATGAGCTTGGAAGGAGAGACCTTTGGTTTTTTGGGCTTTGGCGGTTCCTTGGGCACGGGTATTTTTCTTTCAACCGTTCTTTTTGCAATACTAACAGGTTTTTCCGGTTTTGGTGGTGTGATGATCCGCTCGGCTGCAACCGCTTTCGTCGAAGCGGGCAGCTTTGTTGTGTCACTCTTTGGCTGAACGGTGTCAACTGCCGCTTTCGGTTTTGCGGCGGGTAAAGTGACCAGGTTCACCTCATAAACCGGGCCACTTATCTTTCGGGTGGAAAAAGGATCGGGGGCAAACAGGAGCAGAGACAAAACCCCCACATGAAGGAAAAGGGACAAAAAGATGACCCCGGTCCAACCGGGTTCCCCAGATCGAATCGACATGGTTTTTACCCGCAAGGCTTCCATATAATATTAATCCAAAGGTTCGGTGACCATTCCCAGTTTCTCGATTCCGGCCTTTTTTACACTGGCAATGACATTCATGACAAACCCATAGGGAATATCCTTGTCCGCTCTCAGCAACACCTCCTTGTTCCTTCTGTTTTCAAAGATCTTTTGAATCTTCACTCCCAGGTTTTCAAGGGGAATCATGTGGCTCTCCAGAAAAATTTCCTTCTTGCTGTTGACCGTCAAAATGAGGGGTTCATCGGAAGTCTTGATGTTTTTGGCTTCGGTTTTCGGCAGATTAACGTCGACACCTTGGGTCATCATGGGGGCAGCGACCATAAAGATGATCAAAAGTACCAACATTACATCCACAAGCGGCGTAACATTGATCTCCGACATCAATTGTCTGTTATTGCCGTTGGTGTTGAATGCCATATTACAAAGTGCCCTTCCTGATCGACGGTTTTTTGAAAAACTGCCTGACCACCATACTCAAAAAATCGGTGGCGAAGATATCCATCTCCGCACGCAGGCTGACGACACGCTGTGTAAAATAGTTGAAAGCCACCACAGCGGGAATGGCGGCTGCCAGACCGGCGGCGGTGGCGATCAGGGCCTCGGAAATACCGGGGGCGACCACGGCCAGATTCGCTGATCCTCTGAGACCGATACTGTGAAAAGACGCCATAATACCCCAAACCGTCCCAAAAAGCCCGATGAAGGGAGCTGTGTTTCCGGTGGTGGCCAGGAAGCTCAAAGCCTTTTCCAGTCGTTTGTTCTGATCGATCTGCGCCTTGCGAAGCGCCCTTTCCAGGTTGTCCATCAGGGTCTGCTGCGATCGCAGCGGATATTCCGATTGGCCGGCTGTCCCGGCCTGAGACATTCCATCCGGATCACCACCCTGCATTTTACGAAATCGCGTAAATTCAGCATACCCGGCACGAAAAAGCCGCGCCACCGGGCTGAGTTTCAATGAGTCGCTCGACCGGTAGATCTTCTTGATATCCCTGGACTCATAAAAAAGCTCCAGAAAATCATCTGTTTCGTCTCTGGCTTTTCTGAGCATCCTGAATTTAAGAAAAATGATGGCCCATGTGGTGATTGAAAAGAAAAAAAGAATCAACATAACAAACTTGACCATGGGCCCCGCATGCAGAATCATCTGAATGATATCACCGTTCAGGGCTCTGTCAAAAGGTATACCCGCGGGAATAAGACCGGCTATGGGAATACTTATCATTGGTTTTCCTCATAATTTAACAAATATGGGGGCGATGCACCTGAAAAGGCCGGCCCCAATTCCATATATCCTAGTTTTATAGTGCTTGAGGTAAGGTTTCAAGAAGAATCTTTATCTTTATGAATGCGGAATGTGGATAGCGAAATTATTTCAATCATAAACCTGAGCCATGGGGTTCACTCGGATGCGTTCTTGATTTTGGCCCCTCCTTGAAGTTTAAACCTCTCCACAATAAAATCCACCAGGCCCGTAACGTCCTCCAAGGCGAACCGGCGCGCCTTCAGCCCAACCGGAATATCGCTCATGATGGCGAACACATTGTCATCGCCGCGGCAGAGCGGCGCATCGTGAATTTCGGATCTGAAAATTTCCACCTTCGGCCGGTTTTGCTTCTTGTAACCTTCGGTCAGAATGACATGCACATGATCAAAAAATTTTCTCAGTTCGTCGGGGTTGTGATCGTGGTCCACATCCGTCACCATCCCGATCTGGCGGGGGGATGAAATAAGCGTTGTGCAGGCACCGGCCTGTTTGTGACGCCAGCTGTCTTTTCCCGGTTTATCCATTTCAAATCCGTGCACGTCGTGCTTGATGCTGCCAACCCGGTAACCGCGACGGGTCATTTCACCAATCAGTTTTTCCATCAACGTCGTTTTTCCTGCTCCCGAATAGCCCACAACGGAAATAATGGGAGGTTGGTTCACTTCCTTCAAACTGCTTCTCCTTTACGAATAACCAACCGCATAGCTACTCGCCGAAAATTTCGCTGAAACAACGGTTGTCTTCCTCTAAACAGCGCGCTTTTAATTTGCGGTATTTTTCCAGCAGCGCTTTGCCCTCCGACGTCAACCGGCTGCCGTCCCTTCGGTCCGCATGGATAATGTCCTTGCCCAAATACTGTTCGGTGACCTTGATTTTGCTCCAAACCCCTTTGTAACTCATTTTCATCAGTTTTGCGGTTTTGTTGATGGACCCGGTTTTGTCTATGGTCTCCAGTATTTCCTTTCGACCCTCACCCATAATGATGCGGTTCTGGTCATCAACCACCCAATGCCGGCTTTTAATCCTCATCGATACGTTCTTAGCCACTTTTTACCTCCGCGAACCATTCACCGCTTCTGGAAGGATCGTAACCCCCCAGCAGAGCGATACGCTTTCTAAAGTTGTCGGACCCCATGACGTTCAGTGTCGTTTCCACATTCGGCTGATCCAGCAAATGGGTCGGCACGATCAGATCATACTGTTCCTGCTCAATGGGGATAAAATCCAGGTCCAGGGCCTTTGCCGCCGCATGAATCCCCATGCCGCAGTCGGCGGCACCGCTCAGAATGTCAACGGCCACCGCCATGTGGGTGAATTCCTCATGGTCATAGCCCTTGACCGCATCCGGGAGGATGCCGGCCTGCTTGAGTTTATAATCAAAAAGGACCCGGGTTCCCGAACCCGCCTGGCGGTTGACAAAAACCACGTCTTTCCGAGCCAGGTCCTGGACACCGCCAACGGCCTTGGGATTTCCCTTGTTGAGAATAAGGCCCTGGTCCCGCAACACCAGGTGAAACACCGTCACATCCATGTTGGGGATGTAACGTTTGATGTAGGAAAGATTATATTCTCCGGTCTCCGTATCCAGCAGGTGGCTTCCGGCCATGTGGCAGGTTTCCTTGCGAATGGCAAGCAGTCCGCCGAGGCTCCCCACATTCCCCGAAGAGATGCGGACATGTCCGCTGTTTCGTCTCACTTCATCTCCCAGGATGTCAATGGTCATGTCGTGGCTGCCGATGATGACGATGGTGTTTTCGAGTTCCTCTTCATCTACCAGCAGTTCAGCCATTGTTTTCTGACCCTGGCTGATCCCTTCTGAAAGCGCCGGGATGCGGATAATTCCTTCCGCTCGGGTCAGGGTGGTAATGGAGCCTGCTGCCCGAGGCAGCGGGGTTGCCACATGGCGATCGCCCACCCTGCCGATGTTGACCCGAAGAAATTCCTCGGTCCCCACCTTGCTCGGGATGTCCCGGGTGGGCTGGACTTCGATGGTGGGCGTTTTGGGTGGCGAAACACCTTGAAGGGCGTAAAGCAGCGGTTTTACAAACTGTTCAAAGGAGAGCGCCGCTGAAACCGCGTAGCCAGGGTTCCCGATCACCGGCTTTCCCTCCACAATCCCCAGGATCGTCGGTTTTCCGGGCATCATGGCAACCCCGTGGACCAGCACTTCACCCATTTCCCTGATGGCATGAACCGTGAAGTCCCGGCTGCCGGCGGAAGATCCGGCGTTGATAATGATCACATCCGCCTCGGAATCCACCGATTTGCGCAATACCTCTTGGATTTCGTTTTGGGAATCCGAAACAATGTCTTGAACCAGGGGTATGCAGCCGCATTCCCTGACCAGCCCGGCAAGGACCCGTGCATTGTATTCCACAATCCGACCTTCACCCGGAACTTCGCCTTCCTTAATATCGTCATGGCGGATGAGTTCAGACCCCGTGGGAATAATGGCCACTCGGGGTCTTTTGCGCACGTTTACGGAAAAAACCCCACCGCCGATGAGCGCTCCGATATCATAGGCCCGGATACGATGGTTTTGTGGAAACAGCAGTTGGGTGGCCACAATATCCTCGCCCACTTTACGGACATGTTGCCACGGGTAGGCGGAAGACCTGATTTCAACATGCCCCTCATCGATCATATGAACGTTTTCGATCATGATCACGGCGTTAAAGGACCTGGGAAGGGGTTGCCCGGTGTTCACCCAGACGGCGTCCGTTTCCAGTGCCAGGGTTAGGGGATGACGTTCGGTGGCCCCATAGGTCTGCTCTGCTTTGACGGCGATGCCGTCCATGGCCGAGGCATGGTAAGATGGGGCGGAGGTTTTGGCAAAAACCGGTTCCGCCGTAATACGGCCATCACTCTCTTCAGCCTTAACGCCAGTGACCCCGGTCTGTTGCTCCGAACCGAACCGGGAAAGGAAGATATTTTGAGCCTCTTTGAGAGGCTTCATCGAAAGGTATACCTGTCTTTTCATTCTACCTCGTTTTAGTTGTGAGAAAAAAGCATTACGTCAATTTTATCACCCTCGTAAAGGCCTTCCGTATTCATGTCAATTCGAACGAGCCCGTCCGCCTCCACCAGGGTTGAAATCAACCCTGATTTTCCAAATATGGGGATAGCGTGCACATGTTCCCCGTCCTTTTCCAATCTGACGCGAACATAGTCCTCCCGTCCGCCGGAGGAAGGAATATTGCGCTTCAGAATGGCTTTCTTGATGGTATGAAGTCCATTGCCATATGCAACGGCCCCTGAAAGCGTACGCAGCATGCTTGTCATGAAAACCTCAGCCACTACCAGGGCTGAAGCCGGATGGCCGGGAAGGCCGATGACGGGTTTGACCCCGGATCGACCGATAATGGTCGGTTTGCCCGGGCTTATGGATATGCCATGGACAAGAAGTTCGAAATCGGGCAGGGTTTCAAAAACCTTCAGCGTGAAATCTCTGGTTCCCACGGAACTGCCGCCGGATATCCACACCGCATCCGCCGATGAAAGGACTTTTTCCACCATTTCCCTGAGAGGTTGGAAATGGTCCGAACAGATGCCCATATAAACCGGAACAGCCCCCATATTCCGGCACAGGGCCCCCAGCGTGTATCGATTGATGTCGCGAACCTGACCCACCCCGGGCCTCCGGGAAATCGGCACCATTTCATCCCCGGTGGAAAGGATGGCGATTCTCGGTTTCCTAAAAACCGGCACTTCCGAAAAACCGAGGCCTGCCATGGCGCCCAAATCCTGGGGCCGTAATCGTTTTCTTCGGGGTAGGATCACCGCACCCTTCTTAAAATCATCCCCCGGCTGAATGGTATTTTCCAAAGGGGATATGGCACGACTGACTTCCAGGGTCTTTTCATCCAACAGCGTGCAGTATTCAATCATCGCCACCCCGTCGGCCCCCTCAGGCAGCATGCCGCCGGTGGGAATCTTTATGGCCTGCCCGCTTTTTAAGACGATGTTTCCGGCTACACCCATGGAGACTTCACCGGCTATTTCCAGCAGGGCAGGCAGGCTTTCCGTAGCGCCGAAGGTGTTACGGCTCTTTACCGCATAACCGTCCATGGTGGACTTGAAGAAATCGGGCAGATCTTCGGGGGCCGTCAAATCAACACTCAATACGCGGCCAAAGGCATCTTCCAGGGAAACGGTCTCCTCGCCAACGGGCGCAAAACCATCTATTATGTGAAAAACTTCATCCGGAGTTTTGAGTTTAAAAAACGCTTCCATCGATATCCGTTATCTGTTTGAAACAAGTTGTAATGGCCCTGATGCTTTGATTCATGATTTCGGTAAATATGTCACAAGTGACATAACACTGCAATAAGAAAAACATGCCGCGGCAAATCCGCTGCCAGGGCAAAGGTAACCACGGCAAGGCTTATTAAGAAACCTCACATTTGTACTGCCGTGTTTGGAAGGCAACATGATTGGTCTATGTGGAAGGATGGAAAAGATGCTCCTGCGCAAAGGATGCGTACGCTTTAGTATGCATCCTTTAAGGAGCAGTGGCCTTTTGGCAGATGTTTAGAAAATTTCCCGCCGGTTTTCCCGATGGTCCACCAGATACAGGTATTTTGCCTTTTCACCCAGTTCTTTTTCAAGCTGGGGCAGTTGATCCCGTTCAACACCATACATGCGAATAAATACTTTTCGATAACCTGCTCGAACATTTTCATAGGTGCTCAGGATGCTGACCATACGGCCTCCGTATCGGCGTATCACATCGGCCAACTCGCGGATTGAGCCGGGACGGTCCTCCACCTCGAAGGCGAACTGTATCCCCCGTTTGCCAACGCCCGTCAACGAAATCAAGACACGGAACAGATCATTCTTGGTGATGATACCGATGACCGTTCCTTTTTTGTCCACCACGGGGGCACCGGAAATTTTCTTCTCCAAGAGCACTTCGGCGGCTTCCTCCACAGTGGAATCAAAGGGGATGGTTACCGGATTCTCGGTCATGATTTCCTGAACTTTAATTTTCGTGATCAGAAAAAGCAATTCATGGACTTCCAGGGTGGTAGCGTCTGATGCAGAGGCCCGTTTGAGGTCTCGATCCGTGACGACTCCAACCAGTTTGCCTTTTTTTATCACCGGCAGCATGGAAATTTTGTTTTCCTTCAGCCGTCTCATGGCATCCTGCATGCTGTCGTTGATATCCGCGGTAATAACGCTTTTGCTCATCCAGTCTTTGACTAACATTTTAATCCCTCCCAACGCCGGCCGAACCGGTCTTTTCTATTTTACAATAATGAGGTTGCCCTTTAAAATACCCAATCACAGGGCCAATAGACCAGAAAAACAGTACCAAAACAAAAATTGCAATATCTATAACCATGATAGCCTGAAACCATCGCAGCACGCAACACCCGTTTCCGAGGTTCCGCAATCCATACCGGGAATCACCTTTGGCGTTTTTCTGGATACTTGTCTTCATGCCACGTTGAAAAGTGGGTTTCAAAAGGCCCGGGAAACGCTTTCCGGCCCATGAGATGGCTGAAACCATCATTTCTCAACGATAATCCCCCACCAGCACAAAAGCGCCCCAGTAGCCGGGATGGGGAAACCGATTCTTCACGTGTTGCATGGCGCGTTGCAGGCTTTCGGCTTTGCCTTTGTTTTTGAATTCCCTGTAAAACTGTTTCACCAGAAGGGCCGTGGAGATATCGCTCACCCGCCACAGGCTGCTCATAATGGCGTTGGTTCCCGCGTAAAGAAAAGCCCGGTTCATACCGATCACGTCATCACCGCTGGTAATTTTCCCTAACCCGGTCTGGCAGGCGCTCAGCATGACCAGCACCGCCTGAATATCCAGTCCGAATATCTCAGAGGCCCGCAGGTCACCGTCGTCCTCATCGTCACTGGCCAGTTTGACCGATGAAAACAGGGGATTTACCGGATCAAATTCCCCGTGGGAAGCCAGGTGGATGACTCCGAAATTAGAGATGTTTCGAACCACCCACCCTTCCGTGGCCTTATCCCCGGTGAGCACCGTTACATTGGGATACCGCCAGCCGATGGAGGCCACTTCTTTTTCCGCAAAGGGAAGGGCCAGTGCCGGATTCTTTAGATCCGGGTTGCCCACAGCCAGAACCTTGGTATTTTTTTCCAACCCGCGGTACCGTTCGGTGTGGCGAAGTACGCTGGCGCTGGGGAGAGAAAAGAGGGGAACCTGGTCCACCAAGTATTCTTTACCGTCAAAAAGGGTGGCAAAAGAGAGGTGATGCAGAATGTGATGGGGAACGATACCGACGGCCTTCATCCCTTTAAGACTTCCTTTCACGGGTGCCAGGAGCCACTTGTAGAGTTCTTCCGACTGCGCTTCGGCCGGTTCCAGGTTCTGAAGGGTGCGGCGGTAGTCCAGAACGGACTGCGCCAGCGTCTGACGGCCCAGGGGCGTTCTGAAGAGTTCCATCCGGTCCCTGGTGATGAACCAGCAAAGAATCTCATCGGGCACCAGATAGTAGGCCAAAAGGGCCGTTCCCGGCTCAAGAAGTTCCTGCACCTGTGCAAGGGTTAACGGATCGACGGAGATAATGGACGCCAGATCCGGATTTATAAGCTGAATTTCCAGCATCAGATCCCGGTACCGGTCCCGGGCCTGTTCCAGCGCCTTGCCGTAAACCGTCCGTTCTTCGGCATCGGTGGTCTGGGCCATGAGCGTTTCATATTCGGCCATCTGATTTTTGAGTGCCTTTTCCCCGTCGTAAAGTTTCTGGTTTACGGCCCCGTGCAGGGAAAGTCGCTGGTTTCCGAGCAGGTCAATGAGATTTCTGGCCCGGGACCGTTCCGCAACATGGAAAGCCTCTGCGTCCAGCCCCATGTTCACCAGCAGGCTCACCAGGGTTTCATAAACGGCCATTTTGTTGGCAATAAACCCGTCTTTCAGTTGATCCAGTTTGATCTCTGCCCGCATGCCTTCAATGACCTTGACGGCCGCTTCCAGCAGGTCTCGGGCTGCCCCTTTCTTTCCTTCTTTCAACCTGAGCTGTGCCAGCCCGTAAAGCGCCCGCCACTCAACCTCGCGAAGCACCATTTGACGGGAAAGGTCGAGGGCCTCTTGAAACCTGCCTTGAGCCTCTTTGAGCTTGTTCAATGCCATGAGGCTTTCACCATAACCCACCAGAATTTTGGCCTGATTAATTCGGTTACCGATTGTTTTTGCCAGTTCAAGGGCTTCTGAAAACAAATTAACGGCCTTTTCCGCTTCCCCCATGCGAAGACGTGTGAGGCCCAGGTTCTTGAGATCATAGGCCATGGCCCATTTGGAATTGATTTTCCGGTCAATGACAAGTGCCTCATCCAGAAATGAAACAGCCTTTTCGTAGTCACCTGCATCCCCATAAACCAGCCCCATATTATTGAGGGTGGTCGCTACTTCATCCCTTCTGGCACGAAGTTTTTTTGCCAGTTCAAGGGCTTTTTCCAGTTCACGGAGGGCAGCGGGGTGATCCCCCAGCGTCCACCAGATGAGACCGGCGGTATTGAGGCTGTTCACCTGCTCCAGTGTCCAGTTGTTTTTCAAGGCCATTTCGTAAACTGTCTGCCGGCCTTTAAAGGCCTCCTGGTAACGGGCCTGAAACCAGTGGTTGTTTGCCTGCTCCATCAAAATGCCCGCCAGGATTTTGTTTTCGGCCCGAAGGCCCGTCTTTTCATTTTTGAGAAGTTTGAGCGCCCTTTGGTAGTGGTCTTCGGCACCCGTAAAATTCCCCAGAAGCCGGTCACACCGGCCGGCATCCAGAAGGGCCTGTGCCATTTCATCGGTCTTATCCAGCGTTTCATAGAGCTCAAACGCCTTCACGTAATGGATTTTGGCTTTGGCATACTGGCTCATCCTGAGATCGTAAATGCGCCCCATGCGCGAGTGCTGCCGGGCCAGGCGCTCCTTTTTATCCAGGGTTTTGCTGAGCTTGGCCGCAGCTTGAAACTGTTCAAGTGCCCCATCGTAATCGGTGGCATTTTCCAGTACCACCCCCAGGTCATTTAAGGCGGATACCTGCAGGTCTTCCAGTTCCAGATTGGCCATGATTTCCGTCCCCTCTTCCAGAACGGGGATGGCCGAATCGTACTGCTCCATGCGGGCGCGAATCAGCCCCAGTTTCAGCAGGGCTTCCGCCTGTTCTTTGGAATCGGGTTTTTTCCGCGCCCAGAATCTCACCAAATCGTCGGCGTATTGTGCGGCAATTTCGTAACGCTCCGCGTTATAGGCACTTTCACGGGCGTAGACCAAAAGCTGCGGTTCATAGCGTGACAGGTTCTCCACCTGTCTTGCCACCATGAGGGCATTTTCAAAAGAGGCCAGGGCATACAGGGGCTCTTGTCTTTTGAAAGATGCAATGCCGTCCTGCACATACGCCTTGAACCGCTTTTTTGCCAGATCAAGGGCTTCCCGGTCGCTCATGCCCCAGTAGCCCAGATTCATCCAGCGCTCGCCATTGGCCCGTGGGCTTTCAAGGGCTGTTGTGAGGGCTTTCTGAAGCGGGTTTTTTCCATAGGCTTCAAAAAAGAGTGTCACCACCGACGAATGCGCCCTTGGCCCGTTCGGCGATATCAGGTTCGGCAATACCAGGGAAGAAATCCCCATGAGGGAAAACATCTGTGCGACCATGTAGATATCTTCGGGGGCGGCCTCCGGGGCCATTGCCAGCGACGCGTGGGAAACCCGACCAAAAATGGTGAAAAGCGGCAGGGTTCTTCCCTGGTCCAAACCCATGGCCGGTCCGTAAACGGGCACTTCCTTCGGTCTTGTGGGAACCGTATTCGCGTTGTAAACAGGTCCTCCCAGCAGAAGCCCCTGCTTTCCCGGCAGCGCGTCCACGATTTCTTTCTTTTCGGCCGAAGCAGGAATTTGGGTCACCTCAAAATCGGCCGGGATCTGATAGGTGGCGCCAATTTCCACGATCCTTATTTTGAAAGGTTTACGGTTTTCAACCGACCGTACCAGATAAGTGGCGTTCAGCGCCAAAGGACCCGATGTCTTAAAGGGGAGCGCTAGCGGGTTTTCATAAATGAGGACGGTTCTACTCCCTTCGGATTCGTGAAAATCATGATCAGCGGTAAACGACTTTACACGAATGTCATCCTCGGTTACCTGAAAGGCGGTCCAGGTGTTCCCTGTTGGGGCTTTTTCAAAAATCCGTATGGCGCGGGTACCATGGGGCAGAACCTCCATGAGATCGATGGATTCCATGGGATAGGGGGCAAAGAGGGCGGCCACACCGGGTGTCTTTTCCCGGGTCGCCAATTTTTTGATACCTTTTAAGGTCTGTTGGTAAAGGGTCAGAAGTTCAGTGTAACGATCTCTCTCTGGGCTTTTGCCGTTTTCAGGGATTTCCGCCACCGCCAGATCCGCCACACGCTCCATCTCAAAGCAAAGGCTTAAAAAGAATAACAGCTCGTCCTGAAGGGCGGTTGAGCGGGTCAGTTGTGCCGGCAGGCTCACGATGCCCTCAACATACGATTCATCCCCTTTCTCCCTTTTCCCCGCGATCTTTCGAAGAAGGATTTGCTCTTGCAAAATACGCTCCGTGAGGTGTTGTTTTTCGCCGTTTTCGGCCGCGTGCAATTCTCCCTTGAGTCTCTGAAGCGTCATCAATCGCGGAAAAATGGTTAGGAGTTTCGCTCTTTCTGAAGGGGCGATCCGGCCCGTTACCACGGGAGCCATCCTTTGGAAACGCTCTATTTCCGACAGGTTTTCAAGGAGATTAAGCGCACCCTCGGCATCTTCTCGTTGGATCAGGGATGCCACCATGGGCGAAAAGGCATTCCTGATTTCATGGGGCGCACACCCTGCAACCACCAGCGGAACCGTCTTCAAAGCTTTGAGTGCCCCTTTCAGATCGCCTGAGCGCACCATGGCACGCCATTCATATTGGGGAAGCAATCCCTTTTTGGCTGTTTCAAGGGCTTTCTTCGCATGGATTTCTGAAACCGAGGAATCCCCCAGCGCCAGCGCAACTTGCGCCTGATTTAATTGAAGGGCCGTTTCAAGGGCCAGTGTCCGCCGGGTCATGGGGCGCCCGGCCGCCAGAGTGCTTTTCATGGATGCAAGGCCAAGGGTGAAATGAACACCCGCTTGTTTCAGACGGGCCATGTTTTCCGCGGCCTTTTCAGGAGATGCAGGGGCAAACGGTTCATTGTCGGTCAGCATCAACGCCCCCATCCGGTTATGGTAATCGGATGGCACCAAAGGTTCCAGCACATCCTGAGAGCGTTTGAGCAGCCTTGATGTCTTTCTGTCCAGCATCGCCAGTTGTGCCCTGAGTGTCTCATCATCAAGGGTGTTGGGAGGAATCCGGCGAAGGGCCCAGGCCATGTTCACCACGTTCATGGCGGCGCTGACCGGGTTCTTGAGTTTGAGCGCCAGTTCAGCAGACCGCTTAAATGACTGAAAAGCCTTTTGAGGCTGCCCGAGGGCAAAACGAAGCTGCCCGTCCCGATGGGACATGAGGCTGACCCCGTAAAGGTCCTTGTCGCTGATCGTCGTTGCCTTTTGGTAGGGCTGAAGCTGTTTATCAATGGCATCCCGGGCTTTCGCCAGAACGCCCAGTTCCGTCTCGATCCGGGAAATGAAGGCCTGTGCCAACCGCGCTTCCTGTTCGCGGCTGAACCCGTAAACGGCCTCGGATCCGGAAGTTTTGTCAAGGGCCACATGGAGAGATACATTCAGTAAGGCATTGCCGCCGTCGTACCTTTTGCGGTTGGCCTTTTTTTCCTTGGGTTCCACGGTTCCGTATTGATTTAGCAGCGCTTTGGTTTCCTGAAATTGCTTGAGGGCATCCTTTAGAAGCCGCACCCTTTCCTTTCCTGCCCGTACGCCCGCCGCCATATAAGTATTGTAAGCCACGGACCGCCCATTGGCAGCCAGGTTCCGTGTATTGCCAAGGGCTAAGTTCAACTGAAAAGCCTTTTCAAATGCATCAGCCGCCAAAAGCCAGCGACGGCCCTCCTGGTATGCCAGCCCCAAACGATCCAGCAGTTCGGCTTTAAGCGATATCATCCGTCCGGGGAATTCCAGGGCATCCCGTGCCCGCGACAGCATCAATGAAAGGGTCTGTGTGGTTTCGTTCTTTTTCGCCGTAATCAGCGGCGAAAGATCTCCCAATAACCGCTCTTCCACGGACATAATGGTTGTCATGGCCTGTTTGTATTGCTGCCATCGCGGATCCGGAGGTGGCCCAAAGGGTTTTGTAGTGGCACGAAAGAGGTCCTTATGGATGTCGCTCTGCTGCCGTGCCAGAATTTTGACGTTTTCGGCGTTGTTTGAGCGTTTCTGTGCCGGTGTCAGTATCCGGTCGAAAATATACGTGTTCAGCTTTCCCATCACTTCCGATGCCCGCCGGGGATCGATCCTTTGTTGAATGAGACCAAGGGCGCGTCTGTAAGCGTCAATGGATATGTCCGGATCATTAACCTGAAAGGCGGCGCCACCCAGTCGGCGGTAAAAGAGAATTTCCGTATCCTCGTGATCAAAGGGCACCTTCGATTCAAGTCTTTCCAGGTACCGTTCGAGGGCTCTGCTGTACTGACCCAGAAGAAAATGGATATTTCCCAGGTTGAGGGCCAGGTTGGCGCTGTTTTGGGGGTCTTGCTTGGGGTTGTTCAGAAAATAGGCCTTTTGGTAACTCAAAAGGGCTTTTTCAAGACCGCCCGGCTCGCCGTAAACGGTTTCCGACACCTCGAAAATATACCCGAGACTCTGATGAAAGTACGGATTTTGCCCCTGCTTGCCAATGGCTGTTTCAATGAGGTCTTTGGCTTCATTAAGCGGCTTTCTTCCTTTCAGGTAGGTGAGACAGAGTCCTGTGGCATAAAGGAGCACTGGATTGTTCGGGTCTTTTGCCAGTTGCCTTTTGTAGCGGTTCAGGATGGAATCGATCTCTTTCATACTGACAGCACTTTTGATGTACCCGCGATGGGCTTGAACCAGATCAGGATTTTCACGGATAAGGTCACCGTAGATTTTTTGGGCCGCTGGAATTTCGCCCAAGGCAAACAGAAAATTCGCCGCGGCAAGGGATTTTTGAACATAGGCGGCCCGAGCCAGGCCGTAAAGCCTGTCTTCATAGGGCCGATAAACCATTTCCTTTTCATAAAGGTCCAGGGCCTGACGGAAAAGCTCTTCCTTATACAGAATTTCAGCCAGTGCCAGCCGGGCCGCTGCAACCTGTGTGGAAAGCGGTTCATCCTTTGGCAAAGATGCCGCCCTTTTTGCATGCTGGTTGAGCACTTCCCGATACCACCGTTTGGCCTGGGGCCAGTCCCCTTCTTGAAAGGCCGTATCCCCCATTCGGTTGAGAGCCCCCATGGAGAGCTGAGGCGTGTCCTGTCGGTGCTTTTCAGCCAGCCTGGCCAACATTTGCATGCGGTTCTGGTCTGTTTCATCCCCGGACCCGGAAATATGGGTATCAATGATCCGTTCGACGGAGCGGTCAGCCCACAAGGTACCCGGATATTGGGTAATGACGGAAAGATAAATGGGGATCACCACAGAAGCCTGGCCCATTCGGTTGCTGACAAGGGCTTTGTTAAACAAGGCTTCCGCTTTCAGCGCCGGTGGGAGATCCCGCATGTTGCCCACCTGCTCCAGAAGTGAAATGGCATTGTCGAGGGATGCGGCATTCTGCCCCAGATCCCCCAGCAGTTGCGCCTGGGCAATCGTTGCCCTGGCCTTTAGCCTGGAGGCGTCCCCAAAAGTGCTGTTCTTTAATGGAAGGCTTTCCGATTCTGATATCTTTTGGATTCCTTTGACGGCATTTTCAAGGATATCTTCACGTTTATAATCCGTGAGCGTCGCCCGCCAGGCTTTTTCCGCCTGGAGTACCGCCAGTCGAATGGCCGCAAGATCCGCTTCCGGATGAATCTCCTTAAACTCCTGCAGGACGCTTTCGTAGGCATTTATGGCCGATACCTCTCTCCCCATGTCTTGGTACAGATTTCCGATTTCACAGGCGGCTTCGGCCCCGATTTTTTTTTCCGCTCCGAATTTCTCCAGAACCTTGGTCCAGGCGAGTACCGCCAGGGAATCCTCCTGTGGGATACGTGATGCCAGAAGCCGGGCCAGTGCCATCTGATCGGAAGCATTTTCTTTCGTGGGAATCTGTCCGGTCAAGGGAAGCGTCCAGATGTTTCCGGTGCCGTTCAGGGTGGAAAGAAAAAGGATTTGGGAGGGCGTTGTCATGGGCTGGTAAGCGGAAAAAGCCTCCGATGTAAGTGGATAAGCCCATCCCCCTGAACTTTCGGAGGCGATGCGGCATATGACCGCCTTGTCACTAAAATCGATGATGCCGTCTTTATTGGTGTCTGCGTCAACTCGTGAAAAATAGAGTGATTTTCCATCCGTTGACCAGGCAGGATAAAGGTCTTGCGCCGGACCCGCTGTGATGGCTTTTGCCTTGCCCGTTTTAAGGTCAAGCACATGGATGTCCCCGCCGGGATCTTCTGTAAAGGAGACAAACGCCAGTCGATCACCGTCCGGGGAAGCAGCGGGAAAAGCGCCTTCTCTCAGCACGTTGGCTTCGGGAGTGTTCCGGCTGTCGGTTTGCGCGGCGATCTCCATCACCGACAACTGGGGCAGGCCCACGCCGGGCAGTAGCCGCTGAAAATAAACCCGGCGGCCGTCCGGTGACAGTGCCGGCGCACCATCGGCCGAATCCCTTCCGGTCAGTCGCCGGGGGATTGACTCAGGCGTATCCATCGTAAGGAGATAGATGTCTCCCTTGGCATCATAATCCGTTGCCACAAACACCATTTTTTCTGCATGTTGCGACAATGACGGCGCGGAGATTCTGCCCATGTCTTGCAGCCGCTTTTGATGAAGCGCCCCGGTCTTGGAACCTAAAGCACTGAGCCATAAAGAGGATCTTCCTTCTCTTTCAAGAACATAGGCAAGCGTTTTGCCGTCTCCTGAAATAGCGGCATAGACAATGGGATCCGACTCAAAACTTATCTGTACAGGCCTGTTCACGGGGAGGGCCCTCGGCGGTTTTCCGTCGTTGCGCTGGTCAACCAACGCCGAATCCACGATTTTTGAAACCGCCTGTTGAGGCTCGGAGGGCTTTAGAACGGCGCAGGAGACGAAGGGCAAAGAAAACACCAGCAACAGAACCAGAAGGACTTGCGGTCTTCCGCTCTCTGGTCTCCATTCTCCGTTCTCTGTCATCCGACCCCCGGCTACTGCGTG